>DATAEI010000175.1:0-11332 GCA_036258075.1 Gaiellales bacterium
ACCACGACGCGCACGGCGTCGCCGGCCGACGTGGCCGAGTCCTGCACGTGGTTCGTGTAGAGGACGAGGGCGACGGCCGCCGCGAGGGCGAGGACGACCGAGATGACGATGTTTCGGCTCAACGTCGGCGTTGTCACCTCGACTGCTCCTTTCCGTGCGGGCGGTGAGGCCGGCGATGACGCAGCCTACGGAGGCCGGCATCACCGGAATTGGGGGTCGTGCACTGGGACTCATCGGCGCCGGCCGGGCAATTCTTTAAGCCGGAGCCGGGGCGTCCCGCAGGGGTTCGGGATGCCCGCCGGCCGCGCTGGCGGCCTGGTCACGTGGTAGCGCAGAATCGGCTTCCCGTCCAGCCGCTGGAAGGCACAAGCTGCCGCGCATCGGCGCTAACCTCTCGCGCGTGATCCTGCTCGAGATCCCGAGCCCGGGCGACCCGTTCCTGTTCAAGGCCGGCGGCTTCCAGGTGCGCTGGTACGGCGTCCTGCTCGCCGCCGGCGTGCTGCTCGCGGGCTGGATCGCGCGGCGGGAGTTCCGCCGGCGCGGATACGACCCGGAGCTGGCGTATTCGATCGCCGTCTGGGTGGTTCCGCTCGGCCTGATCGGCGCCCGCCTCTACCACGTGGTCACGGACTGGGGCGCCTTCCAGCACCACCTGATCGACATGGTCAAGATCTGGAAGGGCGGGCTCGGCATCTACGGCGCCGTCCTCGGCGGCATGCTCGGGACGTGGATCGGCTGCCGCCGCGTCGGCCTGCGCTTCTGGTCGGTGGCCGACTGCATCGCGCCCGGCTTGATCCTGGCGCAGGCGCTGGGCCGCTGGGGGAACTACTTCAACCAGGAGCTCTACGGGCGCCCTTCGAAGCTGCCGTGGGCGGTCAAGATCGACCATCCCCAGCTGCCCTACCACGAGGGCCAGACCTTCCACCCGACGTTCCTCTACGAGTCGCTCGGCAGCCTCGTCATCTTCGGGATCCTCATGTGGTTCACCCGCCGCTACTGGCGCGAGGTGCCGATGGGAACCGTGTTCGCGCTCTACGCCACGCTCTACTCGTTCGAGCGGATCTGGGTGGAGACGCTCCGGATCGACCCGGCCCACCACTACCTTGGCCAGCGCCTGAACGTGTGGGTCGCCTCCGCCGTGACGATCGTCGCGGGGATTCTCTTCGTGCTGCTCTTCCGCAGGCGCCGACCGGCGTCACCGGCCCCGGCGACGGCCGCGGGCGCCCCGGAGGGGCCGGCGCACACGCCCACACCCCGCCCCGAGGCCGCGATCGCGGCCCGGCTTCGCACCAAGCGGCGCCGGCGACGGTAGGCGGGGCCGGGCCCCGCGGTCTAGACTGCCGGTGAGAGGTATGGGCGCTCGTGCTGAAAGCAGACTCGCTGTGCAAGGCGCACGACGCCGAGCCGCTCTTCAGCGGCGCCACCTTCACCCTCGGTAGCGGCGAGCGCGCGGGCCTGGTCGGCCCCAACGGCACCGGGAAGTCGACGCTCCTTCGCATCCTGGCGGGCATCGAGCGCGCCGACTCCGGCACGGTGACGACCGGCCCCGACGACCGGATCGGGCTGCTCCACCAGCAGGCGCCCGACGCCGACCTGACGGTGCACGACTTCCTGCGCCGGGCGATCGGCGAGGTCTACGAGCTCGACCAGCGCATGCGGGCCCTCGAGGCGAGCATGCGCGAGACCGGCGGCGCCCGGAGCGAGCTCGCCGAGTACGGGACCGTCCAGGAGCGCTTCGCCGCGCTCGACGGATGGACGTTCCACGCCGCCATCGACGACGCCCGCGGCCACCTCGCGATCGCGCACCTTCCGACGGGCGCGCGGTTCCGCGAGCTGTCGGGCGGCGAGCAGGCCCGCGTGATGCTGGCCGGCGTCCTGCTCTCGCGGCCGACGATCCTGCTCCTCGACGAGCCGACGAACCACCTCGACCTGGGCGGCCTGCGCTGGCTGGAGTCGTTCCTCGGCGGCTTCCCGGGGGCCGCGCTGGTCGTAAGCCACGACCGCCGCTTCCTCGACAACACCGTCCAGCGCATCCTCGAGCTCGACGGCGTCTCCGACGAGCCGGTCACCTACACCGGCGGCTACACCGAGTACCGGGCCGAGAAGGTGCGCCGGTACGAGCGCATGCTCGAGGAGTTCCGCGCGCAGGATCGCTACCGGCGCCAGCTCGAGGCCGACATCGCCCGCACCCGCGGCCAGGCGCTCCACACCGAGCGGACGGCGGGCGGCCTCGGATCGGACAAGCTCAAGCGCTATGCGAAGAAGGTGGCGAAGAAGGCCAAGGCCCGCGAGCGACGACTGCGGCGGCAGATGGCGCAGGCCGAGTGGATCGCGCATCCCGAGAAGGCGCCGAGCTTCACGCTCTCGCTCGACGGCGTCTCGACCCGGGGGCGGCGGCTGGCGCTCCTCGAGGGCGCGGGCGCCGAGCTGGGCGGCCGGCCGGTGCTCGGCCGCGTCGACCTGGCGATCAAGGGCCGGGAGCGGGTTGCGGTCGTGGGGGAGAACGGCGCGGGCAAGACGACGCTCCTCGGCCTGCTCTCGGGCGAGATCGAGCCGTCGCACGGCCGGCGGGAGGTGGATGCCGCGCTCGCCGTCCTTCCCCAGTCGCACCACGGCCTGCCGCTCGACCGCGGCGTGCTCGAGTTCTACCGGTCGCGCGTGGTCGCCTACGAGGAGGACGCGCGGGCGTTCCTCGGCCACTTCCTCTTCGAGCAGGATCAGCTCCACCGGCCCATCGGGACGCTCAGCCCCGGCGAGCGCTCGCGGCTTCTGATCGCCGTCTTGGTCTCGAGCGGCGCCGAGCTCCTCCTCCTCGACGAGCCCACGAACCACCTGGACTTCGACTCGATGGACGTGGTCGAGGAGGCGCTGCGCCAGTTCCGGGGGACGATCGTGGCGGTCACCCACGACCGCGAGTTCATCCGCGCGATCGGGTGCACGCGGGTGGTGGAAGTCCGGCGTGGGACTGCGGTCGATGCCGCCGGCGGCTAGGGGGATTCCCCGATTCCGGGTCACCGTCGTGCGCGTACGCTGGAGGCGGGAACCATGACCGCGATCTGCAAGATCACCTACTCGGCGGCGGACGGCCACCATGTCCCGCCGCACTACATCCGGGTCACCGCGAGGAACGCGGCGGCCTGGAGCAAGAAGGCCGCGAAGGCGGCGCGGACGGCGGCCCTGCACGACGAGATCGTCACCGCGATCGCGCAGGGCGACGACCGCTACCGCTAGCCCGCTTCGCGGGCTGCGAGCAGCGATTCGAGCGCGCGCATGCAGTGCTGATCGAACTCCTCGCGCCGCTGCCAGAGCTCGGCGAGCGCGCGGCCGGCGCCGGCGCTCCCGGTGTGGCCGCCGGCCTCGACGAACGCCGCGGCCAGGGCGATCACCCGCGACTCGAGCGGGGCGTCGGCGCTGCCGTTGGCGGGCGCTTCGAGCCAGCCGGCGGCCTCGGCGTCGAGCGCGCTCGACGCGACCCGGGCCGCGACCCGGGCCCGCTCGCGCGGCTCCGCGCCGGGCGCCGTGGCGTCGTAGAGGAAGGCGACCATCCGCAGCCGGTCGGCCCGCTCGGGCGGGAAGCCGAGCTCGGCCGCCAGATGGCCTGCGTAGTCGCTGACCGCCCGTGCGGTCGCCGAGTGGCCGCGCGCGGCGTCCAGCGCCCGGAGCGTGCGCTCGTAGGTGTCGCGCTCGAGCCGGCGGGCGTGCTCCTCGCCCGAGAGCGCCTCGACGACGTCGGCGTCGTAGGCGACAGCCCGTCCACCGCCGCCGCGCCGGGCCCAGTAGAGCGCCCCCGTCGCGAGCCGCATGAGCTCGGCCTGCGTGTCGCCGTTGGCGGGGAACGCCGCGACGCCCGCCGAGACCGTCGCTCCGCCGGACGACACCGCAAACGCCGCGGCCAGGCGCTCGATCAGCGCCCGGGCCGGCTCGGCCTCCATCGCCGGCAGGACGAGCCCGAAGTCGTCGGCCCCGAGGCGGCAGACCGTGTCGTAGGGCCGCACGCCTGCGCCGAAGCATCGCGCCGCGGTGCGCAGGAGCTCGTCGGCCGCGGTATGGCCGTCGGACTCGGTTCGCTGGGCCAGGCCGTCGACCGCAACGACGCCGACGGCGACGGAGTCGCCGGTGCGCATCGCGCGCGAGAGCTCGCGCGCCAGCACCCGGTCGAACGAGCGGTGGCCGGGAAGGCCCGTCAGGGGGTCGTGGCTCGCGCCGCCGGCCACCGCCTCCCACAGCCGCGCCACCTCGACGGCCTGGGCCGCGATCCCCGCGACGAGCTGGACGCGCCGGATGTCGGCCGCCGCGGGCGCGCGCACCACCAGGCAGCCCACGGTGCGCCGCGCGCTGATGAGCGGCACCGTCCAGGCATCGCGCTCGTGGCGCGGCTCCGGATCGGCGGGGACCGGGAGCTCGTCCGGGCCCGGCCCGCCGGCGAGCCGCAGGTTCGCGCCGTCCTCGGCGATGGCGTAGGCCGACGACTCGGCGCCGTCGGCCGCGGCGGATGCGGCCCGGCGGGCGGCGTCCAGCACCCCCGCGAGGTCGACGCCCGACTCGCCGGCGGCCACCAGGTCGGCCAGGCCGGCCTCGAACGCGTCGGGCCGCCTACGCCGCATCGCTCTTGCCGCCCGCCACGTGCAGCTCGACCGTCGTGCCCGCGCCCGGCACCGAGTCGACCTTCAGCTTCGCCCCGAGGATCTGGGCCCGCTCGCGCATCGATGCCAGGCCGTGGTGGGGCAGGTCGTCCTCCGGGCCCCCGGTGAACCCCGTGCCGTCGTCGCGGATCCGCACGTCGTAGCCCGCCTCGGGGCCGCCCGTCACCGCGACGGTGACCGTGGTCGGCGAGGCGTGCTTCACGGCGTTCTGGGCCGCCTCACGGACGATCTGGTAGAGGAACACCTGGTCGTCGGGCGGGAGATCCGCCGCCGCCTCCACGTCGAGATCGATCTGGACGTGATGGCTGCGCTGAAGCTCGTCGGCGAGCGCGCCCACCGCGGCGACGAATCCGCGGTCGCGCAGGACCCACGGCTCGAGCGCGAAGGAGAGCTCGCGCATCGACCGCACCACTCCCCGCTGGCGCTCGCGCGCCGTCTCGAGCACGGAGATCGCGCTCTCGAGCTGGCCCGAGGCCGTGTCCTCGGCCACCGCATCGAGCATCATGGCGATGCCCGACATCGTCTGGAGCGGGCCGTCGTGGAGGAAGAGCGAGAGCCTGCGGCGCTCGTCCTGCTCGGCCGAGACCACCCTGCGCGAGAGCTCCGCCCGCTCGGCCTCGCGCATCTTGGCCTGCGCGAGGAGCGACTCGACGCGTGCGAAGAGGTGGGCGTTGGTCGCCGCCGTGGCGGCGAAGTCGGCCAGGACCGACGCCTGGCTGAGCTGGGCGGGGCCGAACGGCTCGTCGCCGCGCAGCCGCATGAGGACGAGCAGGCCGCGCAGCTCCTCGGCGGCGATGATCGGCACGGTCAGCCGGGCCGTCGGGCGCAGGCGCGCGCTCAGCGCGTCGCCGCCGCCCCTGTCTGCGACGGGCGTGAACCGGGCAGAGTCGGTGGTGTCGACGACGACGTCGGCGATCGGGCCGAGGGCGATGCCGCGGGCCGCGGCCGGTCGCAGGCCGTCTCCGTTCGCCGCCGGGACGAGCAGCACCGTCGCGTCGGGCGCGAGCAGCCGGTGGGCCTGGTCGGCGGCCCGCTCCAGCACCTGGGCCGGGGCGAGCGTCGAGGACATCGTCCCCAGGCCGCCCACGAGCCCGTCCAGGAACGCGCCCTGGTCGATCAGCTCCCGGCGCAGGCGCCGGTGCCAGTCCTCGGCCGAGCGCCGCCTGAGCGCGTCGCGGCGAACCGACCAGAACGTGACACCGCCGAGTGCCAGGATCACGACCGCGCCGGCGGCCATGATGGCCACCGGGGTGGCGGCGAATTGCGACGCGACGACGTAGACGACCACGGGAACCGCGATCGCGACCACGCCGAGGACGCCCGCCTGGGCGTAGCGCCCACGCGGCGGAACCGGGGTGCTAGTCGATGATTGCTTGTCGGAGAGCGATGGCGACAGCATGTGTGCGGGTGTCCGCCTCCAGCTTGGAGAGGATATGCCGCACGTGGCTCTTCACGGTCTCCTGGCTGATGAAGAGCTTGCCGGCGACGTCCGCGTTGGACATGCCGTCGGCCAGGAGCTGGAGGATCTCGCGCTCGCGGGCGGTGAGCATGTGCTCGCGTTCCTTGGTGAGGAACGCGGGCATGAGTGCCGGGTCGACGTAGCCGTCGCCACCGGCCACCTTCTGGATCGCGCGCACCAGCGTCTGGTGCGGCGCCTCCTTCAGGATGTAGCCCTTGGCCCCCGCCTCGAGGCCGCGCGTCAAGAGGCTGCGCTCGCCGTAGGCGGTGAACATGAGAACAGCTGCCTCAGGCACGTCCGCGGTGATCTCGCGGGCGGCCTGGAGGCCGTCGGTCCCGGGCATGCGGACGTCCATGATGACGACGTTCGGACGCCGGCGCTTGGCCAGCGCGACCGCGGCACCGCCGTCGGCAGCCTCGCCGACCACGCGGATGTTCTCGGTGCGGGAGAGCGCAAGGCGAAGTCCCTCGCGCACCACCTCATGGTCATCGACGATCAGACACGTGATTGGCTCGGCCACAAGTGCTCCAGTAGTCAGGGTCGCTCGCGCTTCGGCAAGGGTATCGGCAGTTCGGCGTCCGGCCGTTAGCACGAGTTCGTGCGGCTCCGGTCGGGATTCGTCGCCCTGGGGGTCCGTCCCTGCCGGAAGTCTTCGGCATGCGGGCCTCGAAGCTTGAGGGCCGCCGACTATACTCACATCGCTTGAGCGACGACGTGCCGAGTACCAGGTGACAACCGCCCTCGAGCTCGTGGCCGTGGCGCTGGTCATTGCGGCGAATGGCTTTTTCGTCGCCGCCGAGTACGCCCTCGTCACCGTCCGCCGGACGCGACTCCAGGAGCTGGAGGCGCAGGGCAGCCGTGCGGCGACCAGGGTGCTGCGGCTGGTCGACAACCCACCCCGGTTCATCTCCTCGATCCAGCTGGGCGTCACGCTCTCCAGCCTGGCGCTCGGCGCCATCGGCGAGCCGGTGGTCTCCGAGATCCTGCGAAAGCCGCTCGATCTCCTGCCGCAGAGCTGGCACACCGGGGTGGCGACGACGATCGCGGTCATCCTCGCGTTCGTCGTCCTGAGCTTCTTCCACGTCGTGATGGGCGAGATCGTGCCGAAGTCGTTCACGCTCGAGCACGCCGAGCGCGTCTCGCTGCTCGTGGCCGGGCCGATCAACTGGTTCTACGCGCTCTTCCGGCCCTTCATCTGGGTGCTCGTGAAGTCGTCGAACGCGGTGCTCCGCTGGATCGGCGTCACGGCTCCGAGCGGGCTGTCGCTCGTGCACTCCGAGGAGGAGCTGAAGATGCTCGTGACCGCGAGCCGCGAGAAGGGCGTGCTCGAGGCCGAGGAGCAGGAGATGCTCCACAACGTCTTCGAGTTCGCCGACAAGGACGCGGCCGACGTGATGGTGCCGCGTCCGGACGTCATCGCGGTGCCGGTCGAGCTGCCGGTGGCCGAGGCGCTGCGGGTCGTGCTCGACCACCCGTTCACGCGCTATCCCGTGTTCGAGGAGGACCTCGACGACATCCTGGGGATCCTGCACGTGCGCGACCTCTTCTCGGCCCTGCACGACCGCGGGATGGAGCGCGTCGACCTGCGCGCGATCCTGCGCCCCGCCATCGTCGTCCCCGAGACCAAGCACCTTGACGAGCTCCTGGCGGAATTCCAGGGGACGTCCAACCACATGGCGATCGTCGTCGACGAGTACGGCTCCGTCGAGGGGCTCGTGACGCTGGAGGACCTGCTCGAGGAGATCGTGGGCGAGATCGGCGACGAGTTCGACCGGCCGGAGGCGGGCGTCCTTCGGATCGGGCGCGGCCGCGTGCGCATCGGCGGCTCGTTCCCGATCGAGGAGTTCAACGAGCGCTTCGGCACCGATCTCCCGGTCGACGACTACCACACGGTCGGCGGCTTCGTCTTCGGCGAGCTCGGACGGGCGCCCAAGGTCGGCGACTCCGTCGGCTTCAACGGGGCCCGGTTCGAGGTCTCCTCGACCGACGGACCGCGCATCATCGAGGTCGACGTCACGCTCTCGACGGCCGGCGCGCCGGCCCGCGACAGCGAGGGCGGCGAGGCGACGGGCTAGCCCGCCAGCTCGTCGCTCTTCCGGGCCATCCGCACGTCGGACGGCGTGATCCCGCCCTCGCTGTGGGTCACCCAGCGCAACGTGACGGTGTCCCACGAGATGGCCACGTCGGGGTGGTGGTCGGCGGCGTTCGCCGCGTCGGCGACCCGGTTCACGAACTCCATCGAGCCGTTGAAGTCGCCGCAGGCGAACTCCTTCTGGAGCGCGCCGTCGCGCACCTCCCAGCCTTCCAGCTTTCCCACCTCAACGTCCAGCTCCTGCTGCTCGAGCGCTGCCATCCTGTACCTCCCGCGTCGTCCGGCCACAAGCCTAGCTATGGTGTTCGGTACCCGTGAAAGGGCTGAACGACACCGATCTGGCCATCATCGCGGTGCTCCAGCAGGAGGGGCGGGCCACGTTCGCCCAGATCGCCCAGGAGGTGAGCCTGAGCCCCGCCGCCGTGCACGAGCGCGTGAAGAAGCTCGAGGCGCGCGGGGTCATCACGGGCTACAAGGCGGTCGTCGATCCCGAGAAGCTCGGCGCGGGCGTGACGGCGTTCGTGCTCGTGACGCAGAGCGCGCGGCCGCGCGGCGGGCTGGAGGACGCGTTCGAGCGCTGGCCGTTCGTCGAGGAGTGCCACCACATAGCGGGCGAGGAGAGCCTCCTGCTCAAGGTGCGGGCCGAGTCGACCCGAGCGCTCGAGCACGTGCTGTGGGAGATCCGCGCGCTCGACTCGGTGGAGCGCACGAAGACCATCGTCGCGCTCACGACGGAGTTCGAGGGCCGGCCCGTCGCGCCGGTGCCGGTCGAGGAGGACATCCCTCAGTCCGGCGCGGCCTAGCCGACCTCGATCGGCTCCTCGCTGACCTCCATGTCGCGGATCCGGAATCCGCGCACCTCGGCGCCGCCGCCGGCAAGCGAGACGATCACATAGACCGCATCGGGCCAGAAGGCCTGCTCGGCGTCCGTCCGTGACGGATAGGCGGGCGAGGCGACGTGCGAGTGGTAGATCCCGACCAGGTCGAGGTTCGCGTCGTCGATCTCGTTCATGATCCGGATCTGGTCGCGGCTCTCGATCCGGTAGTAGAACGGGCTCGGCTCGTCGGGCTCGGCCGGGAAGAAGCGCTCGACGCGGTCGCCGCTGCCGGCGAGGATGCCGCACGCCTCGTTGGGCAGCCCTGCCCGGGCGTGCGCGACGATCTCGTCGCGCACCGCCGCCGGGATCTCCACCAGACGCGCTCTTCCATCTCGCGGTCGAGCTCGTCCTCGGGCTTCGTGTAGATGCCCGCGGAGAGGTACTTCGAGCCGCCGTCGGCGAAGACGACCACCACGTTGCCGCCGTCCATCCGGGCCGCCGTCTTGCGGGCCACGGCCAGCGCGGCGCCGGCGGAGACGCCGGCAAAGACGCCCTCCTCGTTCAGGAGGTCGCGCAGCGTCCGGACTGCCTCGGAGTTCGAGACGAGCACCTTGCGGTCGAGCTGGGTGATGTCGAGGATCGGCGGCGTATAGCCGTCCTCGAGGCTGCGAAGGCCCATCACCGGGTCGCCCTGGAGCGGCTCGGCAGCGATGATCTGGACGTCCGGGTTCGTCTCGCGGAGGCGGCGGGCGCAACCCATGAGCGTGCCGCCGGTGCCGAGGCCCGCGACGAACGCATCGACCTCGCCGTCGGGCACCTGCTCGAGGATCTCGAGCGCGGTGCCGCAGTAGTGCGCCGCGGGGTTGGCCGGGTTGGCGTACTGGAAGGGCATGAACACCGAGGGATCGCGCTCGGCCATGGAGCGCGCCATCGCGACGGCGCCGTTCGAGCCGAGGTTGCCGGGCGAGAAGACGATCTCCGCGCCGTACATGCGCAGGAGCTCCACCCGCTCCGGCGTCGCCGACTCGGGCATGACCGCGGTCACCGGGTAGCCCTTGACCTTGCCGATCATCGCAAGCGCGATGCCGGTGTTCCCGCTCGTCGGCTCGAGGATCCGCCGGCCCGGCTCGAGCTCGCCGGTCTCCTCGGCCGCCTCGACCATCTGGAGCGCCACGCGGTCCTTCATCGAGCCGGTCGGGTTCTGCTCCTCGAGCTTCGCGAAGATGCGCACGTCGGGGTTCGGCGACATGCGCGGCAGCTCGACGAGCGGCGTGTCCCCTACAGCCGAGAGCGCCGCGCCGCGGACGGTCTGGAGGCAGCTCACGGAGCGCCCCCGGCCATCGCGGGCAGCACGATCAGCGTCGAGTCCGTCGAGACGGCGGTATCCATGCCGTCGCCGAGGCGGACGTCCTCATTGTTGACGTACACGTTCACGAACCGGTTCAGGTCGCCGGAGTCGTCGAGCAGGTGCGAGCGGACGCCGGGGAACCGGTCGGAGAGATCGGCGAGCACCTCGCGGACGGTCGCGCCCGAGGCGTCGACCTCACGAGCTCCGCCGACCGCCTGGCGAAGGATCGGGGGCATGCGGACGGTGGACACTTAGGCGACGGCCTCCTCGGGTCGAGCCACGGCCCGGGAGGGCATGGCGCAGAACTGCTCGTAGTCGATGAACTCGATCTCGCTGGGATCCTTGCTGCAGACCGGGCACTCCGGGTCGCGGTGCATCTTGAGCTCGACGAACTCCATCGTGAGCGCGTCGTAGCGGAGCTGGCGGCCGACGAGCGGGTCGCCGATCCCCAGCAGGAGCTTCACGGCCTCGGTCGCCTGGAGCGTGCCGATGACGCCCGGGAGGATGCCGAGGACGCCGCCCTCGGCGCAGCTCGGAGCGAGCTCCGGCGGCGGCGGCTCGGGGTACTGGCAGCGGTAGCAGGGGCCCTCGTGCGGCTTGTAGACGGTCACCGAGCCCTCGAACTGGTAGATCGAGCCGTGCACGACCGGGATCCCCGCGACCAGGCTGGCGTCGTTCAGCAGATAGCGCGTGGGGAAGTTGTCGGTGCCGTCGACGATCACGTCGTAGCCGGTGATGATGTCGAGCACGTTCTCGGAGGTCAGCCGCTCGGCGTACTTGTTGACGGTCACGCCGGGGTTGATCGCCTTGATCGCGGTCTCGGCGGAATCCACCTTGGGCTGGCCGACGCGGTCGACGGTGTGCAGGATCTGGCGCTGGAGGTTCGAGACGTCGACGACGTCGGCGTCGATGATGCCCAGCGTGCCGACGCCGGCGGCGGCCAGGTAGACGGCGGCCGGCGAGCCGAGCCCG
>DATAEI010000176.1:0-5329 GCA_036258075.1 Gaiellales bacterium
TTCTCGCTCACGGCCGAGCGCATCCACGGCCTCCAGGACGTGACGGCGCTCCTGGCCGGCGAGATCGACGCCGCCGAGGCCCGGCGCCGGCTCGAGACGCGCACGCGCCAGTACGCGAAGCGGCAGCGGACGTGGATGCGCCGGCTGCCGGACGTGCGGTTCGTCGATGCCGACCGCGCGCCGGCCGCGATCGCCGGCGACATCGCCGGGTGGGCATGAGCCGCCCCAAGGAGCACGACGCGGTCCGGGAGGCGCGCGACGCCCTGGTCATCGTCGCCGCCGCGGCCCCGGTCGCCGCCGCCGTGGCAGTCCTGGCGGCGGTCGCCGCGGGAGACGTCGAGGGCTGGCTGCGGTGGCTCGTCGGACCGCTGGTCGTGGCGACGCTGCTCCTCGGCACGCTCGGATCGGCGCTGCTGCTCGCCGACCGCGTCGGGCGCCGCTTCCTGCGGGCCCGGCCGTACACGATCGGCCGCTACCGCCTGATGTCGATCGCCATCGGGGCGGCGATCCTGCTCGTCGCGGGCCTCCCGACGACGTGGCCGGTGGTGATCGGCTTCGGCGTCGTCTGCGCGCTCCTGGGCGGCGTCATCCTGCTTGGCGCGGCGCTCGACATGTGACCCTCGGTATCCTGCCGCCGGTGCGGTTCGGGAAGTGGCACGGCGCCGGGAACGCCTACCTCGTGATCGAGGCGGCCGACGCCCCTCTTGAGCTCACCCCGGCCCGGGTCGAGCGGATCTGCCATCCCGACCTGGGTGCGGGCTCCGACGGCATCCTGGTGATCGACGGCCGCACCGTGCGGATCCTGAACCCCGACGGCTCCGAAGCGGAGTTCTCGGGCAACGGATCGCGCATCGCCGCCGCCCACATCGCCGCCCGCGACGCCTGCTCGGAGCTCGAGATCGAGACGCCCAAGGGGCGGATCGCGGCGGTCGTGGACGGGATCGACGTGACCATCGACGCCGGCACAGCGTCCCTGGAGGGCGCCGACCACCGCCCCGACGGCGGCCCGCCGCCCGCGCCGGCATACACCTTCGTCAACCTCGGAAACCCGCACTGTGTGATCGAGGAGCCGCAGGTCGACTCGCTCGACCTGGCCGCGGTCGGGGCGCCGATCGAGCGTCATCCCTGGTTCCCGAACAGGGCGAACGTGGAGTTCTACCGGCCCGTCGCAAAGCGGGAGATCCGCATGCGCGTGTGGGAGCGCGGGGCGGGGGAGACGCTCTCGTCGGGCTCGGGATCGAGCGCAGCGGCGGTCGCCGCGGTCGTCGCCGGGCGCGCGCAGAGCCCGGTCACGGTGCACGCCGACGGCGGCGACCTCGTCGTCGAGGTCTCGGACGACCTGCACGTGCGCCTGTCGGGCCCCGTGGAGCAGGTGTGCGACGGGACGTTCTCGGCAACCTTCGTCGCCGGTCTGGAGCGGCTGTGATCCGCCCGTCGCACCGGCTCGAGCAGCTGCCGCCCTACCTCTTCGCCGAGCTCGAGCGCAAGGTGTCCGAGCGCCGCAAGGCCGGGATCGACGTGATCTCACTCGGGATCGGCGACCCCGACCTGCCGAGCCCCGACCTCCTGGTCGACGAGGCGCGCCGGCAGCTCGGCGACCCGGCGACCCACCAGTACCCGTCGAATCGCGGCCTCGACGCGTTCCGGGAGGCCGTGGCGACCTTCTACGCGCGCAGGTTCGGTGTCGAGGTCGACCCCGATCGCGAGGTGCTGCCGCTCCTGGGCGGCAAGGAGGGGGTCGCGCACGTGTGCTTCGCGATGCTCGACCCCGGGGAGCTGTGCCTGGCGGCCGACCCCGGCTACCCGGTCTACACGTCGGGGACGCTCCTCGCCGGCGGAACGCCGCACCTCATGCCGCTCACCGCCGAGCACGGGTTCCTGCCCGACCTGGACGGGATCGGCCGCGACGTCAGCGACCGCGCCAACCTGCTCTTCTGCAACTACCCGAACAACCCAACCGGGGCGGTCGTCGACGGCGACTTCTTCACCAGGCTGGCGGCGTTCGGCATCGAGCGCGGCGTCCCGGTCGTCCACGACAACGCGTACTCCGAGATCACGTTCGACGGCTACGTCGCGCCGAGCTTCCTGTCGGCGCCCGGGGCCCGCGACGCCGGGATCGAGATGTTCTCGTGGTCGAAGGCCTACAACATGACCGGCTGGCGGGTCGGCGCGGCGGTCGGGAATGCCGACATGATCGCCGCGCTCCTCAAGCTCAAGACGAACGTCGACTCCGGCCAGTTCGATGCGATCCAGCTCGCCGCGGCGCGGATCCTCGGCCCCGAGGGCGACGAGCACGTGGCCCGCATGCGCGAGATCTACCGCCGCCGCCGCGATCTGGTGATCGAGGCGCTGGCGGCCGCCGGCCTCGAGGTCGCGCCGCCGCGGGGCACGATCTACGTGTGGGTGCCCGTCCCGGAGGGCCATACCTCCGTGTCGTTCGCGGAGCTCGTGCTGGAGCAGGCCGCCGTCGTCGTCTCGCCGGGCTCCGCCTACGGGCCTAACGGAGAGGGGTACGTGCGCCTCTCGCTCACGATCGGCGACGACCGCCTGCGCGAGGCGGTGGCGCGCATCGAGCAGCACTTACGCGTCCCGGCCTGAGCCCGAGCCGCCCGGCGTCCGTTCGTATACTCCATCGCATGGCAGCGGCCCGCAGCGCCCCCCGCGAGCCGACGCCCGAGCGCGGCGTCGTCATCGCGTCCCTTCCGCCCGGCGCCGACGGCGATGAGGGCCTCGCGGAGATGCGCGAGCTGATGCGCACGGCGAGCGTCGACGCCGTCGCGACCTTGACGCAGCGCCGCCGCCGCCCCGATCCGCGCACCTATCTGGGGCCGGGCAAGGTCGACGAGCTGCGAGAGCTCGTCCGCGAGGTGGAGGCCGAGGTGGTCGTCTGCGACGACGAGCTCGCTCCGCGCCAGCAGCGGGCCCTCGAGGATGCCCTGCAGATGCGCGTGGTCGACCGCACCGCCGTGATCCTCGACATCTTCGCCCAGCACGCCCACACGGCCGAGGGCAAGCTCCAGGTCGAGCTCGCCCAGCTCGAGTACACGATGCAGCGCATGCGCGGCATGTGGAAGCACCTCGAGCGCCTCGGGGGCGGCGTCGGCACGAGAGGCCCCGGCGAGAGCCAGCTCGAGTCCGACCGGCGGATGGCGCGGCGGCGTGTCTCGATCCTGAAGTCGCGGCTGACCGCCGTGGCAGACCGGCGTGAGGTGATGCGCCGCGAGCGGACGCGAAGCGCGATGCCGACCGTCGCGCTGGCCGGCTACACGAATGTCGGCAAGTCGACGCTCCTGAACGCCCTGACCGGCTCGGAGGTGCGCGTCGACGACCGCCTCTTCGAGACGCTCGACCCGACCACGCGGGCCTTCCGTGAGGAGGGCCGCGCGTACCTCGTCACCGACACCGTCGGGTTCATCCGAAAGCTCCCGCACGGCCTCGTCGAGGCGTTCGCTGCAACGCTCGAGGAGACGCTCGCGGGCGACCTGATCCTGATGGTCGGCGACGCCTCCGCGGGCGAGGAGGGCCTGCGCGAGCAGCTGGCGGAGGTCGAGCGCGTCCTGCACGACATCGGGGCCGACGCCGTCCCGCACCTGCTCGTCCTGAACAAGGTCGACCGCCTCGACGCCCTCTCGCGGCGCCGGCTCGCAAACCGCTTCCCGGACGCCGTGCTCATCTCCGCGCAGACGGGCGAGAACCTCGACGAGCTGAAGCATCGCGTGGCGGAGTTCTTCGCCGACCGGTACGTCGACGTGCGCCTGCTCGTTCCCCACGGGGACGGCGGCGAGCTGTCGGCGCTCTACAGCACCGGTGCGCCGATCACCGCCCGCGAGGATGCCGCGGAGGGCGTGCTCGTGACTGCCCGCCTGCCGCGCGAGCTGATCGGAAGGTTCGCGGCCTACCGCGTATGACCGAGCTCCTCGTCCGGCGCCTGCATCCCGATGCCGCGATCCCGGCGGCGGCCTACGAAGGCGACGCCGGCCTCGACCTGGCGAGCGTCGAGGAGGCCGACCTCGCGCCCGGCGAGCGGCGCACGATCGCAACGGGCATCGCCGTCGCGATCCCGCCGGGGCACGCGGGGTTCGTCCAGCCGCGCTCAGGGCTCGCCTCCCGGCACGGGATCACCGTCGTCAACTCGCCCGGCCTGATCGACTCGGGCTACAGAGGCGAGATCCGCGTGGTCGTCCTCAACACCGACCCGTCCGAGACCTTCCGCATCGAACCGGGAGACCGCATCGCGCAGCTGGTCGTGCTGGCGCTCCCCGAGCTTCGGATCCTCGTCACCGACGAGCTGCCCGGCTCCGAGCGCGCGCACCGCGGGTTCGGCTCCTCCGCAGTGGGCACGCCGCCGTGAGCGGCACACCGAGGATCCGGGTCGCCGCGCTCCTGCGCCACGGCGGCTCGGTTCTCCTGTGCGAGCAGCGCAAGGCCGACCGCTCCTACTGGCTGCTCCCCGGCGGTGGGGTGGAGGAGGGCGAGTCGCTGCACGTGGCCCTGGCGCGGGAGCTCACCGAGGAGTGCGCCCTCGAAGGGGTCGCGCTCGAGGGCCCGATCGCGATCGCCGAGTCGATCGCACCGGCGGGCCTGTGGCCGCGCAAGCACGTCGTCCACATCATCTTCCACGGCGACGTCTCGGGCCGCAGTTTCGAAACGGTCGCATCCGCCGACGGCGCCGTCCGCGGACATCGGCTGGTGCCGGTGAACGAGCTGGCCTCGATCGACCTGCGCCCGCCGATCCACCGGTTCCTCGAGCGCTGGCAGCCGGGCGACCCGTTCGTGCATCTCGGCGAGCTCTGGGCCAGGTGACCGACCTCTACATCTCGGCCGACATCGAGTCCGACGGCCCGATCCCGGGTGACTACTCGATGCTCTCGTTCGGCTTCGCGGTCGCCGGGTCGTTCGACGGAGCGTCGTTTGCGGCAGCGGCGCCGGAACGAGCCACCTTCTACCGCGAGCTCCGGCCGATCTCAGACGGATTCGATCCGGACGCGGTGCGTGTCTCTGGACTCGATCGCGACCGGCTTTCGACCGAGGGTGCCGAGCCCGCCGCCGCCATGGCAGCTGCCGCCGCGTGGGTCGAGGCGGAGGCCCGTGGTCGGCGGCCCGTCCTCGTGGCATACCCGCTCGGGTTCGACTGGATGTTCCTGCACTGGTACTTCGTCCGGTTTGCCGGGCGCTCGCCGTTTGGGTTCTCCGGAGCGCTCGATATGAAGACGATGTACCAGCAGAAGGCCGGCGTGGTGCTCGACCGCGCAGGCCGACGAGACCTTCCGGCGTTCCTCATCCCGGACGCGCCGCACACGCACAACGCTCTCGACGACGCGGTCGAGCA
>DATAEI010000177.1:0-17449 GCA_036258075.1 Gaiellales bacterium
TACCCATGCTCGCGCAGGATCTCGGACAGCATGCCGTTCTCGAACGGCATCACCCCGTCGTAGCCGGGAAAGCCGGACGCCAGTTCCGTGATGCACGCCATCCCGTTGCTGTGGTGGTTTCGCCCAGTGATGATGCACGACCGGCTCGGCGAGCAGAGCGCCGTCGTGTGCATGTTGCTGTAGCGCAATCCGCCCGCCGCCAGCCGGTCGAAGTTCGGCGTCTCAATCGGGCTGCCGTAGCAGCCGAGCTGGCCAAACCCCGTGTCGTCCAGGACGACGAACACCACATTCGGCGCCCCCTTCTGGGCCCGCGCCATCGCCGGCCACGCCGGGGTTGACTCGTCGGCCGTCCGGCCCACCACACCGGGGAACGGCTCCCCCTTCCCGTACTCCACGATGGGCATCTCGTTCCCCTTTCTTCTGATCCGCCGTCGTCCGAACGCCGGCCGGCGCTGAGGACAGCGGCGCTGATGATTTCAAGGTCGAGTGTCGGCGGCGGCTCCGAGTGCCGGTGGCGGCCGGACGTCTTCCATCCCGCCGCCACCGGCCAAGAGAGGCGCGCTTCTCCCGGGGTTAGTGGCTTGCGCCGACCGGCTCCGCCGGGTTCAAGGCCTCTTGCAGCTTCGCGGTGTCCTCCTCGGACAGCGAGGTCTTGAACACCGTGCCGCCGAACCGCTGGAGTGCCGCGATCGCCTTGTCAGGCGTCGCCTTCTCGATCACCATGAAGAGGGCCGACGTGCCGGGCTTGACCTCGTCTCGCACCCGCTCCTGGAACTCCTTGTCGATCGCGTTCTTCCCGAGGTGCCCGAACAGGGCGCCGAACCCCGCGCCGAGCGCAAGGCCCGCGAACGGGACGAAGAAGAGCAGACCGAACAGCAGCCCCCAGAACCCACCCCACCAGGCGCCGCCACCCGCCGACGCGCCACCATGAGTGGTGCTGACGTGGTACTTGCCGTCCGCGTCTCGCGAGATGGCAGCGACCTGGTCGGCCTGGATGATCAGCTGCGACTCGAGGCCCTGCACCACCGCCTTGGCCTCGTCTGCGGTCCCCTCGTCTGGATAGGAAATCGCCACCAGCGTAGCCATTTGCAGCTCCTTTGATCGTGCCGCGCAGCAGCATGCCGCGCGGGCGCCGCGATGGCGCCCTCCAAGGATGCCCGGGCGGCCACGGCCGGATGACATCCCGCCGGGATGAACCCACGTCCGCTCAGACAACCGGAGCGGCCGCGGGCACGTCGTCTGCCTCCATGCTCGATGGCGGCGTGGCATGCGGTCCGCGCGGCCGGGTCATGTCCGCCGGGGTGCTCTCCATCGGCGGGCGGTATTCGTGTGGGTGGCCTTCGTACCAGCGGGCGTAGCGATCGGCGAGCGGGGCGGCGGTCACGCCGTGGGCGAAGACGGAGAGGCCAACGGTCAGGTAGATCGCGAGCAGGATGAGGTGCTGGTGGGGAAGCTGCGACTCCTCGACCACGATGACGGCGAAGACGATCGACGCGAGGCCGCGGGGGCCAAACCAGCCAAGGAAGCCGAGCGTCGGGCCGCGAGCGTGGGATCCCCACATGGCGACCACGACGGGCACCATGCGAACGAGCGTGAGGCTGAGCACCGCGTAGAGGGCGAGCCGCCAGCTCACCTCGGCGAGAGCCGGTCCGAGCAGGATGGCGCCGAAGAGCACGAAGGTGACGCCGTTCAGGACGGCGCCCACCTCCTCGGTGAGCCGGTTGAGGGCGTCCGGGTCGCGGCCGAGCGCCAGGCGGAACACCACGCCTGCCACGAACGCTGCGATGAAGCCGGAGCCGCCCAGCGCGTCGGCCGTGCCGTAGGCGAGCGCGGCGCCGGCCGCCGGGATCACCAGCTGCCACGAATCGGCGATCAGCGCTCGCCGAGTGGCCTGACGGATGATGACGGCGATGACGATTCCGGCCACGACGCCGCCCAGCACGCCGTAGCCGATCTCCTCCGCCAGCAGCGTGCCGGCGCTGCGACCGCCGGAGATCTCCGATTCGACGTCGGCCAGGGCCACGGCCGCGAACAGGAGCGGAACGCAGATGCCGTCGTTCAGCCCGCTCTCGACGTTGAGCGCCTGGCGGATGCGCTGCGGCACCCGCGGCTCGGTGACGACCGCCTGTCCGAGCGCCGCGTCGGTCGGCGCCAGGACGATCCCTACGATCAACGCCTCTTCGATCGTCAGCCGGCCGAACACCACGCCGGCCACAACGGCACCCGCGGCGATCGTGAGCGGCAAGCCGATCCCGAGCAGCCGGACGGGCACCCCGACCGTCCGCCGAAGCTGCCTGAGCTCGATCCGCGACGCGTCCGCAAACAGCACCAGCGCGAGCGTCGTCTCCGCGAGCACCCGGACGACCGACCCCGTCTCCGAGAGGTCGATCCCGCCGAGCACTTGGCGCCCCACCAGCAAGCCGAAGCCGACGAAAAGGATCGCCGGCGTGACCGGCGTGCCCTCGATCCGCCGCGACACCGCGGCCACGGCCAACAGCGCAACCGCCACCAGAGCCAGCGCCCACGCCATTTCCCGTACCTCAACGACTCGCCGGGCGTCTCATGCGACTGGGCTGCGCTAGCGGAGGAGTCCCCGGTCGTCGCGGCGGTCGCGACGATCGTCGCGGCGATCCTCGCGCCTCCCGTGGCCATGAGCCGCGACCGCCGCCGTTCCGACAACCGCAGTCGTTCGCCCCACCGGGCCGAGCACTCCCCGTCGGCCTCTGCGTCCTCTGGCAAGCGGCATCTCAGACCCCTTCCTTCTCGAGTTCCCTCTCCGCCTCGATCGCGCCGATCAACGCCTGGGTCGGAATGCGGCCGTTCGCCACCAGCTGACCGCCCGACCGGCGAATCGACGAGGCAAACGGCGCCGCCCAGCTGTTCTCATACACCAGCACCGCCGCCGCGCTGCCGGGCTCGAGCACCGTGCCGATCGACTCCACATCCTCCTCGGCAAGCAGCATCGCCAGCTCCCCCTCAAGCGCGCGCAGCTTCCCCACGTCGCTCTCGTCCACCTCGTCCAACTCGGCCACGTCCACCGATCCATCCAAACCCTTCTGCAACAGCAGCAGATCGAGCACGCGGACCAACCCGCGGTCGACCAGCAACTGCAGCTCCGCGGCCATCTCGCCGGAGAAGTCGGCCTTCTCGGCGGGGAACTCGACCACCAAGTAGTCGACCGGCCCCAGGACATCCAAGCTGCTTCCTTCTTCCATGACCCACCTCGCTCGTGTGGTGACACCGGACTTGCAGGGCCATGATCCACCCCCCGACGCCCGCCACCCTCACCCGATCAGGACGACCCGACGCGTCGCCTCACCGCCTCCACCGAGGGATCGCACCCGTCAGGTCGCGACCGAGTGCTCGCGGCGCATCGCGCCCCGCTTCTGCCGCGCGCGCGGCTGTGCGTCGATGTCGACGCGGCCGCGGCCGAAGGCGTCGATCCGTCCCCACCGGCCTGGGATGTCGAGCAGCTCCAGGCGGCCGATGCGGGTCGGCAGCGCCGGGTCGACGATCAGGTGATCGTCCAGCGGCTCGAGCCCGAGCATCGTGCGCAGGAGCAGGAGCGGCGTCCCGGTGGACCAGGCCTGCGGGCTGCACGCCGTCGGGTACTCCACCGGGTAGCGGGTGAGCTCGCGGCGATAGCCCCCGAACGCCTCGGGCAGCCGGCCGCCGAAGAACTCGGCGGCTTCGAGGATCCCGGCGGCGATGCGAGCGGCCTCGGCGCGGAACCCGTATCGCCGCAGGCCCCACGCGATGAACGAGTTGTCGAAGGGCCAGACCGTGCCCACGTGGTAGCCGATCGGGTTGAACCGGCCTTCGCCTTCGGCGAGCGTCCGCACGCCCCAGCCCGAGAACATGCGCGGCTCCATCAGCCGGGCCGCGATGGCCTTCGCTTTCGTCCGATCGACGATGCCGCTCCACAGCAGGTGCCCGACGTTCGAGGCCAGCGAGTCCACCTGGGCGCCGTCCGCGTCCAGCGCGAGCGCGAAGTACTCGCCGTCCGCGACCCAGAAGTCGCGGTTGAACCGGCGCTTGAGGTCGGCGGCGGCCGCCTCCAGCCGCTCGGCCAGCGGTTCGTCCTTCCACACCAGCCGGGCGAGCCGGGCGCCGCGCACCTTGGCGTCATACGCGTAGCCCTGCAGCTCACAGGTGGCCCGCGGAAACCCGGGCAGGCGACCGTCGTGGTAGGAGATCGAATCCCACGAGTCCTTCCAGCACTGGTTCTCGAGCCCCGTGCGCTCGTTGCGCCGCCGGTACGAGACGTAGCCGTTCTCCTGCAGGTCGGCGTAGTCGTCGATCCAGCGCAGCGCGGCGCGCGCCTCGTACTCGAGGTCGCGCACGAGCTTGCGATCACCCGTCCAGCGCTCGTACTCGTCCAGCAGGACGACGAACAGCGACGTGGCGTCCGCCGTGCCGTAGTACGGCGAGTGCGGGCGCTCCTCGAATGCCGTCAGCTCGCCGTAGCGCAGCTCGTGCGGGATCCGCCCGGGGTCCTCGTCGCGGAAGTCGTCGACGCGCGCGCCCTGCCGGGCGGCCAGCTCGCGCAGGGTCGTGGCCGCCAGCTCCGACGTGAACGGCAGCGCCTGCAGGCTGGTGAGGATGCTGTCGCGGCCGAACATCGTCATGAACCAGGGCAGGCCCGCCGCGGGCAGGCTGCGGCCACGGGCGCTGATCGGCGAGAAGCGAAGCGCCGCGAGGTCGACCAGGCTGCGCCGGTACGTGAGCTTGAGCGCGTCCCAGTCACACTCGAGCTGCGGCGCGTCGGCCACCCACTCGTCCAGGTCTTGCGCCATGTTCGGGCGGGCGCGCCGGCTGCCGCGGCCGTGCTTGGGACGCGACAACCGCTCCCCCGCCGCCACGAGGGTCGTGGTCACGTCGAGCTCCACCGCCCACTCGGCCTTCGGCTCGATGTGCACGGCGAACCCGAGGCCGCGCTCGTCCAGCTCCGCGGGTTGGCTCGTGGCGATCGCGGTCTCGCGGCGGAAGGTGCCGCGCTCGTACCCGAGCACCAGCCGGCCGTCCTCGACCCGCGTGCGGTACACGCCCTGTTTCGCCAACGCGTCCTTGACCTCGAACAGGTCGGCGAAGTCAGCCGCCGCGTCCAGCCGCACGCGCAGGTCGACGGGCTCCTCGGCGTGGTTGATCAGCGTCAGCTCCTCGTGGAAGCCGTCGCCGACGGATCGCGTCCGGATCGCCGACAGCTTGGCGTCCACGTACACCGTGCCGGTGCCGGCGACCAGGAAGAACCGCGCCTGGAAGTACTGCAGCTCGTCGGTGGAGAGGCTCGACAGCCGGTCGCCGTCGATGGTGAGGACCCACTGCGACAGGAACCGCGTGTCCCACGAGAACAGGCCGGTGGGGTCGGTAGGCGAGGGGTCGATGTCGCCGCACGGATCGGAGACGACGAACGTGTTGCCGTCCAGGATGCTGACGTTGGTCGCGCTCATGGCGCCTCCTCCCGGCCCGCCGGTGCGTTCTCGACGGGTGCCGGCCGGCCGGCCGGGAACAGGCGCTGGAAGTGCAGCATGAGGTCGATGTCGCCGTGGCCGCCGATCAGGCCGCGCAGCAGCGCCGACGTCGGGTTGGCCTCCCCGGTCACGAGCCGGTCGAGCGTGGCGACGTCGAGCCGGATGACGCAGTCGGCGTCCGCGGTGTCGTCCGAGACCTGGATCGCTCCGTGGTCGAGCACCACGCGCCAGTGCTCCGCGTGGGCGTTGCTCTCGACGTCGAAGCGCACGCTGCCGCGCACGTGGCCCAGCCGCGGATCGAAGCCCTGCTTGCCGATGCGCTCGAAGAACTCGACGTGCGCGCTCATCCTGTCCCTTTCCGGCCCGCGGGAGACCGCGGACGCGCTTGGCGGGAGGGTCGCGAGCGGCGTGCCCGGCGGCATCCCCCCGAGGGGATGATCCGATCCTCGGCCGGGCTCAGGACGGCCGCGTCGGCTCGGTCGGCTCGGCCGACGTGATGTCCCGTGGCAGGCGTAGCGCGGCCGCCAGGCCGACGAGCCCGAAGAGCCCGAGCGCCGCCATGGCGACCACGTAGGCGCGGTTACCGGTGGCGACGACGGAGATGAGGATCGTTCCGGCGATCGCGGTGCCGAGCGACGAGCCGAGGTTGGACACGCTGCGCGAAAGGCCCGAGATCTCACCCTGCAGCGACTCCGGGAAGCTGGACTGGACGACGTTCACCGACGGCGTCAGCATCCCGCCGAGGCCGAGGCCGATGAGCAGCAGCCCCGGTGCGAACGCAGCGCTGCTCGTCGATGCCCGCACAAGGAGGACCAGGAGCGCGATCCCGGCCAGCGTGACGACGAAGCCCGCGATGATCAGCGTCCGCTGGGAGAACCGGCGGGCGAGCCGCGCCGCCGCCAGCGACGCGACCAGGATGCCGAGCGTCGCCGCGGTGAAGATGACGCCCGTGCGGATCGGGCTGTAGCCGCGCACCTCCTGGAGGAAGACGGACACGACGAACGATGTCCCCATCAGCATCAGCCACTGCACGTTCTGCGTCACCAGGGCGACGTTGCTCGTGCGGTTCCGGAAGAGCCCGGTGGAGAGGAGCGGCTCCTTTCCGGCGCGTTCGCGGGCCCGGATGTAGCGGAAGAACGCGGCCAGGAAGGCGGCGCCGACGACGAGGAGGACTGCCATCAGCGTGTAGTTGCTGCCGGCCTGCAGGATGCCCACGACCAGGGACAACATGCCCACCCCCGACAGGATCGCGCCCACGAGATCGAAGGGCCGGCTCGGATCGGCGGGCAGCGGGTCGTCGAGGCTCCGGCTGAGGAGGATGATCAAAGCGACCACGGCGGCCTGGAACACGAACGCCGCCCGCCAGCTGATCGCCGACGCGAGCACTCCGCCGATCAGCGGCCCGGCGGCGGCGCCGATCCCACCCAGCCCGCTGATCACGCCGAACGCCCACGCACGGGCTGTGACGTCCTCGAACCAGACCGTCGCCAGGATGTAGACGGGCGGGATCAGGAACGCCGTGCCGACTCCCTCGAGCACCGAGTTACCCAGGATCAGGACGCCGAGGCCCGGGGCGACGGAACACATGAGCGCCCCGACGCCGTACAGCGCGAGCCCGCCGATCAGACACTGCTTGCGGCCCCAGCGATCGGTCAGCTTGCTGGCCGGGATCATGAGGATCGCCATGATCAGCAGGAACAGCGTGATGCTCGTCTGCACGCCCTTCACCGTGGTGTCCAGGTCGTTGCTGATGTCGCTGATCATCACGTTCAGGTTGGAGCCCGCGAAGCTGCAGATGAACTGCGCCAGCGCGAGCGGCAGGATCAGCCTGCGGGCCGACCGCGAGCGGGCCGCCACCGGGCTCGGGGCGGCCGTCGACAGGCTTTCAGCCACGGCCGGCCTCCGGGGCGGGCGGTGGGACGGTCGGTGCAGAGCGCATGCCGGGACCCTCGTTCGGGAGCCTGACACGCGCTTCGTCCAGGGTGGGCTAACTGAGCGGCTCGCTCGGGTGGTGCGCCGGTCTCATCCCGCATGGACGATGCACCGCAGCGGCGGGCCGCGTCCAATGACGTCGGATGGGTCATTCGCAGCAGGACGGGAGGAGCGTGAGGAGCCAATGGCGGTGAACTCTGACCGGCGGAGCGAGGCCGGGTCGACGGACGTCTCGGCGGACACAGGACCACAGAGTGCGGCGGCGCCGTCGCCGTTTCCGCCCATTGCCGACTACGCGTTTCTCTCCAACTGCCACACCGGGGCGCTGGTTGCGCCGGATGGAACGGTGGACTGGCTGTGTGTGCCCAGGTTCGACTCGCCCAGTGTGTTCGGGAGCCTCGTCGATCGTGGCTCCGGCGCGTTCCGCCTCGCGCCCTTCGGCGTGAGCAATCCGACGAGCCGTGTGTACGAGCCCGGAACGAATGTCGTGGCCACCACCTGGCGGACGCCGACGGGCTGGGTGGTTGTGCGCGACGCTCTCACCATCGGGCCGCGGACGCGCTGCGACGTCGTGACGCCGCACACACGCCCGCCGTCGGATGAGGACGCCGAGCACATGCTGGTCCGAACTGCCGAGTGCATCGACGGTCGAGTCGAGATCGAGATGGTGTGCGAGCCGGCGTTCGAGTACGGGCTGATTCCTGCGCTCTGGTCGGTGGCGGACGGGGAGGAGCATGTCGCGGATGCCAGCGGGGGCGACCAGGCAATCCGTCTGCGGACGGACCTCGCCATCGGGCTCGAGGGATCTCGGGTGCGGGCCCGCCGCACGCTCGAGAAAGGCGACCGGATCTTCTGTGCGGTCTCATGGGCGGAGGAGTTGGAGTGCCCGACCGACGTCGAGGACGCCACCCGGCGGCTCGATGCGACGGCCCAGTACTGGCGCGGGTGGCTGGGCCGCGGCCGGTTCCCCGATCACCGCTACCTGGAGGCGATCGAGCGCTCCGCCCTGACGATCAAGGGTCTCGCCTATCTGCCGACAGGGGCCACGGTCGCGGCGCTGACGACGTCGCTGCCGGAGACGCCCGGCGGCGAGCGCAACTGGGACTACCGCTTCACCTGGATCCGGGATGCGACCTTCACCCTTCGGGCGTTGCACGTGCTGAACCTGGACTGGGAAGCGAACGAGTTCATGCAGTTCATCGGCGACGCGGAGCCGAACGATGACGGATCGCTGCAGATCATGTACGGCATCGACGGCCGCCGCGACCTGACCGAACGCACCCTCAACGATCTGTCGGGCTACGCGGGCGCGCAGCCGGTGCGCGTTGGAAACGGCGCCTTCGACCAACGCCAGAACGACGTGTTCGGTGCGGTGCTCGATTCGATCTTCCTGCACGTCACCCGCAGCCAGCGCCTCCCGGCTCGGCTGTGGCCGATCATCGAGAACCAGGCCAAGTGCGCGATCGCGGTCTGGCAGGAGCCGGATCAGGGGATCTGGGAGGCACGCGGCGCACCGCAGCACTACGTCTCCTCCAAACTGATGTGCTGGGTCGCGCTCGACCGGGCGGCGAAGCTCGCCGAGATCCGCGGCCACCCGGACCTCGCCGCCTCCTGGGCAGAGGTCGCGAAGGAGATCCGCGCTGAGATCCTCACCAAGGGCACCACCCCGGCCGGCGTGCTGCGCCAGCACTACGGGACCGACGCGCTCGACGCGTCGGCGTTGCTCGCCGCGATCTTCGGATTCCTGGCACGAGACGACGAGCGGCTCATCGCCACCGTCGAAGCGATCGCCAGCGAGCTCACCGAAGACGGGTTCGTGCTGCGATACCGAACCGATGAGACGGATGACGGGCTCTCGGGCAAGGAGGGAACCTTCCTCATCTGCTCGTTCTGGCTTGTGGCCGCCCTCACGCGGATCGGATCGATCCAGCGCGCGCGCGATCTGATGGATCGGCTGCTCCGCGTCGCCTCCCCACTGGGGCTTTATGCGGAGGAGTTCGACGCGCCGACGGGTCGCCACCTGGGGAACTTCCCGCAGGCGTTCTCACATCTGGCGTTGATCGACGCGGCGGCTCGCATCATCGTGAACGAACGCCTGGCGGAGTTCTGACGCCAAGAGTCAGCCGCTACGCGAACGTCGTTCGTACCCGAGAACGTCGAACGCGGCCGGATAGACAATCCGTCCCGCGAGATCGGAGCGGTACCCCGGGAGCCGCTTGACCATGAAGGCCTCATCGGGGATCTTCGGATCCGGGGCGATGAAGCCGAGCGCGCCGGCCGGCTCGAAGCCGAAGCGGGGGTAGTACGTGGCGATGCCCTCGACCATGACGGCGGGTTCGCCCGCTGCTTCGGCCCGGCCGAGCGCGTCGCGGATCAGCCGCGTCCCCACGCCGATGCGCTGGCGGTCAGGCCGAACCGACATCGGCGTCAGATTGAGGATCCTCGTACGCGATCCG
Source organism: Gaiellales bacterium (assembly GCA_036258075.1). Taxonomy (GTDB): domain Bacteria; phylum Actinomycetota; class Thermoleophilia; order Gaiellales; family JAICJC01; genus JAICJC01. The sequence goes on from DATAEI010000177.1 coordinate 9,860, forward strand.
CCTTCGACACCGACCCAGCTCACCATCACATGGGCGATCACGCCGGAGGAGTCCTCGGCCACCAACGCCAGCTCCGGTATGAACTCCTGCGACGCCCGAATGCGATCGACGAACATCGCCACGTCGTCTGGGTGCCCGGCGAACGCGGCGCGCACCACCTCTGCGATCACGCGATGGTCAGCGGCGCCCTCGGGGCGGATGACGACGCCCTCGGCCACAGATGGCAATGGTATCGAGCCGATGGCCGAGCGTCCGGTCAGGCGATAGAATTGGCTTCGAGACGCTACGCGGCAGCAACGTCGCTGGAGGGGCATAACCGTCATGGAGCTTGGCCGGATCGAGGTCGTTCACTCGGCGGGAACATCTGTCGTCGCCCTGCACGGCGAGCACGACCTGTCCACCGTGCCTGAAGTGGAACGCGGGATCCGCGGCGTGCTCGATTCGGGCTCACCGCTCGTCGTCGACCTCACCAGCGCGGCCTTCATCGACTCCAGTGTCCTCGGGGTGATCATCGCCGGGCACAGGCGTTCAGTCGAGACCCTCGAACGCGCGATCGCGGTCGTCGTCGCAGCGGACAGCGCGTCCGACCGGCTGGCGAAGCTCGTCAGCCTCGACACGATCGTTCCGACGTTCGCAACCCGAGACGAGGCGATCGAGTTCGCCGCGTCGGGCGGCGAACCCTCGAGTGCGGCAGACGGCGCGCTGCCGGTCTAGCGCTCCGGCAGCAGCTCGGCGATCGGCACCGCCTCATACTGCTCGATGACCAACGCGAGAGCTCAGCGGTGGGCGGTATAGGCTCGCGGTCTGGTGATCCTTCCGTTTCGCAGGGCGACGCTCTCGCCGGCGCGGCTGCGCGCCGACCCGTGGAGCGAGCTCGGGCGGCTTCATGCGCTTCCGGGCGACGCCGTGCGTGCCCGGGCGGGGCGGACGCGGATCCTCTACCTGAAGGCGCCCGAGCCGATCGACGACCTCCTGGTCAGGCGCGCCGACAGCCTGATCAAGGTCAACTCGATCACGACGCCGCGGCTTCGGCGGGAGCGGTTCGCGTCGCTCGGCCGGCTCCTCAGCTCCGACGACCGGTCCGAGCATCTGCCGACGCGCAAGGCGCTCACGCCGAGGTTCTCGAACGCGGCCTCTGCGTCCGGTCTGGCCGAGGTTGTCGCGGAGCTCGTGGACGACCTCGTCGCGTCCATGGCGGACGCCGGGACGAGCGATGTGGGCGAGCTGGCCGAGCCGTTCGCTGTCGAGGTGATCGCGCGAACGGTCTTCTCGGGCGTCGAGTTCGACGCCCAGGCCGCGAACACCGACATCGCGGACGTGCTCGCCTACGAGCGGCTCTTCCAGCCGGGGGACGCGACGTCCACGCCGAGCGCCGAGCAGGCTGTCGGCCGGCTGATCGCCGCGTTCACGGGCATCGCCGAGGCCGAGTCGCCGGAGACATCGGTGCCGGCGATCGTGAAGCGCGTTGCGGCCGGGTTCGACCTCGACACCGCTGCCGTCGCGCGCACCATCCTGGTGGTGTACGCGGCGGGCACCGAGACAACGGCGCCGGCGCTCACGTTCGCGCTGGCGCACCTGGCGCACGACCGCGACCTTCAGGAGTGGGTGCGCGACGAGTGCCGCGCCGTGCTCGGCGACTCGCCGCCGGGCGCAGCCGACGTCGACCGCCTGCCACGCGCACGGGCGGTGTTCGCCGAGGTGCTGCGGCTCTATCCGCCGAGCTGGTACGTCGCCCGCGCCGCGGCTGAGGACGTCGAGGTCGGAGGGGCGAGGCTGGCGGCCGGGGACGTCGGGCTGATCTGCCAGTACCACCTCCACCGCGACGAGCGCTTCTTCCGCCGGCCGCTCGAGTTCCATCCGGCGCGGTTCCTCGACGACGAGATCGCGCGGCGCACGTATCTGCCGTTCGGCGCCGGGCGGCGTCAGTGCCTGGGCGAGAAGCTCGCGTGGACGGAGGGCACGCTGCTCGTCGCGGCCTGCAGCCAGGCGCTGGAGCTCACGGCGGCCGGCGACCTGCCGCAGCCGCGTCCGCTCGCATCCATCCAGCCCGACCGCCCGGTCGTGGTCCGCGCGCGGCGCCGCTCGGGCGGCTGAGAACGCCGGCGCCGTCGTCGGACGCTCCCAGAAGGCCGGTTCCTGGCGGTTCACGATCGACATGTCGGCGTAGCGGTCGGCCGCCGCGGCGCCGAGGGCGATGTCGTCTCGGAGCTGATCGATCGAGTGCTGGGAGTGCTGTGCGGTGGTCACGGGTGGTGCCTCCATCGGGTTGCTGCCGACTCCGAAGGCTGCCGCGATCGACCGCTCTCGGCCGTACGGAACCCAGGCGGGTGCACGTGCGGCTACCCGAGCTTCGAGACGGCCTATGATGGCCGCCATCGAGGGGATCCCAGCCGCCGACCTGATGCAGGGCCTGCCGCCGGCCGCGGACCGGGTCGTCGGCGTGCACAACTGGTCGGGCTTCCCGTATCTGCGCTGGGGCTTCCTGCACACCCGCGAGATCGTGCCGACCGCGCGGATCGAGCGCGGCGACGGCCCGGTGGCCGAGCTGGAGCACGACCCGCGCGACGTGGACGGGATCGATTTCCCGTGGGCCGGCGCCCGGATGACGGTCGCCGAGATGGTCGAGCAGACCTCCACCGACGGCTTCCTCGTGCTCCACGGCGGCCGGGTCGCTGCCGAGCACTACGGCCCCGGCATGACCCCCAGGACGACGCATCTGCTCCAGTCGGTGTCGAAGTCGATCGCCGGCACCGTCGCCGGGATCCTCGTCGGCCGCGGGCTGATCGATCCGCAGGCGCCCGTCACGGGCTACATCGAGGAGCTCGCCGGTACGAGCTTCGAGGGCGCCACGGTGCGCGACGTGCTCGACATGCGCACGGGAACTGCCTACGACGAGACCTACGACGATCCGGCGTCGGACGTCTACCTGACCGAGGTGCTGGCGGGCTGGCGCCCGGCCGTCGCCCCGCTCGAGATCGCCAACGTGTACGAGCAGATCGCCGCCCTCGGGAACGCGCGCGAGCACGGGCTCGTCTTCGACTACCGCTCGATCCTGACCGAGCTCCTGGCGTGGATCCTCGAGCGCGCCTCGGGCGTGCGCTACCCCGAGCTGGTGAGCGAGGCGCTATGGTCGCGGATCGGCGCCGAGCAGGACGCCGACCTCACCATCCGCCACGGCGTCGGGCTGCCCGACGGCGGCATCTGCGCCACCCTGCGCGACATGGGCCGCTTCGCGCTTCTCCAGCTCCGCGAGGGCCGCGTGGGGGAGGAGCAGATCGTGCCGCCCGAGTGGCTGCTGGACACCCGGCACGGCGACCAGTCCGCCCTCGACGCCTACGCCCGGGCCGAGGGCCTCGACGCCCATCCCGGCCAGATGTACCGAAATCAGTGGTGGGTGCTCGAGCGCGACGTGTCGTACGCCGCGCTCGGCATCCACGGCCAGATGGTCTACGTCAACCTGCCGGCCGACGTGGCGTGCGTGAAGCTCTCCACGTGGCCGTCGCCGCTCGACGAGCATCTCGAGACGCTGTGCACGACGGCGTTCGCGGCCATCGCCGAGAAGCTCGGCAGCTGAGCAGCCCGCTCACGGGTGCCCGGGCACTCCCACCCGCGGCTGCACGGCGGTGACGTCGAGGAACACCGGCCCTTTCCGCGAGCAGGCACGGAAGCGGAACGGGACGACCGCCGACCGGAATGCACCGGGCGGATAGACCCTGAGCCCGGCGGCCCGCACCGGCCGGCACGTTGCGGGTGGGAACGCCGAGACGTCGGCGATCCGGAGGACGGCATGCGCGCTGGCGCCGGGCTTGAGCGTCACGGTGCGCGCCGGCACCGAGCTGTCGCGCCCGGCCGCGCTCCCGGCCTGAGCGCCGCCGGCGACCGCCGAGACGCCCGGGAACCCGAGCAGGTGGCACGTGCGCCCCGAGACGTTCGTGAGCTCGAGCGGATACGACGTGCTCCCGGCCGCGGCACCGCCGGGCCCGACTCCGAGCCAGACGGCGAGCCCCGCGGTCGTGCAGCGCGGCGTCGCGGTCTGCGCGGCGGCGCTCGTCGTGGAGCCGGCGGCGGTCCCCGCGACAGCGGCGACCAGCGCTCCGGCGAGCAGCTTCGGCATCGACCATGTCATCTCGTGCACTCCTCTCGTGGTGGCTGCGCTCAGGGTACGGGGCGCGCGTCTCGGCGTGGTCGCGGGCGTGTAACGGTTCGGTATCTACGCCGGGAACACCGGGTGCCAGGTGCGGCCGCCGTCGGTCGTGGCCAGGATCGCCGCGTGACGCCCGGGGTAGCCGCCGAGCTGGGTCGTCATCCAGCCGTGTCCCGAATCCGCGAACGCGACGCCGGTCGGCACGAACCCGTTGATCACGTGCCGCTCCCATTGCGCGCCGCCGTCCTGGGTGCGGAGCACCATGACGTGCTGGGGGTCGCACGCCGGGCACTGGCCGAGGAACACGGCCTCGGACGGCGTGACGGCGGCGAACGGGCCGGCGTAGTTGTCGAGCTGCGCGACGCCGTGGAACGCGGGGTCCGACCCGGCGAGGATCGGCGCGACGACCACGGGCTTCCATGACGCGCCCGCGTCGGGGCTCGCGTAGGCGGCATAGCCCTGGCTGCCGGCGGCGGCGCCGCCCTGGAAGAGCGCCCAGATCGACGAGCCGGCGCACTCGACCGTCGTACCGAACCACGGAGTGCGGGCGTTCGAGGCGTCGAAGAGCGTCGTCCACGTCGAGCCGCCGTCGCCCGAGCGCTCCACCTGCGACCCCGCCCCCGCGATGAGCGTGCTTCCCGACGTGCAGAGCGAGTTCGCTGCGCTCGGCCGCACGACCGACCAGGTCATCCCGCCGTCCGTCGTGCCCACGACGTCACCGAGGGATGGGCCGGCCGGCTCCTTGACGGCGATGCCCCAGCCGCGCGTCGGGCTGACGAAGTCCACCGACGTCAGGACGCGGCCGGTGGGCTCACCGGCCTGCTCCCAGGTCGCGCCACCGTCGATCGTGCGCAGGAGGGACACCTCCCCGACGGCCCACCCGTTCCGGTCGTCGGTGAAGTCGAGCGAGTGAACGGCCGCCGAGCCGCGGTACTGCTCCGTCCACGTCCTGCCGCCGTCCGTTGTGGCGATGATGGCTCCCTGCCCGGCCGCCCAGCCGTGCGTGGCCGACGGGAACGCCACGGCGTCGAGGCTGCGCACGTGGACGGTGCTCGTCGCCGGGCGGGTCACCGGGACGGTGCCGCCGCTGTTCTCGACCCGAAGCCCGGACGACGCTCCGCACCCGGAGGCGACGAGGGCGCCCCCGAGCGCGAGGGTGAGCGCCCGCGCCTTCATGCCTGCGGCAGCGCGATCGTCACGACCGCCCCTCCGTCGGGATGGTTGGCGAGCCGCAGCTCGCCGCCGAGCACGTGGCACTGGCCGGCGGCGATGGCGAGGCCCAGCCCGAAGCCGTCCCCGCGGGCCGAGTCGCCCTTCGTGAAGCGCTCGGCCGCCCCTGTCAGCATCGGCTCGCTGAACCCCGGCCCGTGGTCGCGCACCGCGATCCGGCCGGGCGACACCGCGACCTCCACCGGGGGCGCGCCGTGGCGGCCGGCGTTCTCGACAACGTTCTCGATCACCCGCTCGAGCCGGCGCGGGTCGATCAGGCTCTGGGATGCCCCGTCGGTCGTCACCGTCACGTCCGGCGTGGCCGCGAGGGTGCTTGCGACGAACCCGCCCAGGTCGACCCAGCGCAGGTCGGCGGTCGCCGCGCCGGTGTCGAGCCGCGAGATCTCGAGCAGGTCCTCGACGAGCCGGAGCAGCCGGTCGACCCGGCCGCGGATGGCATCGCCGACCTGGTCCTCCGGCAGCAGGCTGGCGGCGGTCTTCAACCCCGTGAGCGGCGTCCGCAGGTCGTGGGCCACGTCCGCGGTGAACCGCCGCTCGCGCTCGATCCGTCCCTGCATCGCCTCGGCCATACGGTCGATCGCCTCGCCCAGCTTGGCGACCTCGTCGTGGCCGCCGGCGTGGATCCGGGCGTCGAGCTCGCCGGCCGTCACCCGCTCGGCGATCCCCGCCGCCCGCCGAAGGCGAAGCGACAGCCGGCCGGCGAGCAGCAGCCCCACCAGCGCTCCGGCGAGCGCGGCGGCCGCCGCCGACTCGATGAGCGTCCGGCGCAGGTCGGCGAGCTCCTGGCGCTGCGGCGCGTACGAGTCGCGGACGTAGAGCTCGGCGCGCCCGTCGGGCGTGCGCCGGCCGGCCCATACGGAGGGCGTCCCGTTCCACGAGCCGGTGTAGGTGGCCAGGAGCCCCTTTCGCACCGAGATCCGAAGCGGCGCCGGGACGGACGGGTCGCCCGCGGGGAGCGCCGACCGGGGGAGGGACGGCTTCGTGAGCGGATAGATCAGCGCCGCCGCCTGCACCTGCGCCACGGCGGATGCCCGCGCGCGCGAGAGGAGATCCCCGGCCGTCACCTCGTAGACGACCACGCCGACCGCGCCCGCGACGGCCGCGGCGAGCAGCGCGAACGCCAGCGCCAGGCGCCACCGCAGCGAGCTCATCGCCGGACCAGCTTGTAGCCCGCGCCGCGGACCGTCTCGATCGCGTCCGGCCCGATCTTCGCCCGCAGGCGGCGCACGTGCATGTCGACGAGCCGCGTGTCGCCCGACCAGACGTAGCCCCACACGTCCTCGAGCAGGCGCTCGCGGCTCAGGACAACGCCGCGGTTCTCGGCCAGCTCGAGCAGCAGGCGATACTCGGTCGGGGTCAGTGCGATCGGCTCTCCAGCGACCCGCACCTCCATGCCGTCGCGGTCGACCTCGAGCTCGCCGATCCGCAGCAGCGGCGAGGCGTCGTGCCGCGCCACGCGCCGCAGCACGGCCCGCAGGCGTGCGGCCAGGATCGCCGGCTCGAACGGCTTCGTGACGTAGTCGTCGGCGCCGGCCTCGAGGCCCAGCACCACGTCGACCGGGTCGGTGCGGGCGGTGAGCATGACGACCGGCACAACGCTGTGCTCGCGGATCGACCGGCACACGCTCACGCCGTCGACGCCGGGCAGCATGACGTCGAGCACGACGAGGTCGGGCGCGTCCGCGCGAAATGCCGCAAGGCCGCTCGTGCCGTCGTGGGCCGTCGCCACCATGAAGCCGTCGCGCTCGAGCGAGAGCTGCGTCATCTGCCGGATCGTCGCGTCGTCCTCGACCAGCAGGATGCGCGGCCGGGCATCTTCCACGATCCAAGCGTAACGGCCGGGAACCGGCGCGGGAAGGTGCGACGGAAGGTTGTTACACGACCGATACCCGAGCGTTCGCTCAGTCTTTGAACGGATCCCAGACGTCGCTTCCCGCCATGCAGACGACCACCGGGAGCAAGCGGTGGGTGACGCGGATGGTCTCGGTGGCCTCGTGGGCATGCACGACGTCCTCGAGCCGGCGGTAGACGAACGGGCTCTCGTCGACGTCCCCGCCGCGCACCTCGAGCGGAGAGCCGGTCTCGCGCCGGAACTCGTCCAGGCGGTCGCGCATCATCTCGCGGCTGATCACGCCCGGCCGGGTGCCGCGACGGTTGCCCCTCGCCTTCGACCTGCTCATCACCCGCCCGGCGCCGTGCACGGTCGAGCGAAGCGC
>DATAEI010000178.1:0-40797 GCA_036258075.1 Gaiellales bacterium
CGGCAGCCGCGGCCTCGTGATCAGCGGCGCGGTGCCGCTCGTCCCGCCGCAGATGACCGACGACTTCGCCGCCGTCACCGCCTGGGCGGACGAGGCCCGCCGCCTGGGCGTCCGCGCCAACGCCGACACGCCCGAGGACGCCCGCCGCGCCCGCGAGTTCGGCGCGGAGGGCATCGGCCTCTGCCGCACGGAGCACATGTTCTTCGGCGACGACCGCCTACCGGTCATGCGCGAGATGATCCTGGCGCGCGACGAGACCGGCCGCCGTTCGGCGCTCGACCGCCTCCTGCCGTTCCAGCAGTCCGACTTCGAGGGCATCCTGGCGGCGATGGAGGGCGAGCCGGTGACGATCCGGCTGCTCGACCCGCCGCTGCACGAGTTCCTGCCCGACCTCGACGACGTCGATCCGTCCGACGAGCGCCTGCGGTCGCGCATCAAGGCGCTGCGCGAGGTGAACCCGATGCTCGGCACGCGTGGCTGCCGGCTCGGGCTGCTGCACCCCGAGATCTACGAGATGCAGGTGCGGGCGATCGTGCGCGCCGCGCTCGCCGTCGAGGGGTCGAGGGCCGAGATCATGCATCCGCTGGTGGCGTTTGCCACCGAGCTCAGCCGGCTGCGCGCCTTGACCGAGCGCGTCATCGAGGAGGAGGGCGGCCGGGATCTCGGGATCCTGATCGGCACCATGATCGAGGTGCCGCGCGCGGCCCTCCTCGCCGACCGGATCGCGCCGTACGCCGACTTCATGAGCTTCGGGACGAACGACCTCACCCAGACAACGCTCGCGTTCAGCCGCGACGACGCCGAGGGCAAGTTCCTCGCCGCCTATCTCGAGGACGACGTGCTCTCGCGAAACCCGTTCGAGACGCTCGACGACGGCGTCCGCGTCCTCATCGAGCGCACGGTGGAGGGCGCGCGGGGCGTGAAGCCCGGCATCAAGCTCGGGATCTGCGGCGAGCACGGGGGAGACCCGGACTCGGTCGAGTTCTGCAACAGCGTTGGGCTCGACTACGTCTCGTGCTCGCCCTTCCGCGTGCCGACCGCGCGGCTTGCGGCGGCCCAGGCGGAGCTCTCGCACCGGTGAGGATCGACGTCGCGTTCGCGCCCGGCGAGACGCCGGCCGCGCCCGTCACCGTGGTCGTCGACGTCATCCGCGCGACGACCACGATCGCGCATGCGGTCGGCCAGGGCTACAGCCGGGTGCTGGCCTGCGGCAGCATCGACCAGGCCCGCGAGCTGCACGCCAGGCTCGGAAACGGGTCCGTCCTCGCCGGCGAGGTCGCCTGCGTCAAGCCGGACGGGTTCGACCTGGGGAACTCTCCGGCCGACTACGCCGAGGGCCGGCCGCTGGGTCAGACCCTCGTCCTCGCGACGACGAACGGCACCCGGGCGATCGCCGCTGCGGCGGCCGGCGCCGACGCGGTGCTCATCGGGAGCCTCTCGAACCTCACGGCCTGCGCGGCCGCGGCCGCGCGCCTGGCCCGGGACGGCGAGCGCGACATCCTCGTCCAGTGCGCGGGCGTGGAGGGTGAGTTCGCGCTCGACGACGCCTACACCGCCGGCCGGTTCGTCGCGGAGCTGCGGGTCTGGCTGGCGGAGTGGGGGGCATCCGACGCGGCGGTTGCGGCCGAGGTCGTGGCCGAGGGCTTCTCGTCGTCCGGAGACGCGCTGGGCGCCTCGACGAGCGCCGCCAAGCTGCGTGCGGCGGGCCTGGCGGACGACCTGCGGCTGTGCGCCCGTGAGAGCACGGTGGACGCCGTGCCGAAGGTCGACGACGTCGACGCGGGCGTCGCGCTCATCACCGCCTGACCCCAGCCGCTCGCCGGTGGATCCCACCGCCGGTGGGGAGCCGAGTTCACCCGCACGGGGGTCGCCAGGACGGCCAACACCGCCGATCCTTTGGGAGCAACCGCGAGGAGGGTCTTCCAATGGTTCGCAGGCTGCTTGACGGCGAAGAGCCGTGGGCGTACGAAAGTCGTGCTTCGGTCTTGGAGTGGGCGCAGGATCATGTCGTCCTGTCCGTGGCCGCGGCTGTCACGATCTGGTTCGGCGTGATCTACGCGATGACGCTGGTCGCCGGCTTCTTCTCGTAGTCAGAAGCCGCTCCGCGGCGTACACTCGAATGTGTGCGTCGACCGGCACTCTTCGGCTCCGCACGCCGCGCGGCCCAGCGCGCGGTGGGCAATCTGCGATCTCAACGCGGCCGCGAGCAGGCGCCCGTGAGTCCGCCGCACGGCGAGGGCGCGCAGGCGCCGGGCTCGTTCCCGCCGCCGCCGGCCGACCGGCCGCGCCCGGCGGTGATCGCCGTCGACGTGGGTGAGCGCGCCGATGAGCCCACCCCAGAGCCCGCCGCACCGCGCGAGCCCCAGCTCGATTCGGCGGGGCGGCCCATGCCCGTCCACGTGCCCTACGCGCGCTCGAGCCGCGATTCCGAGGTGGTCTCGGCCCCGTCCGCGCCGCGTCCTCCGCGACCGGTGCGATCGCCCTTCTGGGCGGCGGTGCGGTCGCACCTCTGGCTCGGCACGATCATCCTCGTGCTGGCCGGCGGCGCCGGAACCGCCTATTGGGGCCTGCGCGTGCACCAGCGGATCTCGGAGGCGTCGATCGAGCGGGACGTCGGCGGGCGCGAGCACTCGTCGGCCATCCGCTGCGTCGAGCAGCAGTCGAACGGCTCGGTGTGGGCGTGCGGTCTGGTCTACCAGGCGGCGTCCGTGTGCCTGATCGCGGACGTGAACCCCGTGGGCGACTGGACGACGAAGGACGGCACCGGCCTCTGTGACAACCGGCCGGAGCTGATGGCGATTCTGCCCAGCCGCGTCACGGCATCCGCCGTTGCGGCCGACATGCAGAGTCGGCTCGTGATGGCCGACGCGAGGTGCGCCAGGGCGCCGGGCACGAGCGTCCGCTGGGCGTGCCTCGGGCCGGGGAGCGACGGAGGAGGCGGGGATTGCCTGCTCGTCCGCGTGGCGCCGTGGAGCGGACTCGCATCCGATCAGAGCGACGTTTGCGCCCACGTCCCGGCTCTCAGGAAGCACAATGGGAAGGCGTAGCGTGGCGGTTTGCCCCAACTACCGGCCTTTGCCGATTGGCGTCCGTCCGGTCGATGCGATACCGTGCCGCGGGGAGGACGACAGTCCAGGAGGTACCGCTGCACATGCACGGAAAGAAGATCAAACTCTTGCTCGCGGCCACGGCGAGCGTGCTGGTGCTTGGCACCGGCGCGGCGTCGGCCGCAGCTGCAGCGCGCACGCAGCATCAGTCTGCGTCCGCGCAAGTCACTCCTGCCGGCGACGAGTATGGCCCCGGTGGCCAGAACGGCGGCGGCGGGAACGTGCTGGGCGAGCAGTCCGGTGGCGGCACGGGTGGGCTCCCGTTCACGGGGCTCAACCTCCTGCTGGTGCTGGGCGCTGGTTCGGGCCTGATCGCTTCGGGGTTCGGTCTCCGGGCGGCTTCGACCCGGCTTCGCCGCAGCTAGTCGCGAGGACACAACGGTGACGGCCGCAGAGGCCGTCGAGCGATTGGGCGCGCTCGCGGGAATCCGTGGGCGCGCTGCCGTGGACCATGCGCCGGCGGCCCTGCTCTCGTTCGGCACCGTCCTCGTGCTGGCGTCGAACGACGGTGGGTACTTCCCGTCCGAGTGGGGCTGGAGCACCGTCGCGCTCGTCTGGATCGCGGCGGTCGCCCTCGTCCTGGGCCGCGGGGCGGCGCTCGTTCGCCAGGACCGCACGCTGCTCGGCATCCTCGCCGCGCTGACGGCCTGGACGGCGCTCTCGGGTCTCTGGGCGGACGCGGTCCAGGCGCCCGTGCTCGAGGTGGAGAGGACGCTCGTCTACCTCGTGCTGGTGGCGACGCTCCTCATCGCCGCCCGGGCGGGCAGCGCCGGAGCGATGCTGGGCGGGGCGGCCCTGGCAGGCACCCTCATCTCGGGGTTTGCCCTTGTCACGCGCCTCCGGCCCGACCTGTTCGGCCTCTATGACGACCCCGTCGCCCACGGACGCCTGTACCAGCCGATCGGGTACTGGAACGCGCTCGGCATCTTCGCGGCGATGACGGCCGCCCTGTGCCTCGGCGCCGCGATGCGGGCACGCACGCCGTGGATCCGGATCCTGGGTGCAGCCGCGCTGCCCCCGGTCGTCTCGACGCTCTTCTTCACGTTCAGCCGCGGCTCGATGATGACGCTTGCGATCGGCGTCGGCGTGGCGCTCGCCCTCGACCGCGACCGGCTGCGCTCGCTCGCCATCGCGCTTGCGCTCGCGCCGTCGGTCGCGCTGGCCATCGGCGAGGCCCGTCTCCAGGGTGCGCTCGCCCACGGCGGCGCGGGCGTCCACGCGGCGTCAAGTGAGGGCAAGCCGCTCCTGCTCGTGATCGCGCTCTGCGCGGCCGCGGCGGGGGCCACGATGTGGGGGGTCGGCGTCGTCGAGCGGCGCGTGACCTTCGGACCGGCGGTGCGGCGTGCCTACCTCGCGGTGCTGGCGCTCGCCGCGGTGTGCCTTCTCGCGGGCGCATTCGCCGTATACGGCTCGCCGCCGCACATGGTCTCGCGCGTGCGTCACGCGCTCGAGGCGAAGGGCCCGGCGAAGGATGCGAACCAGAACCTGCGCCTCGAGACCCTGTCCTTGAACGGGCGGCCGATGCTGTGGCGATCCGCGCTCTCCGACGTCGGTGACCATCCGCTGCTCGGCTCGGGCGCCGGAACGTTCGAGCAGTACTGGAACCAGCACCGGCCGCGGAACTACGTGGCCCGCGATGCCCACAGCCTCTACCTGGAGCGGCTCGCCGAGCAGGGGCCGGTCGGCCTGATCCTCGTCCTTGCGCTGGTGCTCTATCCGATCGGTGTCGCCGTTCGCCGTCGGCACGACCCGCTCGTCCTGACGGCGCTCGGGGCGTTCGTCGCCTTCGCGCTCCACGCAGGGTTCGACTGGGATTGGGAGATGCCCGCCGTGACGAGCCTTGCCCTCGTCTGCGCGGCCGCCGTCCTGGTCACGTCGCGGCCGGAGCTCCCCCGGCCGCTCTCGAACCGGGTTCGCGCCGGGCTCGTGGCGATCGGCGTCGCGATCGGGGTCGGAGCCTTCATCGGCGGGGTGGGGAACCAGGCGATCGCAGCGAGCGCCGACGCCGCCGGGCAGGGCAACTACACGAAGGCCGAGTCCGAGGCCCGCACGGCCATGAGATGGTCGCCGTGGTCGGATCAGCCCTGGGTCGATCTCGCAGCCGCGCTGGTCGGCCAGGGCAACCGCGACGGGGCCGCGGCGGCGCTCCGTACGGCGACGCGCAAGGATCCCTACGACTGGATCGCCTGGCGGCGGCTGGCCGACGTCACGGTCGATCCGGAGCGGTTCCACGCGCTCCAGATGTCGGCCAGGCTGAACCCGAAGGCGACGCGGCGCTCGCTGGGCCACGAGGACCGGGTGCGGCTCGGCCTCACCGGCAACCAGTAGCGACCGGCTAGCGCCGCCCGCGCCCGAAGCTGTTCGCCGCCGGCGCCGCCGCCCGGAGCCGGCGGAGGTCGGCGACGCCGCCTCCCTGGCCGGCGCCCGTGCCCGCCGCTCTCGCCGCGGCCCTCGCCACCTCGGGCCGGGCGGCATGCGAGAGCCCGGCGATCCGGTCGGCGATCACGTTCACGGCGCCGTTTCGGCGCTCGAGCCGGCCCCACACCTGAAGCAGCGGCTCGGCCCGCACCATGATCCGGTCGCGCTCGTAGACGGCCGGAGGCACGATGACGTTGGTCATCCCGTGCTCGTCCTCGAGGAGGAGGAAGACGATGCCCTTGGCGGTGCCCGGCCGCTGGCGGGCGATGACGATGCCGGCGGTGGTCGTCCGTCCCAGCCGGTCGGTGCGCAGGTCGGCGGACGTGCGAAGCGCCGGGTCGAGTCCCTCGCGCAGGAGCGCCATGGGGTGCGGGCCGGTCGTGAGGCTCATCGCCTCGTGGTCGGCGACCATGCGCTCCCAGGCGGTGAGGCCGGGCAGGGCGGGGGCGGGGGCGCCGTCGAGCGCGAGGGCGAGCTGGCGCGACCCCTCGGGGCCGGCCGGCGCGCGGTGCAGCGGCAGCTCCCAGAGCAGGCGGCGCCGGTTGGGATGGAACTCGTCGCACGCGCCGGCCCGCACCAGCGCCTCGAGCTGCGAGACGTCGAGCGGCGCCCGCCGTACCAGGTCGCCGAGGTCGGAGAACGGGCCGCCGTCCGTGCGCTCGGCCAGGAGCCCCTCCGCCCGCGTGCCGACGCCCTTCACGTAGCCGAGGCCGATCCTGACCGCACCGCCGGCATCCTCGACGGTGCAGCCCGCGCCGCTTCGGTTGACGTCGGGCGGGCGCATCTCGACACCGCGCCGCTCGCCGTCGCGAAGCAGCGTCGCCGGTGGGTAGAAGCCCATCGGCTGGGCGTTCAGGAGGGCGCACAGGAACTCGGCCGGGTACGCCCGGTGAAGCCACGCCGACTGGTAGGCCAGGATCGCAAACGCGGCGGCATGGCTCTTGGGGAAGCCGAACTCCGAGAACGCGACGATCTTCTGGAAGACGCGCTCGGCCGTCTCGGCGTCGACGCCCCTCGCCGCGGCGCCGTCGCGGAACCGGTGCCGGTGGCTCTCGAGCGCCTCGCGGCTGCGCTTTCGGCTCATTGCCCGGCGCAGGCTCTCGGCCTCGCCGGTGGTGAATCCGGCGAGGGCGATCGCGACCTCGAGCACCTGGTCCTGGAAGACGACGACGCCCAGGGTGTCCTCGAGCACCGGCTCGAGCAGGGGGTGGTCGCACGGCGGCCGGAAATCCGGGTCGTGGCGCTTCGCGCGGCGGTGGGCGATGTAGGGGTTGACCGCGTCGCCGACGATCGGCCCCGGCCGCACCAGCGCGACCTGGACGGTCAGGTCATCGAGGTTCTCGGGCAGCGTCTGACGCAGTGACTGCATCTGCGCCCGGCTCTCGATCTGGAACACCCCGACGGTGTCGGCCTGCTGGATCTCGGCGTAGACCTCGGGGTCGGTGAACCCCACCCGGGAGAGGTCGATGGGCGAGCCGCGCGACTCGGCGATCAGGTCAACGCACTCCTCGACCGCCGAGAGCATGCCGAGCCCGAGGAGGTCGATCTTCAAGAACCCGGCGTCGGAGCACGAGTCCTTGTCCCACTGGCAGATCTGGCGGCCCTCCATCGCCGCCGGGATCACCGGGACGAGGTCGACGAGCGGCCGGGTCGAGATCACCATGCCGCCGGAGTGCTGGGAGATGTGCCGGGGCAGGCCGCGGATCTCCTCCATCAGGAAGGCGAACGCCCGCCAGCGCGCCGAGCCCATCCGCTCGCGCAGCCGGTCGATCTTCTCGGCGGGCACGGCGCCCCACTCGTCGGCCAGCCGCGCCATCCGCTCGATCTCGCCCTGCGGCAGCGCGAGCACCTTGCCGAGCTCCCGGATCGCGCCCCGGGTGCGGTAGGTCGGGAAGGCGGCGACGAGGGCGGCGTGCGCGGGGCCGTACCGCTCGACGACGTCGAGCATGAGCCCCTCGCGCACGTCGCGGGGGAAGTCGAGGTCGATGTCGGGCACGCTCGCAAGGTCGCGTGACAGGAACCGGCCGAGGAAGAGGCGGGCGGCGACCGGGTCGACGTGCGAGAGGCCGATCAGGTAGCAGACGATCGAGCCGACGCTCGACCCGCGCCCGCGGCCGGGCGGGAGCAGGCGGCGCCCGGCGCTCGCCCCGCGCACCCGCACCGCCACGTCGCGGGCCATCTCGAGGATGTCGCGGTGCAGGAGAAAGAAGCCGGCGAGGCCGTGGTGGGCGATCAGGCCGAGCTCCTCCTCAAGCCGGGCGCGGGCCTCGTGCCAGTGGGGTGAGCCGCGGTAGCGCTGCTCGAGCTCCGCCCGGCAGATGCGCACGAGAGCCGCCTGGGCGGGCTCGCCGGAGTCGGAGAAGTCGGGGTAGGCGTATCCGAGGTCCTGCGTCAGGTCGAAGCGGCAGCGGTCGGCCACCGCCGCCGCCCCGCGCACCGCCTCGGCCGGGAAGCGGGCCGCGGTCTCGGCGGGCGAGCGCAGCACCGACTCGTGATTCCCGCGCCGCTCCGCCTCGCACCCCTCGAGCGTGGTGCCGGTCCGGATTGCGACGAGCGCGTCCTGGAGGAGCGCCCGCCGGGGCGTGTGCGCGTGGACGTCGCCCGTGGCGACCGTCCGCAGCCGCAGCCGCTCGGCCAGCTCGCAGAGCAGGCGGTTGCGGCGCGCGTCGCCGCGCATGTAGGGCCGCATGAGCTCGATCGAGAACCGGTCGCGGCCGAACGCGTCGCGCAGCCGCCGGGCCAGCGCCTCGGCCTCCCCGAGCCGGCCCTCGCCGACGAGCCGGGCCACGGCTCCGTGGCGAGCGCAGCCCGAGAGGCAGTGCAGGCCGTCCGCGTGCCGGATCACCTGTTCGAGGCGTGCCTCGGGCACGCGCCGGTCGCGCACGTGGGCGGCGGTGATGAGCCGGCACAGGTTGGCGTAGCCGCGCCGGTCCTCGCAGAGCAGGGTGAGGTGGGCGCCGCCCTCCAGGGTGATCTCACAGCCGGTGACCGGCCGGACGCCGGCATCGCGGGCGGCGTGGGCGAAGGCCAGCGACCCCGAGAGGCCGTCGTGATCGGTCAGGGCGACGGCGTCGTAGCCGAGCTCGGCCGCCCGCACGGCCAGCTCTTCAGGCTGGGAGGCGCCGTCGAGGAACGAGAACGAGGAGTGTGCGTGAAGCTCGGGGTAGGTCACCTGGCACCGAACAGGTGTTCGATGCAGTCAGCATACCGAGCGGGCCGCCGGCGTGCCAGTGAGCTTCAGGCCGCGATCAGCGCAGCGTGGAGGTGACCTCGAGGAGCTCGACAGCGGCCCCGCCGCGGCGCCACTCGATGTCGCGGTGCACCTCGGCCCAGAGGCTCTGGACGAGGTCCTCGCGGTCGCGCGCGAACCGCCACGGCCAGAAACGGTGGCGGCCGTCGCAGTCGCGCGTGATCACCCGCCCGTGCCACCTCCGCCACCAGCCCGGGTACGGGCGCACGTAGACCTGATAGGTATACGGCGACTCGGCCTCGACGACCGGCGAGGCCATGAGCGCCGCCGCAGGCGAGCTCGCCATGTGTTCTCCCCCTCCAACGTTTCCCACGCCACCGGCTGGCGTGAGAGGAAAACCCTAACAACTTTTCGGATAACAGGTCAAGTACTTTTGGAGAAGTCGTAAGGAAATCATCTGCGGGCTACCCGCGCTGGGTGAACCAGCGCCCGGTGCGGCGCTCGCAGAAGAGGATCGCGTTTCGGCCGTCCGCCAGAACGACGTCGAAGTACCGGCGCTGCACCGGACGGCCCGTCCACCAGCCCTCCTCGACCCGCCATTCGTCGCGCACCGTGGCGACGGGCCGCCCGTCGAGCGACCGCGGCACGCCGCCGTCGTCGGAGGCGACGCGCGCGCTCCTGGGAGCGCCGAGGATGCGGGGACCGGCTGCGTGCACGGCCTCCGATCATATCGAACACATGTTCGCCCGTCCAGGATCTCGGCGAACGATCTCCAAAACCCATATGCTGGAAGCATGGACGAGAGGGCGGGGGCCGAGCGGCTGGCAGGCGCGCTCGCAGAGCGGCTGTGCTCGGCGCTGCCCGCGGGGCTCGAGGCGCGCGCCGAGGGTGCCGCCGTCGTCGTGTACGCCCACGACATCCGCAGCATGGTGATCCCGGTGCGCCCGTTCGGCGATGGGGCGGAGGCCGTCGAGTCGGCGCTCGACGTCCTGCTCGCGGCGCGCGACGAAGCCGAGGGGCACGTCCGCCGCCGCTACGAGGTCGCGGCCGCCGCCGAGGACGGCCGCCTGCGCGTCTGGTTCGGCCGCCTCGACCCGCCCGATGCCGAGCCGCCCTGGCGCGGCGTCTCCGAGCTGGCCGCGCTGCCGATCGCCCCCCTCTTCGGCGAGGGCACAACGACTCCCACGATGGCGGCTCTAGTCACCCTGGATCCAGACCCGTACGCTGGAGTCATGGCAGGTATCGAATCAGTACAGCCCGTCCGCTCGCTCACACTGGTGGGAAGGCGGACGCGCGGCTACAGGGTGGATCTCTACCGTGAGGGCTCGGGCCTCGGGCTCGACCGCCGCGGGCGCCGGCGGGTGCTCCGTCTCGGCAGCCTCAGGCTGGAGTGGTACCCGAAGTAACGGGCAGGTAGATTCTTCCGGGTGGGGAGGATCGATGATCTCGTGGAGACGGCTCGGGCGCGCATCCACCGGTTGACGCCCGGGGAGGCGCGCGCCGCCATGCAGCGCGGCGCGGTCATCCTCGACACGCGCACCTACGAGCAGCGCCGGGCCGACGGTGTCATCCCGGGAGCGACCGTGATGAACCGCAACATCGTCGAGTGGCGGGTCGATCCGACCTCAGGGTGGGAGGATCCGGCGGTGGTCGCCCGCACCGGCCCGGTCATCGTGATGTGCGACGAGGGGTTCGCGTCCAGCCTGGCTGCGGCGACGCTCGTCGACCTCGGGGTCGAGGACGCCGCCGACATGATCGGCGGCTACCAGGCGTGGAGGGAGGCCGGCCTGCCCACCGAGCCGGCACCCCCGCCCGGGCCGCCGCTTCCGTAGCCAGGATCGCTAGACCGCCAGCGGCACGATCTCGAACCGGCCGACGTCCACGAGGCCGCGATCGGTGATCTTGAGCTCGGGGATCACCGACAGCGAGAGGAAGGCCAGCGCGTCGAACGGAGCCTCGAGCGGCGTCCCCAGCCCGCGCGCGGCGGCGAGCAGCGCCTCCGTCTGCTCGAGCACGCGCTCGAGGGGCGCATCCGACAGCAGCCCCGCCACCGGAAGCGGCAGCTCGGCCCGGATGCCGCGCTCGTGGACGACGACCATCCCGCCGCCGATCTCGGCGAGCCGCTGCACCGCCCGCGCCATGTCGCCGTCGTCGACGCCGGCGCACACGATGTTGTGCGCGTCGTGGGCCACGGTCGAGGCGATCGCTCCGGCGCGCAGGCCGAGCCCGCGCACGAGCCCCAGCCCGATCCGGCCGGTGCCGAGGTGGCGCTCGACGACCGCGATCTTGGCCAGGTCGCGCCCCGGATCGGCGACGACGGCGCCGTCGGCCACCGCCGGCGTCTCGGCCAGCGCATGGGTCACGATCTGGCCCGGGATGATCCCGATCACGCGGGCTTCGCGGTCGCCCTCCCACGGGATGCGCAGATCGCCGAGGGTGATCGGCGCCGTCCGCACCGTGTGGCGCACCCACTCGGGCACCGGCGCCGGCTCGGCCGGCTCCGGCGGCCGGCCCGCCGTCAGGACGACGTCCGGCACGAACCGCTCCAGGTCGGGCAGGACGAGCAGGTCGGCCCGGTGGCCGGGAGCGACGGCGCCGAGCTCGGTGAGCCCGTGCCAGGTGGCCGGATTCAGGGTCGCCATGACGAGCGCGTCGGCCGGAGCGACGCCGGCGGCGACCGCGTCGCGCACCAGCGCGTTCACGTGGCCGTCCGCGGCGATGTGCTGGGGGTCGCGGTCGTCGGTGCAGAACGCCATCCGGTGGGGCCCGAGCTCGCGGGCCAGCGGGATCAGCGCTTCGAGGTTGCGCGCCCCGGTCGCCTCGCGGATGAGGAGCCACATGCCGGCCCGCAGCCGCTCGCGGCCCTCCTCGAGGGTCCTCGATTCGTGGTCCGAGCCGATGCCCGCGGCCGCATAGGCCTGGAGCGCCGCCCCGCGCACCCCCGGGGCGTGGCCGTCCGTGGGGGCGGCGCCCTCGAGCGCGAGCTTCGCGAGCTCCGCCGGGTCGCCGGCGATCACGCCGGGGAAGTTCATCATCTCGGCGAGGCCGATCACCCGCCGGCGGCGTAGGAGCCCCTCCAGGTCGCCCTCGGTGAGCGCCCGCCGGGGCGACTCGAAGTGCGACGCCGGGACGCACGACGAGGCTCGGAAGCGAACGTCGAGGGGCAGGCCGTCTGTCGCGTCGAGCAGCCAGTGGACGCCGTCGGTGCCGAGCACGTTTGCGATCTCGTGCGGGTCGGCGACGACGCAGGTCGTCCCGAACGGCAGCACGAGCCGCGCGAACTCGGCCACGAGGAGCCGGGACGACTCGAGGTGCATGTGTGCGTCGATGAGGCCGGGGACGACGTACCGGCCGCCGGCGTCGATGCGCTCGCGGCCTTCGTAGCTTCCGAGCCCGGCGATCCAGCCGTCGCTCACGGCCACGTCGCACTCGAGCCACTCGCGGGTGAAGACCGAGAGCACGCGCCCGCCCGAGATGACCAGATCGGCGGGCTCGTCGCCGCGCGCGACCGCGATCCGGCGCTCGAGGGAGCTCATCTAGGGCTGCGGTTCCTCCGCGGCCGTCCGCCCGAGCCGCCGGAACCACCAGTGCGAGACCAGCGCCAGCGTCACGATCACGAGGGCGAGGATGCCGAGCACGCCGACGACGCTGTCCGCCGACTTCCCCGCGAAGTAGCCGAGGGAGCTGATCGAGATCGCCCAGCCGATCCCCCCGAGCGCGTTGAAGACGGCGAACCGGCGCCACGGCATGTGGCTCGCTCCCGCCATCCACGCGGCGGTCACCCGCAGCACCGGGAGCCAGCGGCCGAAGAAGACGGTCTTGCCGCCGTGGCGGCGGAAGTAGACCTCGCTGCGGGCGACGGAGCGCTCGAGCCGGTGCGCGAAGCGGCCGGGGCCGGTGAGGACGCGGCGCAGGAAGAACCGGCCGATGACGTAGCCGATGTTGTCGCCGATGATGGCGCCCGCCGCGGCGAAGACCCACACCAGCGGCAGGTCGAGGTCGCCGCTCGCCGCGAGCGCGCCTCCGACCAGGATGCTGGTCTCGCCGGGGATGGGAAGCCCGGCCGACTCGCCGCCCACGATGAGGAAGATGGCGAGGTAGCCGAGGTTGGCCGGGACGTGGAAGCCGCCTATCAGGAACACGCTCGCAGTCTATGCGTGCGCTCGTTGGCGCCATCTAGCCGTCGAACGGGACGAGCAGGTGGCGCCCCTCGGGAAGCCGCGACCAGGGGGCCACCTCGACGATCCGCCACAGGTGGCCCTCGCCGAGGCCCGCCGTGACCTGGCGGGCGGCCTCGGCGGCGCGCTCGCGCAGGAGCTCCGATGCGGGCCGGATGAGCGCCATCTGGCGGTCGCCGTGCGCTGCGAGCGCCGAGATCTCGAGCCCGAGCTCGTCGACGGCGCCCGGCAGCTCGGCGAGATGAGGCAGGAGGGCGTCGCGCAGCCGGCGCGGGTCGCCGGTCGGCTCGCGCAGGGCCACCGGCCGCCGGAACGAGCCCTCGGCGGCCAGCCGGGCCGAGAGCACGAGCGCGCGCGGCGGGCGGCCGGCGCGGCGGGGGTGGGCGAGCAGCCGGTCGATCAGGACGGCCAGGGCGCCGCGCAGCACGAGCAGGTCGCCCGCCGGCTCGGGGAACTCGATCCGCTCGCGGAGCGGCTCGGGCGGCGTGCGCGGCGCGACGTAGGCGTCGTCCTCGCCCCGCGAGAGCTGCCAGGCGGCGATCCCCGGGCGGCCGAAGCGGTCGGCCACCGCCGGGAGCGGAAGCCCCGCCAGCTCGCCCGCGGTGCGGATGCCGAGCGCCTCCAGGGTCGAGACGGTGCCCGGGTCGAGCGGCAGCCGGCCGACCGGCATCGGCGCCAGGAAGGAGGCGGCCGCCCCCTCCTCGACCAGGTGCGGCCGGCGCGGCCGCGACCGCACCGCCGCGGCCTGGGCCACGAAGCGGCCCGGCCCGGCGCCGACCCGGGCTCCCGGCCCGGCGGCCATGGCGGTGGCTGCGAGCAGGCGGCTCGCACCGCCGTGGAGGCGCACGAGGCCGTCGGCGCTGAAGAGCGCCCGTCCTGGGCCGAGCGGCTCGACGGCCGCACCCAGCCCCTCCAGTCGCGAGAGCAGCTCTTCACCCGCCTCGGCCACGGCGCCGGGGTCGGGCGTGACGAGCCGCAGGCGCGGGCAGCGGGCGATCCCCTCGGCGACGCGCATGCCCTCGCCCACCCCGAACGCCGCGGCCGCAGCGTTGACCTCGCCGAGGGCCGGCGGCCCGCCCGGCTCCGGGCCGAGCGCGACCGGCTCGTCGGGGAGCGAGCCGCCCATCCCGGCTGCCACCCGAAGCGCGAAGCGGGGGATGAGCGTGCAGACGATCAGGGAGCGGCGGCGCGGCATCGGGACCGCCCAGCATATCGAACACATGTTCGATGGACAAGCTATGCTCTCGCGCATGCCGAAACGCATCAACATCCAGACCGTGGACGTCGAGTACGACGATTCCGACCCCGCCGGGTTCAGGTCGGCCGGCGTCCGCCTCGGGCCGCTCTTCGGGGCCGGCCTGACCGGCGCGAGCGTGTATGAGCTGCCGCCGGGCCAGTCCATCTGCCCATACCACTACGAATACGGCGAGGAGGAGTGGCTGGTCGTGCTCTCCGGCCGGCCGACCCTGCGCCATCCGGACGGCACCGACGTGCTCGAGGAGTGGGAGACCGTCTGGTTCGCGAGCGGGCCCGAGGGCGCACATGCCGTCACCAACGACACCGGCGAGACCGTGCGGGTGCTCATGTTCTCGAACCACGCGACTCCCGCGGCGAGCGTCTACCCGGACAGCGGCAAGGTCGGCATCTGGACGGGCAACCGCGACGACGACCTCCTGGTGGAGCGGTCAAGCGGCGTCGACTACTGGCACGGCGAGGCGCCGGAGACGTAACGGCCGCCCGTCACTCGCCGGCCGCGACCCCCTCCTCGGCGATGCCCTCGTGCCGCGCGAGGCCCCGCCCGACCCGCGTCGCGAGGCCCGGCAGGATCAGGACGAGGATCGCCCCGCCGATCACCCATGCGCCCGCCGTGTAGTAGTTCCAGCGCGTCGCCTTCGGAGCGCTCGGATCGACGGTGTAGTAGATCGTCGCCAGGAGGACGAGGAGCGCGGCGATCGGGATCACCATCTGCCAGGCGGCCACGCGGGCGCGGCCGCGGAACCACAAGAGGCGCATCGCTCCGAGCGTCGCGAGCATGTAGGCCACCAGCAGGATGAGCGTCCCGATGACGCCCGACCACACGAAGACGTCGAATGCCGAGTTGGTGAAGAAGATGCGGCACACCACGATGATGGCGGCGGCCGTGGCGACGATGACCCCGAGCGCTCGCACCGGCGTGCCGGTCTCGGAATGGACGTTGCCGAGCGCCTCGGTGCCCAGGCCGTCGCGGCTCAGGGTGTAGAGGATGCGGGTGGCGCCCACGACGCATGCCAGCGCGCACCCGAAGGCGCTGATCGCGGTGCCGAGCGTGATGACGTCACCGATCGAGGACGTGATGTAGGCCGAGCCGAGGTCGCCGAGCAGCGATCCCGAGGAGCCGAAGGCGGCGACGCCCTTCGCGTCGGTGCCGAAGCCCATCATCTCGACCGACGTCACGAAGATGAAGTAGATGCCGCCGAAGATCGCGGTGCCGAGGATCGCGCGCGGGATGGCGCGGCGCGGCTCGCGCGTCTCCTCTCCCAGCGTCGCTGCCGCCTCGAACCCGGCGAACGATAGGAACCCGAACACGGCGCCCTTGAAGACGTCGCCGATGCCGGATCCCGCTGGAGGCGAGAACACGTCGAGCGTGAAGGACTGGTTGCCGGGAGCGCCGCCGCCCACGATCTTGATCAGAACGACCGTCGCGACCGTGAGGATCAGGACCACGGTGATGCCCTCGATCGAGAGCAGGATCCGGCCGGCCGTGTGCGCCGGACGGCTGGCGAGCGCGAAGGCGCCCGCGAGCGCGATGAAGGCGACCAGGAACTCGCTCCAGAGCGGGTGGTTGTTCCAGATGCCGATCTCGTCGAGGAACGTCGCCCCGAAGATCCCGGCCGCCGCGCTCGTGACGCAGGCGTAGAAGGTGTAGGTGCCCATGAGCGACCAGCCCGCGAGGACGCCGAACCGCGGCCCGAGCGTCGCGCCCACGAACCCGAACACCGACCCGGCGTGGTTGTAGATCTGGCACAGGCGCACGAACGTGTAGGACACGAGCAGGACGCCGACGGTCGCGAAGACGAACGCCAGCGGCACCGCCCGGCCCACGAGCCCGACCGTGCCCTGCGGGTTGATGTTGGCCGCCATGGACGGCGCCATGAGGGCGATCGAGATGCCCACCGCCTCCCACAGCGAGAGGCTGCCTCGCCGCAGCTCACGCCCCTCTTCGCGGCCTGCTTCGACTGGATGCGCCATTTCCGCCCCTCCCTCGTCGGTTCCGCACGCGAAGTATGGCAGCGATCAGAGCGTGGAGTCAGGATCGACGGCGCGCAGGTAGAGCCGCCGGCCCTGGAGCGTCGGCAGCCGCTTCTCGGCGGCCCGCCAGAACTCGCGCTCGTACACCCGCCGGTCGCGCGCGGCCATCGTCTCGGCGTAGCGGTCGCGCAGGTCGAGCAGCCCGTCCTCGGCCTCCTCGACGAGGTCCATGTAGTCCCCGTAGGCCTCCTCGGCCTCGCCCGTCCCGGCCCGGTCGTACGCCCGCTTGGCTGCGTCGATCCGGTCGAGCAGGTCGCCGCTCTCGGCCTCGTAGAGCTCGAGCTGCCGGCGGATCACGTCGGAGAAGCGCGGCCTGCCAGGGATCCTCACGAGAGGCATGGTATCGACGCGCGCGCGCCCGTCCTGCGCCGCTAAGGTGCGCGCGCATGACCGAGCCTCGCTCGCTCCTCGTCCGGACATGGAACATCGCCCACGGGCGCGACGTGCCTCCCGGGCCGGGCTACGGGCACGCCCGCAGAAAGCTCCTCGAGGAGATGTGCACGGTGATGGTCGAGGACGGGCCCGACATCGTCATGCTCCAGGAGGTGCCCGTGTGGGCGGGGAGCCTCCTGCGCGAGCAGACCGGCATGGGCGTGACGCTCGCGCACTCCTACGGCGCCCACGTCCCGTTCCTGCATGTCCCGCTGCCGCTCGCTGCCGGCGCCGCGCTGGGAAAGGCGCTCCCCGACGTCGTCCGCACCCAGTTCGAGGGCCAGGGCCAGGCGCTCCTCTACGGCCCCGACCTGCTCCTGGTCTCGGTGCGGCGGGTGCTCCTGAACGAGCACCGCCGGCTTCGGGGTGAGCCCCGCATCGCGCAGCTCGTGCGCCTGCGCCACCGCAAGCTCGGGGTCGAGCTGGTCGTGGGCAACGTCCACGCCGACCACAAGGGCGCGGCGGTGCAGCTCGAGAAGGCCGGCTACGTGCTCGAGCGGTTCGCGCGCGGCGCCCCGATGATCCTCGGCGGCGACCTGAACGCGCGGATGCACTCGGCCGGGCTGCGCGCGCTCGTGGGGCGCGGCTGGGTCGAGGACGCCGGCGACGTCGGCATCGACCATCTGCTGGTTCGGGGCGCGGCGCTGGAGTGGCCGGCGACCCGCTGGCTGCCGGAGCGGCGCGACGTGCGCCTGAACGGGTCGCTGCCGCTTCGGCTCTCCGACCACGATCCCGTCGATGCGGTGGTCGCGCTTGCTTGACCGGGCTGACCTCGCGTGCGTCGGCGGCTGCGCGTATCTGAACGCGGGCACCAACGGCCCGCTGCCGCGGGCGGCGGCCGAGGCGATGTCGGCCGAGATCGAGGCCGCGTTCCGCTCGCCCCGGATCGGAGCGCGCGCCTTCGAGCGCTTCTGGGAGGTGCGCGGCCGGGCCCGCGAGGCCGCGGCACGCAGGCTGGGGGCGCCGGTCGAGGAGGTGGCGGTCACGACCTCGACCAGCCAGGGCGTCGGGCTCGTGACGGCCGGGCTCGACTGGGAGTTCGGCGACGAGATCGTGACAACCACCGAGGAGCATCCCGGCATCCTCGGGCCGCTCGACGAGCTCCGCGCCCGCCACGGCGCGGTCATCCGGGCGGTGCCGGCCGACGACGTCATCGCCGCGATCGGCCCGACGACCCGGATGGTGGCGCTCTCGCACGTCCTGTGGACCACCGGCCGTGTGCTCCCGATGGCCGAGATCTCCGAGGCCGCCCACGCGGCCGGCGCGCTCGTCCTCGTCGACGGCGCCCAGTCGGCGGGCCAGCTCGACCTGCGGATGGAGGAGACCGGGGCCGACTTCTACGCCATCTCCGGGCAGAAGTGGCTGCTCGGCCCGAACGGCACGGGCGCGCTGTGGGTCGCCGCCCGCCACCATGATCGCCTGCGGCCGGCGACGCCCAGCTACCTGACCTACGCCGACGGCATCGTCGGCAACATGCGCCCCGGGGCGGCCCGGTTCGACCCCGGGACGATCGACCTGGCCGCGCTCGCCGGGATCGCCGCCGCGATCGAGTGGGTGGACGGGCTGGAGGGCGGCTGGCAGGCATGGCTCGCCCTCGGCCGCGAACGGGTCGCCGCGGCCCGCGAGCGGCTCGCGGCCGCCGAGATCCCCGCGGTCGACCCGCCCGGCGGCTCGACGGGGCTCGTCGCGTTCGAGGTGCCCGGCCACGACCCGGTCGACGTCGTTCCGGCGCTGGCCGAGCGCTCGGTGCTCCTGCGCTACATCCCCGAGACGCCCTACCTGCGGCTCTCGGTGGGGCCGTGGACGAGCGACGCCGACCTCGACGCGCTGCTCGACGGCCTGGCCGCGATCCGCGCCTGACCCATCCGCAGTACTGCGCCCGCAGGGCCGGCACCGTTACACAGCCGCCACGGAGCGGTCCCGGAGGCTCGCCGCCACGAGCCGAGCGGCACGCTGCGGCCTACCCGCGGCGCGGTGGTCTGCCACGCAACAACGGGGTCAGACCCCGATGTTGCGCGAACATCGAGCACGGTCCGGCTGCCAGGCGGTGGCTAGCCGCGCAAGCCGAGCTCGGCGGCGATCGGGCGGAGCGCCGCGATCACGAACGCGATGTGCTCGTTCAGGTCGACGCCGAGCTCCTCGGCGCCCTCCACGACCTCGTCGCGGTTCACGCCGCGGGCGAAGCTCGGCTGCTTCAGCTTCTTTCGCACCGACTTCGGCTCGAGCGTCGCGATCCCGTCCGGCCGGACGAGCCCGCAGGCATGGACGAAGCCCGACACCTCGTCGCACGCGAACAGCGTGTGCTCGAGCCGCGACTCGCGCGTGACGCCGGTGTGGCTGCCGTGCGACTGGATCGCGCGCACGAACCAGTCCGGGTAGCCGCGCTCCAGGAGCACGGGCGCGCCGTCCTGGGGATGCTGGTCGAGGGTCGGATGGCGCTCATAGTCGAAGTCGTGCAGGAGCGCGACGTTGCCCCAGGCGGCCTCGTCCTCGCCCCACGTGCGCGCGTACGCCCGGACGGAAGCCTCGACCGCGAGCGAGTGCCGAAGCAGCGCCTCGCTCTTCGTCCACTCGGTCAGAAGCTCCCAGGCTGCGTCGCGGTCGTGCACCAGGTCCGGCATCGCCGCGGACGATATCGTGCCCCACGGCGCGTGAGGGGAGGCAGGAACCTGGTGCGTTGCCAGCGAATCCGGCTACCCTCAGGCCATGGCCGTCGCGACACGGGACACCACGATCGAGACCTTCCTCATCGAGGGCGGAGTGCCGCTCTCCGGCACCGTCCGGCCCGCCGGGAACAAGAACGCCGCGCTGCCCATCCTGGCGGCCTGCCTGCTCACGGCCGACCCGGTCACGCTCGACAACGTCCCGCGCATCCGCGACGTCGAGGCGATGATCGACCTCCTGAACGACATCGGGGTCGAGACCGAGTGGCTCGGGCAGAACCGGCTGCGGGTCTGGGCCGCCGACGTCAAGAAGACCCGGCTCGACGCCGAGCTGTGCTCGCGGATCCGGGCCTCGATCCTCTTCGCCGGGCCGCTCCTCGCCCGCTTCGGCGCCGCCGCCATCCCGCCTCCGGGCGGCGACGTGATCGGCCGCCGCCGCGTCGACACCCACCTCATGGCGTTCGCCGGCCTCGGCGCGGAGGTCGGCGCCGACCGCGAGTACCGCCTCTCCGCGCCGTCGGGCCTCCGGGGCGCCGACATCTACCTGGACGAGGCCTCGGTCACCGGCACCGAGAACGCCGTCATGGCCGCCGTCCTGGCGCGTGGGACGACGATCATCCGAAACGCCGCCTGCGAGCCGCACGTCCAGGATCTGTGCAACCTGCTCTGCTCGATGGGGGCGACGATCGAGGGGATCGGCTCGAACGTCCTCACGATCCACGGCGCCGAGGTCCTCCACGGCGCGTCGCACCGGGTGGGCGCCGACCACATCGAGGTCGCATCGTTCATCGGGCTCGCGGCCGTCACCGGCGGCGAGGTGCTGATCGAGGACGCGGCCGTCGAGCACCTGCGCTCGATCCGGCACGCCTTCTCGCGCCTCGGCGTCGAGGTCGAGGTCGAGGGTGACGCCGTGCGCGTCCCGGCAAAGCAGTCGCTTCGCATCGTCGACGACGTGCACGCCCAGATCCCCAAGGTCGAGGACGGGCCGTGGCCGATGTTCCCGGCCGACCTGACGTCGATCGCGGTCGCGGTCGCCACCCAGGCCGCCGGCACGGTGCTGATCTTCGAGAAGATGTTCGAGAACCGGCTCTTCTTCACCGACAAGCTGGTCTCGATGGGCGCAAGGATCATCCTGTGCGACCCCCACCGGGCGGTCGTGACGGGCCCGGCGAAGCTCTACGGCGAGCGGATGGCGAGCCCCGACATCCGCGCCGGAATGGCGATGGTGATCGCCGCCCTCGCGGCGGAGGGCGAGAGCCGCATCGGCAACGTCGGCGAGATCGACCGTGGCTACGAGCGGATCGACGCCCGCCTGCGCGAGCTCGGCGCCCGCATCGAGCGCGTCCCCGCCTGACAGTCCCTGTACGCTTCGCCGGGTGAGGGAGCGCAGACGCGTCGCGGCGGCGGAGGTCGGCGATCTCGTCCGGGCGCTGCGGCCGTCCAAGCAGCTGCGCGAGGACACGAGCTCCACCGTCGCCGACATCGTGGACATGGTGCGAGACGGCGGCGACGAGGCGCTGCGCCGGCTCACGTTCCGGCTCGACGGCGTCGACGTCGAACGGTTCCGCGTGCCGCCGAGCCGCCTGCGGCAGGCGCTCGCCGACCTCGATCCCGAGGTGCGCGAGGCGCTCGAGCTCCTGGCCGAGAACCTGCGCACGGTCGCGACCGACAAGATGCCGCGCCCGACGAGCGTGACGCTCCGCCACGGCCAGGTCGTCTCGACCCGCCAGGTGCCGGTCCGGCGCGTCGGCGTCTACGTGCCGGGAGGGCTCGCCGCCTATCCGTCGAGCGCCGTCATGGCGATCGTCCCAGCCCAGGTCGCCGGGGTGCCCGAGATCGCGGCCTGCTCGCCGCCTGGGCCGTCCGGGCTCCCGCACGCGGGCGCGCTTGCGGTGTGCGCGCTCCTGGGAGTCGAGGAGGTCTACTCGGCGGGTGGCGCGCAGGCGGTCGCGGCGCTGGCTCTGGGCACCGCCTCGATCCCCGCCGTCGACATGGTCGTGGGCCCGGGGAACGCGTACGTCGAGGAGGCCAAGCGGCGCCTCTTCGGCGAGGTCGGGATCGAGTCGCTGGCGGGGCCGACGGAGCTCGTTGTGGTCGCCGACGCATCGGCGCCGGCCGAGGCCATGGCGCTCGACCTGCTCGCTCAGGTGGAGCACGGCCCGGGCTCGCAGGCGGTCCTGGTCTCGCCCGACCCGGACGTCCTCTCGGCCGTCGAGGCCTTCCTGCCCGCCGAGAGCGGGGTGGTGGTCGTCGAGGCCGAGACGCTCGAGACGGCCCTCGCGTTCGTGAACGCCTACGGCCCCGAGCACCTCCAGCTCATGGTGGCCGACCCCGAGGCCGCGCTCGAGAGCATCTATCACTCCGGGGCCATCTTCCTCGGCCCGCACAGCGGGACGGCGTACGGCGACTACATCGCAGGCTCGAATCACATCCTGCCGACCGGTGGTCACAGCCGGTTCTCGTCGGGGCTCTCGCCGGCGGCGTTCCTGCGCACGCAGGAGGTCGTCGAGCTGTCGGAGGCCTCGGCGGCGGCGCTGGCCGCGCCGCTCGCCGCGCTTGCGCGGGCCGAGGGCTTCGTCGACCACGCCCGCTCGGGCGAGATCCGCGGCGAGCGGGCCGCCGCCGACGCTCCGGCCGTCCCGTCGGACTGAGACCTAGCGGCTCGTGCTCTCGGCGGCGCACTGCACCAGCACCTGCGCCGTCTTCGGGTCGATCGCCCGCCCCGCCCGCACCGCGTCGTCGGCCGCCTTGAAGTCGGCGAACGAGACCCGCTTCCTGATGCAGTCGTAGGCGGCCTCACAGGCCGCCGTCCGGCCCGACGACGTCTGGGTGCAGGCGGCCACGAACCGCTGTCTGACACCGTTGTCGTAGCCGCTCGACGAGCTCGATCCGCATGCGGTCGCGAGCCCGATCGCGGCGAGGCATGCGACGTGTGTGATGCGGGTGCGATGGAGGCCCATGGGGACGGTTCCGAAAGGCGCCGTCCGTATCATGCTTCCATGCCGCACCGCCATGCCGCCGTCGCCGTTCCCGAGCGTGTCGCGGCGATGCTCGACGCCGCGCTCGACGCCGCCTCCGGGCTGCCGCTCTACCTGGTCGGCGGCGCGATCCGCGACCTGCTGCGCGGGGAGGCGGGCGTGACGGATGTCGACCTCGCCGTCGACGGCGAGGCCGCGGCGGTGGCCTCCCGCCTGCGATCCCGCCTCGGCGCGGGCGCCCGCGTGACGGTGCACGCCGCGTTCGGCACCTCGACGGTGCGCTTCGACGACATGCGCGTCGACATCGCCCGGACCCGGTCGGAGACCTACGCCCGCCCGGGCGCGCTGCCGGCCGTCGAGCCGGCCGGGATCGAGGCCGACCTGCTCCGGCGCGACTTCACCGTGAACGCGATCGGCCTGCGGCTGGGAAACGGCGACAGCCTGCTCGACCCCGCCGGCGGCAGGGGAGACCTCGAGCGGCGCGTCATCCGCATCCTGCACGCCGGGTCGTTCCGCGACGACCCGACCCGCGTGTTCCGGGCGGTCCGCTACGCCGCCCGGCTCGGCTTCGACCTCGATTCCGAGACGGGAGAGCTCGCCGCGGCCGCGGTTGGGGATGGCCTCGTGGGCCATCTGTCGGGCTCACGCGTGCGCGCGGAGCTGATCGCGCTCCTCTGCGAGCCGTCGGCGGCCGACGCAGTCCGCCTCCTCGAGGCCGTTGGCGGCTGCCGCTCGGTATGGCCGGGGCTCGACTGCGGGCCGGAGGGGCAGGGGCTCCTGCGTGCGGTGGAGCGGCTCCGGGAGCGGCACTCGCCGCGAACCCCCGCGTGGCGCGCGGGGCTCGTCGTGCTCGCCCGGCACCTCCCCGACGCCGACCTTCCGATGCTGGCCCACCGGCTCGTCCTGCGCCGCCGCGACGCCGCGACGCTCCGGGCGGCGGTCTCGGCCCCGGTCCCGCCGGAGGGCGCGACGCCGGCGGCCGTCGCCGAGATCTACGCCTCGCGGCCCGTCGAGGCCGCGCTCCTGGCCGCGGCGGCCGGAAGCGCCGGCGCGAGCGCCTACCTCGAGCACCTGCGGGGCGTCCGGCTTGCGATCGACGGGGAGGTGCTCCGCGACGAGCTCGGCCTCGAGCAATCGCCGCGCGTCGGCGAGGTGCTCCGCGAGCTGCTGCGCCGGAAGCGAAACGGCGAGCTCGACGGCCGGGCCGCAGAGCTCGCCGCGGCCCGCGAGATCCTGGCGGGGACGGGCGGGTGAGCGGGCTCGCCTGGGACGAGGCCGGAGGCCTTCCACTCCTGCGCTGGACGGCGGCTCCGGCCGGGGTGGCCGTCGCGTTCACGACGCGCGAGGGAGGCGTCTCGGGCGGCCCATTCCGGTCGCTCAACCTGGGGGCGCTCACCGCTGACGACCCCGCCAACGTCGCCGAGAACCGGCGGCGGGCCGTCGCGGCCGCCGGCGGCGACGGCACAGCCGCCACCATGGCGTGGCAGGTGCACGGCCCCGACGTGCGCGAGGTCGACGAGCGGCCGGCGCCGGGGCGGTTCCTGGAGCCGGGCGCCGAGGCGTTTCCCAAGTCGGACGGGCTGGCGACGGGGCTTGCGGAGCGGCCGCTCGTCCTGCTCACCGCTGACTGCCTCCCGATCGCCGTCGCCCGGGAGGACGGCCGCCGCCTGGCCGTGCTTCACGCCGGCTGGCGCGGGCTGGTCGCGGGTATCGTGGAGCGGGGGGTCGAGGCGGTGCGGGGCCGGGCGAGCGCGGCGGTCGGTCCCGGCGCCGGGCCGTGCTGCTACGAGGTCGGCGAGGATGTGGCCGGGATCCTGCGCGAGCGGTTCGGCGACGACGTCGTCCGCCACGGCCGGGCCGACCTGTGGCTCGCGGCGCGGCGGGCGCTGGACGGCGTCGGCGTCACGGCGGTCGAGGTCGCCGGCGAGTGCACGATCTGCGGGGAGCGCTTCTTCTCGCACCGGCGCGACCGGGGCACGACCGGCAGGCAGGGGATCGTGGGGGTGCTCAATGCTTGACCCCGCCGTGGTCGCCGCCAACCTGGCCCGGGTGCGCGCCGAGGTCGGCCCGGACGTCGAGATCCTCGCGGCGACGAAGTACGTCGAGGCCGCGGACCTGCCGGCCCTCCGGGAGGGCGGCGTGACCCTCGTCGGCGAGAACCGCTCCGACGCCCTCCTCGCCAAGCAGGCCGAGCTCGGCGACGCCTTCACCTGGGATTTCATCGGCCACGTCCAGAGCCGCAAGGTGCGCGACGTCATCGGCCGCGTGCGGCTGATCCACGCGCTCGACTCGCTGAGCGCCTGCGGCCAGATCCAGTCGCGGGCGACCGAGCAGGTCGACTGCCTGCTCCAGGTGAACGTGGCCGGGGAGGGCACGAAGGCGGGCGTGCGGCTCGCGGAGGTGGATGCGTTCCTGGCGGACGTCGCCGAGCTCGACCGGGTGCGCCTGTGCGGCCTCATGACCATGCCGCCGCTCGCAGAGGACCCGGAGGAGGCGCGCCCGTGGTTCGCGGCCCTCCGCGACCTCCGCGACCGGCTCCGCCCGCAGTGGGAGGGACGGCACGACTTCTCCCACCTCAGCATGGGCACGAGCCAGGACTACGCCGTCGCCGCCGCAGAGGGAGCGACGATCGTTCGGGTCGGCACCGTCCTTTACCGGGGCTAGACTCTTTCCATGCCGATGCGAGACCTGTGGCACTCCACGCTCGTGTACTTCGGCGTGCGCGAAGAGGACTGGGACGACGAGTACGACGACGACGGCGCCGCCGCCAACGAGGATCTCGAGCGCACCTATAGCGAGCGGCCCAACGTCCGCCGCCTGAAGCCCCGCCGCGGTCGCGGCGGCGGCGACTACGAGGACATCTTCTCCGACGACGAGCCGCGCGCCGTCGCGGCCCGCCGCCGCCCGGCCGACGGCCCGCCGGCCCAGAACGGCCATCGCTCGGCCCAGCAGGTGTCGCTGGTCGTTCCCAAGAGCTTCAACGACGCCCAGACCGTCGCCGACAAGCTGAAGGCCGACGTCCCGGTCATCATCAACTTCCAGGGCGCCGATGCCGACCTCGCCAAGCGCCTGGTCGACTTCTCGAGCGGCCTCACCTACGCGCTCGACGGCTCGATGCAGCGCGTGGCCGACCGAGTCTTCCTCCTGACGCCGCACTCGATCTCGGTCTCGGCCGAGGACAAGGCGCTCCTGATGGAGCGCGGCTTCTTCAACCAGTACTAGCGGGCGTTCGGCCGAGGTCAGCCGCGGTCGCGGACATGGCCACGCTCGGCCCGTTCGTCGAGCTCGCGCCGCACCCCAAGGCGACGGCTTCGGGCGGGGCCACGCCCCGACGGCGCGGTTCCCGATACGCTTGCGCGTCCTATGAGCGACCGTGCACCCGTCGTCGGCCTGCTGGGTGCGGGCAACATGGCGTCCGCGATGGTCTCCGGCTGGGTTCGGGCCGACCAGGCGATGGCGGGCCGCATCCTCGTGACCGACCGCGGCTCCGGCCGCGCCGCCGGCCTGGCCGAGCGGCTGGGCGTCCGCCACGTGGAGTCGAACGCCGACCTCGTGCGCGAGGCCGGCATCGTCGTCCTGTGCGTGAAGCCGATCGACGTCGAGCGAGTGCTGCGCGAGGTCTCCGACCTGATCACGCCCGACAAGGCGATCGCGTCGGTTGCCGCGGGCGTCGGCACGGCGACTCTCGAGACGATCCTCGACGTCGACGCGCCCGTCTTCCGCTTCATGCCGAACGTCGGCGTGCGCGTCGGCGCCGGAACGCTCGCCTTCTCGTCCGGCCGGTTCACGAACACCGCGGCCGAGGAGGCCGTCCTCGAGTGCTTCTCGCTCCTCGGCGAGGTCGTGCCGCTCGAGGAGCGGCTCTTCGACGCCGCCACCGCGCTGTCGGGATCCGGCCCCGCGTTCCTCGGCCTCATCGTCGAGGCGTTCGAGGACGCCGGAATCGTGGCGGGCCTCACGCACGAGAGCGCCCGCCGGCTCATCCTCTCGACCGTGGGCGGGACGGCATCGCTTCTGACCGAGGAGAACATCGCCTGCGCCGACCTGCGCCGCATGGTGACATCGCCCGGCGGCACCGCCGCAGCGGGCCTGGCCGAGATGGAGCGGCGCGGCGTCCGCGGGGCGATCATCGACGGCGTGCGCGCCGCGCAGCGGAGAGCGGGCGAGCTCGGGTGAACATCTCGACGCTCGAGCAGTTCCTCTACTCGCTGTGGCTCGTGTACTCGCTCGTCATCGGGCTCTACATCATCACGTCGTGGCTCCAGCTGCCGCCGAACAGGTGGGTCGGAGCGCTCAGGACGTTCCTCTACGACACCGTCGAGCCGGTGCTGCGGCCCCTCCGCAACCTCCTGCCTTCGATGGGCGGCCTCGACCTGAGCCCGATGATCGCGATCTTCGGGCTGCGGATCCTGCTCGAGATCCTGTTTGCGATCCTCGATGGGTTCCGATGATGAAAGGACCGGCCGCATGGGTCACACCGTGATCGACGCCGCCGACGTCGAGCCGAGCTTCGGCGTCTTCCGCAAGATGCGGGTCGCGCTCGGGGCGACCGGCTTCGGCATCAACCAGGTCGAGCTCCCGCCGGGCGCCGCCGGCCGCGAGCACGACGAGGCCGAGAGCGGGCAGGAGGAGGTCTACGTCGTCCTCTCGGGCTCCGGCGTCATGCGGATCGACGACGAGGAGGTCGAGCTCGTGGAGGGGCGGTGGCTCAGGGTCGACCCCGCCCATACGCGCCAGCCGGTCGCGGGGCCGGACGGGCTGAGGCTCGTCATGGTCGGCGGAACGCCCGGCCAGGGGTTCGTGCCGCGTCATACTCTGTAGACCCGGCGACCGCCGGCTGGTCATCCAGGGCAGGAGGACTCGCGATGCAGACGCCGAATCACCCCGGCATGGGACTTTCGCCAGTCGAGCTTCGCCACGAGCGGCCCCGGCGCCGGCCGTTCGGATACCGGCGCGGCGATGTCGACCACCTTCTCGAGAGCGCGACCGACGCCTACGAGGTCGTCTGGCGTGAGCGGGCCGACCTCGACGACCGGGTTCACGAGCTCGAGGCCGAGCTCTCCCGCCACCGCGAGACCGAGGAGGCGATGCGGAGCGCCCTGGTGAGCGCCGAGCGCGCGGCCGACGAGCTCCGCGCGGCGGCCTCGCGCCAGGCCGAGCTGATCATCCGCGACGCCGAGGCCAAGGCGCGCGACCTCGTGCACGGCGCGTATGCCGAGCGGGAGCGCGTCCGCCGCGAGACCTCGCGCATCCTGACCGAGGAGGCCGAGTTCCGGCTGCGGCTCAGGGCGCTCCTGGGGGCGACCCTCGAGGCTGTCCGCGACCACGAGCAGCGGCTCGCCGACGCCACCGCCCGCAGCGAGAAGCCGGGCGAGCACACCCAGCTCATGCCTCCTGTCGAGCCCGGGGAGTACACCGGCGGCGACTGACGGATCGCCCGGGCGCCCGACGGCGCGTCGGTATAGTGCGGGACATGGCAGTCGTCGATATCGAAGCGGCACGCCGCCGGCTCGAGTCCGAGCGCGAGCGCGTGCTCGAGGCTCGCCAGCACCTCCTGGACGACACCTCCCGCTCGATGGAGGACGCCATCGACGAGGACGGAAACGACAGCCACATGGCTGACAGCGCGAGCGAGACGCTGGACCGCGAGATGGAGCTCACGCTCGGCGACAACGCGGAGCACCTGCTCGAGTCCATCGATGCGGCGCTCGCACGGATCGACGCCGGGACCTACGGCAACTGTGAGCGCTGCGGCCGGCCGATCGCGGCGGACCGCCTCGAGGCACTGCCCTGGGCGACGAAGTGCATCGAGTGCAAGAGGCTCGAGGAGCGGGGCTGATTCACGTCGGAGTGGAGCCCGAGCCTGCTCACCGGGCGGGGTCGTTGCAGTGGGCGGGTTTCGCGGCGATCGCGGTGGCGGCGGCGGTCGCCGACCAGCTGACGAAGCGGGTGATCGAGGAGCGGTTCGCCCTGAACGAGAGCCACTCGGTCATCCCGGGGCTCTCGATCACGCACGTCCAGAACACCGGGATCGCGTTCGGCGTGCTCCCCGGGCGGCTCGGGATCGTGTCGCTCCTCACGGCCGCGGCCGTCGTCTGGATGCTCGTCCACTTCGCGCGCTCCGGCGCCCGCCACACGATCTTCCCGGTCGCGCTGGGGCTTCTGGTCGGCGGGAGCGTCTCGAACCTGGCCGATCGCGTCCGCCAGGGCCACGTCACCGACTTCATCCACATCACCCACTGGCCGACGTTCAACCTCGCCGACTCGTTCATCGTCGTCGGCGTGCTCCTGCTCGCCCTGGCGCTCATGCGGATCGAGCAGCCGCGTCCGCCCGTCCCGCCGCCGCCGGCGGGCGCCGACCCCGGGGTGTGACGATCAACCTGGTCGTCCCCCGCGAGGCGGGAGGCGAGCGGCTCGACCGGTTCGTGGCCGAGCGCTCCACGGTCGGGTCGCGGGCCGCGGCGGCCCGCCTGATCGACGCCGGGGCGGTGCAGGTCGACGGCGAGGCGCGCCCGCGCGCGTTTCGGGTGAGCGCCGGCGCGGTCGTCGCCGTCACGCTGCCTGAGCCCGTGCAGGCGCCGCTCCCCGACGAGGAGATCGAGGTCGTCCACGCCGACGAGCGCCTGCTGGTCGTGGTGAAGCCCGCGGGCCTCCTGGTGCACGCGGCCCCGGGGCACTCCGCGCCCACGCTGGCGGCCGCGCTCGCCGGCCGGGCCGGGGGCGGCCCGCAGGGCCGCGCGGGGATCGTCCACCGCCTCGACCGCGACACGTCGGGCCTCCTGCTCGTGGCGCGCGACGAGGAGACGCTGCGCCGGCTCCAGGCCCAGCTTCGCCGCCGGCGCATCCGGCGCACGTACACGGCGCTCGTGCGCGGGCGGCCTCCGTCGCGGACGGGACGGATCGAGGCCCCGATCGGCCGCGACCGGCGCGATCCGTCCCGCCAGTCGATCGACACCGACCACCCGCGCGACGCCGTCACGCACTTCGAGCTCGTCGAGGCGCTGCCCGAGCGCTCGCTCCTGCGCGTCGAGCTCGAGACCGGGCGGACGCACCAGATCCGCGTCCACCTGGCGGCGATCGGGCACCCGGTTGTCGGCGACCCGCTCTACGGCCATGGCCCCGAGCTCGGGCTCGAGCGCCAGTTCCTGCACGCCTCCGAGCTTCGGTTCACGCACCCGTGGACCGGCGAGGAGATCGAGGTCGGCGCGCCCCTCCCGGACGATCTCGAGGCGGCGCTCGGCGTGGCGCGAAGCGCATAGCGGGTATCATCCAGCCGGTTTTCTGACCACCTCGACCCGGCGGTGCATGCGGCGCGCCGGCGGTGTCCCGCAGGGCGCGGGGCTCCGGAGCGCCTCCGCCGGACGTTCAACCCAACCGATCAGGAGGAGTGCGCGTGTCCGCAGTCACCATGCGCGAGCTGCTGGAGGCCGGCGTCCACTTCGGCCACCAGACCCGCCGCTGGAATCCCAAGATGCGGCGGTTCATCTTCGGCGAGCGCGGCGGCATCTACATCATCGATCTCCAGCAGACGATGGAGCTCTTGAACGACGCCTACCGCTACCTGTCGAACATCGGCGAGCGCAGCGGCACGGTGCTGTTCGTCGGGACGAAGAAGCAGTGCCAGGATGCGGTGGAGGAGCACGCCCGCCGCGTTGCGATGCCTTACGTGAACCACCGCTGGCTGGGTGGGCTCCTGACCAACTACCGCACGATCCAGGAGCGGATCGCCGTCCTGCACGAGCTGCGCCGGCAGAAGACCGACGGCCAGCTCGACCTGCTGCCGCCCAAGGAGCGCCAGTCCACGCTGGCCGAGCTCGAGAAGCTCGAGGCCAACCTGGGCGGCGTCGCGGACACGCGCAAGCTGCCCGACGCCGTCGTCGTGATCGACATGAAGAAGGAGGCCCTCGCCGTGCGCGAGGCGCGCCGGCTGAACATCCCGGTGATCGGGCTCGTCGACACGAACTGCGACCCGGACGACGCCGACTTCGTGATCCCCGGGAACGACGACGCCATCCGCGCGTCGGCGCTCATCATGCGCGTCCTGGCCGACGGCGTCGCCGAGGGCAGGAACCGCGGCGTCAAGGTGTCGGATTTCGCGGTGCAGGACGGAGACGGCACCGAGGCGGCCGAGGGCGAGGCGCCGGCCGAGCCGGCCGAGCCGGGCGCGGAGCCGGCCGAGCCGGCCGCGGAGGCGCCGGTGGAGGCAGCGGCGGCAGCAGAGGCAACACCAAGCGAGGAAGCGAGTGAGTGACGTGGCATACAAGCCGACCCCGGCCGAGGTCAAGCAGCTGCGCGACCTGACGCAGGCCGGCATGATGGATTGCAAGCGCGCCCTCGAGGAGGCCGAAGGCGACATGGACGCCGCCGTGAAGCTCCTGCGTGAGAAGGGCATCGCCCAGGCGGGGAAGCGGGCAGGGCGGGGCACCGGCGAGGGCATCGTCGAGACCTATATCCACGCCGGCGGCAAGATCGGGGCGATGGTGGAGGTCGGCTGCGAGACCGACTTCGTGGCCCGAAACGACAACTTCCAGGCCTTCGCCAAGAAGGTGGCGCTTCAGATCGCCGCGGGCCGCGACCTGCGGTTCGTGTCCGAGTCCGAGATCTCCGACGAGTTCAAGGCCGGCGAGCTCGAGATCTTCCGCGCCAAGGCGGCGGCCGACGGCAAGCCGGAGAAGATGCTCGATCAGATCGCCGAGGGCATGTGGAAGAAGTCGCTCATCGACTACGTGCTCCTGAACCAGCCCTCGATCCGGCCGGAGGACGACGGCAAGACGCTCGAGACGCTTCGGGCGGAGCTCTCGGGAACGATCGGCGAGAACATCGAGGTCAAGCGGTTCGCCCGGTTCGAGGTGGGCGCAGAGTGAGCGCAACCGAGGGCGACGCCGCGTTCCGGCGCGTTCTGCTCAAGCTCTCGGGCGAGGCGCTCATGGGCGAGCGGGAGTACGGGCAGGACCCGGCCCGGATCGCCGCCGTCGCCCGGGCCGTGCGCGACGTGCACGAGCTCGGAACCGAGCAGGCGATCGTCGTCGGCGGCGGGAACATCCTGCGCGGCACGAGCGAGGCGGCCAAGGGCATGGACCGGGCGACGGCCGACTACGCCGGCATGCTGGCGACACTCCTGAACGCGCTCACGGTCTCCGACGCGCTCGAGCAGCTCGGCCTCGCGACCCGGGTGCTCTCGGCCATCACGGTCTCGCAGGTGGCCGAGCCGTACATCCGCCGCCGCGCCATCCGCCATCTCGAGAAGGGCCGGATCGTGATCTTCGCGGCCGGCACCGGCAACCCGTTCTTCACGACCGACACCGCGGCAGCGCTGCGCGCGCTCGAGATCGGCGCCGAGGCCATCCTCATGGGCAAGAACGGCGTGGAGGGCGTGCTCGACGCCGACCCGCGCACGACGCCCGACGCGCGCCTCATCCCGCAGCTCACGCACCTCGAGGCGATCGAGCGCGGCCTCCGGGTGATGGACACGACGGCCCTCTCGCTGTGCATGGATAATCGCCTCCCCCTTCACGTGTTCAACCTCGACGACGAGTCCAACATCGAGCGGGTCGTGCGCGGCGAGCGCATCGGCACCGTGATCCACGCCCAGGTGCCAGCGGAGGTGGCGAGATGATCGACGACGTGCTGACCGACGCCTCACGGCGCATGGACAAGAGCGTCGACGCGGCGAAGCACGAGTTCACGACGATCCGCACCGGCCGGGCCTCGGCGGCGCTCCTCGACCGCATCCAGGTGAGCGCCTACGGCACCAAGATGCCGGTGAACCAGCTCGCGACGATCTCGGTGCCCGAGCCGCGGCTGCTCACGATCACGCCCTTCGACAAGAGCATCATGAAGGACATCGAGCGGGCCATCCAGGAGTCCGACCTGGGGCTCACGCCGTCGAACGACGGCCAGATCATCCGGCTCCCGATCCCGCAGCTCACCGAGGAGCGGCGCAAGGAGCTCGTGAAGCAGGTGCGGCACATGGCCGAGGAGGGCCGCGTGGCGGCGCGAAACATCCGCCGCGACGCGGTCCACCACCTGAAGAAGCTCGAGCAGGACGGCGACGCCGGGGCCGACGACGTCCACCGGGCCGAGGATCGGCTCCAGAAGGTCACCGACGAGCACGTCCAGCGGATCGACGCCGCGCTCAAGGCCAAAGAGGCCGAGATCATGGAAGTCTGATTGCGCCGGTACGTCGGGCTCCTCCGGGCCCTGAAGGGCCTGCGGCGGGCCTCGCCCGGTGTGGAGCCCGTTCCCGCCGAGACGGCGCGGAACGTGGCGATCATCATGGACGGGAACGGCCGCTGGGCGACGCGGCGCGGGCTGCCGCTGATCGCCGGCCACAGGGCCGGCACGCGCGCGCTTCGGCGTACCGTCGAGGCGGCGCCCGACCTCGGCGTGCGGAGCCTGGCGGTCTACGCGTTCTCGACCGAGAACTGGGGTCGGCCCCAGGCCGAGGTCGAGGCGCTGATGGAGCTCTTCGCCGACACGATCGAGCGCGAGTTCCCCGACCTGCACCGCCAGGGCGTGCGGGTGCGGTTCCTCGGCCGCCGCGACCGCTGCCCGGAGAGCCTGCGGGCGCTCATGGTCGACATGGAGGGACGCACGGCGGCGAACACCCGGCTCGACCTGTGGGTGGCGTTCGATTACGGCTCGCGGGCCGAGATCGTCGCCGCCGTGCGGGAGCTGATGGAGGCGGGCACTGCGGCCGCGGACGTCGACGAGGACGCCGTGCGCGCGCACCTGTACGCTCCCGAGATGCCCGACCCCGATCTGGTCATCCGGACGTCGGGGGAGGTGCGCGTCTCGAACTTCCTGCTCTGGCAGTCGGCCTACGCAGAGCTCGAATTCGTGCCGACGCTGTGGCCCGACTTCGGCGGCGACGATCTCGCGGAGGCGCTGCGCGCCTACGCCCAGCGCCGGCGCCGGTTCGGTGTGCGGTGAACAACCTGGCGTCCCGGATCGTGGTCGCCGTGCCCCTGGGCGCAGCGGCGATCTACGCCGCGCTCCAGGGCGGGTGGCTCCTGGTCGCGATCGTCGCCGTTGCCGCGGTGATCGCCCTGCACGAGTTCTACGCGATGGCGCGCGAGCTGCGGCCGCTGGTGCCCGCCGGATTCGCGGCGGTGGTGGCGGCGCCGGTCGCGGTGCACCACGGCGGTGTCGCGTGGGCGGCGGGCCCGCTCGTGGCCATGATCGTGCTCGCGTTCTGGCTCTCGGCTGTGGCGGAGGTGCGTCAGCAGGCGGTCGTCCAGCTGGGAGCGACGGCCTTCGGCGCGACCTGGATCGGCCTCGGGTTCGTCTTCCTCGTGGCGGTTCGCGACCTGCCCGGCCAGCACGGCCTG
Organism: Gaiellales bacterium; assembly: GCA_036258075.1. Lineage (GTDB taxonomy): Bacteria > Actinomycetota > Thermoleophilia > Gaiellales > JAICJC01 > JAICJC01. Next base: position 33,585 of record DATAEI010000178.1, read on the forward strand.
GGGAGGGAGCTCCTGCTCGCGGTGCTGATCGGCGTGTGGGCGTCCGACATCGCCGGGTACGTGATCGGGCGGCTCTTCGGGCGCCGGCTCCTGGCCGCTGAGATCTCTCCGGCCAAGACGGTGGAGGGCTTCGTGGCGGGTCTCGTCGTGGGCACCGCCGCGGTGTTCTTCACGCTCTACCGCGAGCCCCATGGCGATCCGATCTCGACGCTCCACGCGCTCGAGTTCGGGCTCGCGATCGCGCTGGCCGCGCCGATCGGCGACCTGCTCGAGAGCTACGTGAAGCGCGACATGGGCGTGAAGGACACCGGACGCCTGCTGGGCGGGCACGGCGGCATGCTCGACCGGGTGGACGCGCTGCTCCTTGCGGCGCCGGCGGCGTACTTCCTCGCGCTCGCCATCGGCCGCGCCTAGGCATGAAACACCGGGGCGTGGTCCGATGCGGGCCTGAAGCCAGGCGCCTACGATTCGCCCATGACCCAAGAGCGCCGCTCCGCCGTGTCGCGGCTTCTCCCGTTCCTCAAGGTCGAGCGCCAGATGGCGGACGAGCGGATGGAGCGGGCTGTCGCGGCCGTCTGTGCGCGGCACCCGCGGCTCGCGGCGATCGAGGTGGCGTGGTTCGGGCACAGGCTCCAGGGCGACACCGGCGGCCGCTATCACGCGCTCGGATTCCTCGCCGATCCCGACCGGGGGCTGGAGGACGGGCGCGGCTTCGTCGTCGACGTCGTCACCGGCCACGTGCTGCGCGAGCTCCCGCTCGAGCGGCGCGGCGACCTGCCCGCCGACATCACCGCCCTGGCGTAACGGGCCGCCAAGGGCCCGCAACTACACTGGCCGCATGAGATCCGTCGCCGTCCTGGGAGCGACCGGCTCGATCGGCGCGCAGGCCCTCGACGTCATCGCCGCGCGGCCCGACCTGCGCGCCTGTGCGCTCTCGGCGCACCGCGACGCCGCGGGGCTGGCCGCGGCCGCCCGCGCGACCGGCGCGAGGCTCGTCGCGCTCTCCGACCCCGATGCCGCCGCCGATGCCCCCGAGATCGACGGCGTCACGACCTTCACGGGCGACCGGGCCGTGGCGGAGCTCATCGAGGCGAGCGGCGCCGATCTCGTCCTGAACGCCATCGTCGGTGCGGCGGGGCTTCGGGCGACGCTCGCCTCGTTTGCCGCCGGGGCGGACGTCGCCCTTGCCAACAAGGAGAGCCTCGTCGCGGGAGGCGAGCTGGTGCTCGCCGCGCAGCGCGCGAGCGGGCGGCTGCTCATCCCCGTCGACAGCGAGCATTCGGCACTGGCCCAGTGCCTGGCCGGCGCGGGCCCGGAGACGGTGACCGGCCTCGTGATCACCGCCTCCGGCGGGCCGTTCCGGGGCCGCCGCCGCGAGGAGCTGGCGGGCGTGACGGCCGCCGAGGCGCTCGCGCACCCGACGTGGAGCATGGGCCGCAAGATCACGATCGATTCGGCCACGCTCATGAACAAGGGCCTCGAGGTGATCGAGGGCCACCACCTCTTCGCGATCCCCTACGACGCGATCGAGGTCGTCGTCCACCCCCAGTCGATCGTCCACGGCATGGTGCGATTCCGCGACGGAGCCCTGCTCGCCCACGTCGGGAACCCCGACATGCGCGTGCCGATCTCGTGGGCGCTCACGCATCCGGCGCGCGAGGCGACCGTGGTCCCGACGCTCGACCTCACGAGCGCGCTCAGCCTGGAGTTCGAGCCGGTCGACGCCGGCACGTTCCGGTGCCTCGCCCTGGCCCGCGAGGCGGGCATCGCCGGCGGCACCGCGCCCTGCATCCTGAACGCGGCCAACGAGGTCGCCGTCCACGCCTTCCTCGACGGGCGCATCGGGTTCCTCGACATCGCGGCCGTCGTCGAGGAGGCGCTCGAGCGCGTGCCGGCCGAGCCGCTCGAGTCGCTGGACCAGGTGCTCGAGGCCGACCGGCGCGCTCGCGCCGCGGCGGCCGGCGCGGGGGCGGCCGCCGCATGAGCGTCTTCATCGCCATCGGCGGCCTGCTGCTGCTCGTCGCCGTGCACGAGCTCGGGCATTTCACCGCCGCGAAGCTCACCGGCATGCGGGCCCTCCGGTTCTACCTGGGATTTCCCCCGGCGATCCTGAAGCGCCGCTTCGGCGACACCGAGTACGGGATCGGCGCGATCCCGCTCGGCGGCTTCGTCAAGATCCCGGGCATGTTGCGCCCCGAGCCGGGCGACCTCTACGACGTCGAAGACCTGCTGGAGCGGTCGGAGGATCTGGACGACGACGAGGCGACGGCGATCGGGGTGGCGCTCGACGACGTGCGCCGCCACCTCGCCCAGGGTCGGCACGACGCCGCGCTTGCTGCGCTCCCCGAGCTGCGTGCGGCGGTCGACGCGGCCGCGCCGTCGCTCTCGGAGATCCAGCGCCGCCGCGCGGTGCGGTCGATGGATCGGCTCGAGGAGAACCTCGACCCGCGCGCCTACTGGCGCTGCTCGCGCACCAGCCGCCTCATCGTCATCGCCGCGGGCCCGGCCGCCAACGTCATCGCCTGCTTCTTCATCCTGTGGGGCGTCGCGATCCACGGGCGCCCGGACGGCTCCGTGCTCTCGCGCGACGTGGCGGCCGTCATCGCGAACAGCCCGGCCGACCACGCGGGCCTGCGGCCCGGCGACCGGCTGCTCGCCGTCGACGGCCGTGCCCTGCCGCCGCTACGCGTGCGGGCGGCGATCGAGCAGAGCCACGGGCGTCTGATCACGGTGACGGTCTCCCGGCACGGCCGGCGCGTCGTGCTCGGGCCCGTCCGGACGAAGGTGATCGACGGCAGCTACCGGCTCGGCTTCAGCTTCCAGGCCGGGCTCAAGAAGTACTCGTTCTTCGAGGCGCCGGTCGCGTCCGCATCGTTCATGTGGGACCTGACGACGGGGACGGCCTCGGCGCTGGCCGACGTCGTGACGCCCCAGGGCCGTTCACAGCTTCACTCGACCGTCGGCATCGTGCGCTACTCGGCCGACGCCGCCGACGCCGGGACGCCGTTCTACCTGACGCTGCTCGGCTACATCTCGCTCTCGCTCGCGATCTTCAACCTGCTGCCGTTCCTGCCGCTCGACGGCGGCCACATCTTCCTGATCGCGCTCGAGCGGATCCGCGGCCGGATGGTGTCGCGGGTGGTGTTCGAGCGGATCTCGGTGCTCGGGATCGCGCTCATGGTGCTGGTCTTCCTGATCGGCCTCCAGAACGACCTCTCCGGGATCCTCACCCCGGCGCGGTGACGCCCGCGGTCGAGGACTACCTGGCGGCGCTCGTCCGCGCCGTTCGCGCGCACCTGAGCGACGGGCTGGCCGGCGCCTATCTGCACGGCTCGGCTGCGCTCGGAGGATGGCACCCGGAGCGCTCCGACCTCGACGTCCTGGTGGTGAGCGCCGGGCCGGTCGCGCCGGATGTCCTGCGGGCGCTGGCGGAGGCGGTCTCTGTGCGAGCGCTCCCGTGCCCGGTGCGGCGCGGCCTCGAGCTCGGGGTCGTGACGGCCGCGAGCGCCGCGGCGCCGTGCGCGCGGCCGCGGTTCGAGCTCGATGTGAGCACGTCGGCCGCGGCCGGAGACAGGCTGACCCTCGGTGGCGACCGGCCGGGGCACGCCGACTACCTGATGCACTTCGCCGTCTGCCGTGCCGCCGGTCGGGCGCTCGCGGGGCCGCCGCCGGCGGAGGTGTTCGGCGAGGCGCCGGCGGAGCTCCTCGACGCGGCGTTCGCGGATGAGCTGGCCTGGGCTGCCGACAACGCACCGCCGGCCTACCGCGTCCTGAACGCCTGCCGGGCGTGGTGCTTCGCCGCCGAGCGGCGGCTGGTCTCGAAGGCCGGGGGTGGCGAGTGGGCGCTCGGTCGCGGCGTCTCGGACGACGCGATCCGGACGGCGCTCGCGGAGCAGGGCGGCGGGCCCGAGCTTCCGATCGCCGCGGCCGCGATCGCCGCTCTCACGGCCCGCGCGACCGCCGAGCTCGGCGGTGCCTCCCGGTATCCTGCGGGCTGATGGCCTCGACCCACCGGATCACCGTCGGCGGCGTGCCCATCGGCGGCGGATCGCCGGTGGTCGTGCAGTCGATGACGCTCACCGAGACGGGTGACGCGGCCGCGACGCTCGCCCAGATCGCTCGTCTCCACGATGCGGGGTGCGAGCTCGCGCGGGTGGCGGTGCCGGGCCGGCGCGACGCCGACGCGCTGCCCCAGATCGTGGCCGGCTCGCCGATCCCGGTGATCGCCGACATCCACTTCAACGCGTCGCTTGCGCTGCGGGCGATCCAGGCGGGCGTCGCCGCCGTCCGGATCAACCCGGGCAACATCGGCGGCCCCGACAAGGTCGAGCAGGTGGTGACGGCGGCCAAGGCGGCCGGGATCGCGATGCGGATCGGGGCCAACTCAGGCTCGCTCCCCGATCACCTGCGCCAGTTCGCGACCAACGATCCGGCCGGAGCGCTCGTCGAGGCGGCGCTCGAGGAGGTGCGGCTGCTCGAGAAGCTTGACTACCGCGACTTCAAGATCTCGGTCAAGAGCTCGTCCGTGCCGGTGATGATCCAGGCCTACCGGCGGCTGTCCGAGAAGGTGCCGTATCCGCTTCACCTCGGCGTGACCGAGGCCGGGCCGGTCTTCACCGGGACGGTGAAGAGCGCCATCGGGATCGGGTCGCTCCTCGCCGACGGGATCGGGGACACGCTCCGCGTCTCGCTCACGGCCGACCCGGTCGAGGAGGTCAAGGTCGCCTGGGAGATCCTGCGCGTCCTCGGCCTGCGTCACAAGGGGCCGGTGATGATCGCGTGCCCGTCGTGCGGCCGCACCAACGTCGAGGTGCTCGAGCTGGCGGAGACGGTCGAGCGGCGCCTGGCCGCCTACGACGAGGTCTTCCACGTGGCCGTCATGGGCTGCGCGGTGAACGGGCCGGGCGAGGCGGGCGACGCCGACTTCGGGATCGCCGGAGGCCGCGACGCCGGCCACATCTACGCGCACGGCGAGGTGCTCCGGCGCGTGCCGCAGGCGGCGCTCGTGGACGAGCTCTTCAACGAGATCGACGCGTGGATCGCCGCGGGCATGGTGCGACCGGACCGGCAGATCCGGCGGCTGCGGCTGCCGGTGGTGGCGGGCTGAGCCTAGGCGGCGAGGTCGTCGGCGTCTGCGGCGTCGAGGTCGTCGCAGAAGGCGGCGAAGCGCGCGTGCTTCGTCAGATACGCCTGGAGCTCGGACATCCCGAACGCGACCCAGTCGCCCATGAAGCGCTCGTCGAGGGAGACCTCGTTCGCGGCGGTGATGTCGTTCTCGTTCATGCCCATGTAGTCGCCCGATTCGGCCCGGATTTGCCTCCCCTGACCGGGGTATTTCGTCCGACTCCATGGAGTAAGGTGGCCGCATGATGTCGAACGCGCGCAAGGCTGCGATCGCCGGCGAGCACAGCTGACCGTGCTTCGGCATGTCGTCCTCTTCAGCTGGAACGACGACACCGAGCCCGCACAGGTTGATCGGATCGAGGCCGAGCTTCGAGCGATGCTCGACCGGCTCGACATGGTGCGAGCGTGGTCCCTCGGCCGCGACGCCCGCCTGCGCGAGGGCAACGCCGACATGGCGCTCGTGGTCGACCTGGACGACGTCGCCGCGTTCCGCGCGTACTCCGCCGACGAAGGCCACCAGCAGATCCTGAACGAGCTGATCCTCCCGGCCGGCACCCGCCTCGGCGTCCAGTACGCGACGGAGTAGCCATCTTCCCGCCGCCTGCGGCTCCGTCGGCGCCGGTCAGTAGGATGGACGTCCGTGCCCAGCGGCCAGCCGTACGCCCATCTCCACGTTCATAGCGAGTACTCGATCCTCGACGGGGCGTGCCGTATCGAGCCGCTGGTGGCGCGCGCGGCCGACCTCGGCATGCCGGCGATCGGGCTCACCGACCACGGCTCCATGGCCGGCGCGGTCGAGCTCACGCGCGCCGCGAACAAGGTCGGCATCCGGCCCGTGCTGGGCTGCGAGATGTACGTGGTCGACGACCACGCCGCCCGGCTCCAGAAGGAGCGCCGCTGCCACCTGACGCTCCTCGCCGAGACGAGCGAGGGCTACCACAACCTCGTCCGGCTGGTCTCCGCGGGCTACCTCGACGGCTACTGGTACCGGCCGCGCGTCGACCTCGACCAGCTCGCTGCCCACTCGAAGGGCATCATCGCCCTCTCCGGCTGCCTCTCCGGGCGCGTGTGCAAGTCGCTCGTCGACGGCGACGAGCGCGGCGCGCGCACCGAGATCGACCGGCTCGTGCAGATCTTCGGGCGCGACAACGTCTATGTCGAGCTCCAGGACGGCGGCATCGACATCCAGACGGCGATCAACCCGACCCTGGCGGCGCTCGCCCGCGACGCCGGCCTGCCGCTCGTCGGCACCGGCGATGTCCACTACCTGAACGCCGCCGACGCGATCCCGCACGAGGCGATGCTGTGCATCCAGACCGGTGACACCCTCGACAATCCCGACCGCTTCAAGTTCTCGAACCACGGCTTCTACCTGAAGTCGCCCGAGGAGATGTACTCGCTCATGGCCGAGCCGTGGGGCGCCGACATGCTCGCCCGCACCGTCGAGATCGCCGAGCGGTGCGACGCCCAGCTCGACCTCTCGACGCTCCACCTGCCGCGCTTCGACGTGCCCGAGGGCCGCACCGCCCCGCAGTACCTGCGCGAGCTGGCCGAGGCGGGCCTGCGCGAGCGCTACGGCGCCGAGACGCCCGAGCTGCGCGAGCGGCTCGAGTTCGAGCTGAGGACGATCGAGGAGATGGGCTACGCCGACTACTTCCTGATCGTCTGGGACTTCATCCGCTTTGCGCGCCAGGACGGCGTCTCCGTCGGCCCCGGGCGCGGATCGGCGGCCGGCTCGCTCGTCGCCTACTGCCTTCGCATCACCGACCTCGACCCGATCCGCTACTCGCTCCTCTTCGAGCGGTTCCTGAACCCGGGCCGGAAGTCGCTCCCCGACATCGACATCGACTTCGCCGTGGCCGGACGCGAGCGCGTCATCAACTACGTGGCCGAGAAGTACGGCCGCCGCAACGTCGCCCAGATCATCACGTTCGGCAAGATGCAGCCCAAGGCCGCGATCAAGGACGCCGGCCGCGTCATGGGAATCCCGTACGGCGTCGTCGACCGCATCGCAAAGCTCGTCCCGGAAGGCCCGAAGGTCTCGTTCGAGGCGTGCATGAAGCCGGGCGCCGAGCTCCGCCGCTCCTAT
>DATAEI010000179.1:0-9086 GCA_036258075.1 Gaiellales bacterium
GTCGATCTGCCGTTCCTCGACCTGCCCCGCCGGCGCCAGTAGGCCGATGGCCCGCCGCTCGACGCCGCGCGACTGCGCCCGGGCGCTGTGGCTGCTCGGCCTGGAGCCGCCGGTCACCGCCGCCCAGCTCCAGGCCGGTTACCGGGCGCGGATGGTGCAGGCCCACCCGGACCTCCACCAGGACTCCGACGCGCGCAGCGAGGCCGCGCACGTCCTCTCCCGGGCGCTGAACACCGCGCGTGACCTGATCGCCGAGTGGATCGAGTCCGACCGCGACTGGCCCGGACTGGCCGGGCCGGGGCTCGCCCCTGAGCAGGCCGCGCCGAGGGCCGCCGACCCCGTTCCGGCGCCGGTCGACCGTCGCACCGGCCTGCGCGCCGGCGACCTCGTCCGGGTGTGGCCGTATGACGGCGAGGTGGAGGTGGTCGCCGGGACGGAGCGCGACGGCGAGCGCTCGTGGGTGATCCTGCGCGACCGCGGCGCCGTCCGCTCCGACCGGGTGATGCTCGCGGCCTACCAGTGCCCGGCCTGCGGGCGCTGCGCCGGGCCGGCGGTTGAGCATCCGCTCCTGCGCCCGTGCCCCGACTGCCTCTCCGACCTGCGCGCGCTCGAGCGGCGCCCCGGCGAGACCCGCCGCGTGCGGAGCGCGATCGAGGCCCGCGCGGAGGCCGGCCTCGCCGAGGCTCGAGCCCTCCGCGACGAGCGGCTGCAGCAGCGGGCCGAGTCCCGCCGGCGATGGGCGCGGAGCCTGCGCCGCGCGGGCCCGGACGATCTGCGCGCCGCGCTCCTTTCGGCCTTCACCAATGCCTTCGACCGCTGGACCGCGCCGGTGTAGACTCGCGCAGCCTGGCGCGGCCAATCGAAGGAGGACCACCGATGAATCGGACCAGCGCGCGCATGAACCGGCGCGACCTGCTGGGCTTGGGAGCGCTGGCGCTCGGGGCGGCGGCCTGCGGCGGCTCGACCGGGGGCGGCGGCGGTGCCACGGCCGCGTCCCAATCGCTCTCGGGCAAGAAGCTCGAGAGCACGCTCAAGTTCTACAACTGGGCGCAGTACGTGAACCCCGAGAACACGAAGGCCTTCGAGGCCCAGACCGGCGTGAACTTCGACGAGTCGAACTTCACGTCGAACGAGCAGCTCCTGACGAAGCTCCAGACGACGAAGGGGCAGAAGACCTACGACATCATCGTCCCCGACGCCGACCATGTGCGGATCGAGAAGGACCTCGGGCTCCTGATGAAGCTCGACCACAGCCTGATCCCGAACCTGAAGAACCTGGCGCCGCACTGGACGCAGCTGCCGTACGACCCGGGCAACGTCTACTCGGTGGTGAAGGACACGGGGATCACGTGCTTCACGAAGCGCTCGGACACGGTGACGGCCGACCTGCGCACCTGGAAGGACTTTTTCGACTTCCTCCCGCACGCGTCGAACCTGACGGTGAACTTCATCGAGAGCCCGTCCGAGGTGATCGGCGTGGCGCTGAACAGCCTCGGCTACTCGATGAACACCGACGACGAGGGACAGCTGAACCAGGTGCGCGACCTGCTGCTCAAGGTGAAGCCGTACGTCGACACGGTGAACGAGGTCTACGTGAACGACTTCCAGGCCGGCAAGATCGACCTGGGGATCACGTACTCGGGCGACGGGCTGCGCATCCAGAGCGCGCGCAAGAAGGAGGGCGATATCGAGGTGATCGCGCCCGAGGGGAAGTCGGAGATCTGGACCGACAACTGGGCCATCTCGGCCTACGCTCCCGATCCCGTGGCTGCGCACAAGTGGATCGACTTCATCCTCCAGCCCGCCGTCAACGCGAAGGAGATGGAATACGTCGCGTACGAGGTCGGCACGCCGGCGTCGTATCCGCTGGTCGGCGACCTGGCCAAGAACCCGCTCGTGGTCTTCCCGGACCGGATCCTGAACGAGTACGAGATCCTCGAGACGACGCCGGAGCGCCAGAACACCCGCCAGGAGATCTGGAACGCGTTCAAGGCGGCGTAGGTGAACGGAGGAGTGCGCCGCGTGCTGCTCGCGGCGGCCGCAGCCGCGGCCGTGCTCGCGGCGGGTGCGCCCGCGGCGCACTCCCAGGTCACGATCGTGCTCGACCCCGGGCACAACCGCTACCCGAACCTCGGGTACGAGCCGATCGGGCCGGGGTCGTCGCAGCTCAAGATCAAGGACGGCGGCGGCACCCACGGATCCGTCACCGGCCAGTCCGAGGCATCCGTCGTGCTGCGGATCGCGTTTCGGCTGCGGACGCTCCTCCGCGGCGACGGCCTGCACGTCATCATGACCCGGCACAAGACCTGCTGCCGGAGCAAGGGCAACATCGCCCGCGCCCGAATCGCCAACCGCGCCCACGCGGCGCTCTTCCTGCGGATCCATGCGGACGGGTCGACCGACCACGCCGTCGCGGGCACGTCGATGCTCTATCCGGCGCTGCACCCGGGCTGGACGGATGACATCTTCGGGCGCAGCCGCCAGGCGGCCCGGATCGTCCAGGCGCGGCTCGTTCACCGGCTCGGCTGGCCCGACCGCGGCCTCGTCCCCCGCAGCGATCTGACCGGGTTCAACTGGGCGAACGTGCCTGCGATCCTCACCGAGGTCGGCTTCCTGACGAATCCGCAGGAGGACCGGGCGCTCGCGACGCGCGCGACGGTGAAGCGGATTGCACGCGGCTTGGAGGGCGGCGTCCTCCATTACCTGCGGGCACGCGGCCTGCGCTAACATGCGCGGGTAGGATCGTGACAGGAGGCACGATGCGCATCAGCGCGATCATGCAGACGGACCTGGTCACGACCGCGCCGGACGCGGCCGTGGTTGACGTCGCCCGGCTCCTCACGGAGCGGCGGGTGGGGGCGTGCCTCGTGATCCAGGACGGCCGGCTGGCGGGCATCTTCACCGAGCGCGACCTGGTGCGGCTCATGGCGACGGGAGAGGACATCCGCCGGCTGCCCGTGCGCAGGGCGATGACGACCGACGTCACGTTCGCCCATCCCGACGCCGACCTCCTGTGGGCGGCCGAGACGATGCGCCGCCTCGGCGTGCGCCACCTGCCCGTCGGCGAGGACGGGCAACCGATCGGGATCATCTCGATCCGCGATCTCTACGCGGCCGCTGAGGCCGTGCTGCGGCTCGACCCACGCGGCGCCGACACGGCCCGCGGGGTGCTGGCGGCGGCAAGCCACTGATCGACGAAAGGAGCTGGGCCATGCAGGGACGAGACGACGCCTACGCGATCCGGATAGGGCTCCTGGCGGTGGTCGCGTTCATGTCCTGGCCGGTGTGGCTGGCCATCGTGTCGGGGCAGCGCGAGTTCACGGCGGCCGTCGGCCTCTCGGCGCTCGTTCCGCTTGCGCTCACCCTCATGGTGCCGGCGTTCGCGTTCCATGCGGGCGGCCACTTCCACCGCGGCCTCGTCAGCCTGGAGCACCGCCTCCACATCGACAGCTTCATCGACCACCATCTGCATAGGCACGCGTAGGGTCGCCCGCAGGCCGGCACCGCTGCACTGCCGACACGGAGCCGGTGTTGCACCGTCGGTGCAACGCGGGCAGGCGGTCCGGCGGTCCTGGAGGCTCGCCGCCAGGCTATGCGGTGACGCGCCGGGCCCGGTGCGCGCGCACCTTCTCGCGGCTCCCGCACACCGCCATGCTGCACCAGCGGGCCGAGCGGTTCTTCGAGAGGTCGTAGAACGCCCAGCCGCAGTCGCGGCCCGGGCAGGCTTTCAGCCGCTCGAACGTGCCGTCCGCCATGGCCGTGAAGACGATCGCCACGATGGCGCCGATGGCCGCAGCGATCGGCTCCTCCGGCTGCGGCTCGAGCACCGCGCCGCCGTTCCCGTCGAAGCGCACCCGCAGGCCACCGCGGCCGGCGCGGTTCAGGCTCCGGAGCTCCTCCGGGTCGACCGTGCCGCCGTTGTTCGCGTGGAGGAGCGAGCGGAGCGCCTCGCGGAACTCGGCCACCCGTGCGACGTCATCGCCGGTGGGGCGCAGGTCGGCCGGCGCCAGCGACCGCTCGGCGAGCCACGACCGCAACCCGGCCGGCGCCTCGATCGAATCGGTGCCGGCCTCGACGTCGCGCGTGTTCACGAGCTCCTGGACGACCAGGAGCGCGCCGGGAGCGGGGTTGACGACGGCATCGCCCAATCTGGACCGATGATACCATCAAAATGCCTTGACAGGTAACTGTTACCGGTGTAGGCTCCGCACTGGTAACACTGATGATCACCGGACTCCCCGCACCCGCCGCCGCAGCCCGTGACCTTCCGCGCGCCCGCGCCGCCAGACGCGTCCTCGTGCGTCAGACCGCCGCGATGGCGGCGCTCATGGTCCTCGCCGCCGCGACCGGCCTGCCGTGGCTCGCGATCCCGGCCGCGGCCGGCACGCTGGCACTGGCCGGCGGGGCGGTCGTGCTCGAGCTCCGAGCCCGCCGCGACGCGGACGTCATTCTGCACGCCGCGGCCCTCACGGGCCCCAGCCGCGATCCCGAGACGCAAGCGGTGCTCCGGAAGCGAGCCCAGAAGCTCACGGCGCCCCGGCACCTGCAGACGCTCGCCGAGTCGGTCCGCGTCCATGCTCACGGCGGCCGGCAGGTGCTCGTTCCCCAGGCTCCGGCCGCGCGCCTGCTCTCGTGCCACGCCGATGTCGCCGACCGCATCGCGGCCGCGCTCGACCGGCGCTCGGCGGATGCGCGCGCCGTCGTCGAGCTGGAGTGGCTGCTCTCCGATCCGCGCCCGTCCGAAGACGAGCTGAGGCGGGTCGAGCGGCTCCTGGCGGCCTAGGCGCTCACGCGTGCGCCGGCGCGGCCTGGCCCACGGCCGCCGCCATCGCCTCCGCCACCCTGCCGAGCTCGTCCTCGGAGATGACGTACGGCGGCGAGATCTGAAGCGCACGGCCCGCAAGGCCGCGGGTGAGGACGCCGTGTGCGCGGCAGGCGATGACGATCCGCTCGACCAGGCCCGGGTCGGCCGCCCGCGCGTCGGGATCGATCTCGACGGCCGCCAGGAGGCCGAGGCCCGCGCGCACCTCGCTCACCAGGGGCAGCTCCGCCAGCGGTTCGACGATGCGGGCCAGCACCGACTCCATCTCGGCGACCCTGTCGACGAGCTCCTCCCGCTCGATCAGGTCGAGGTTTGCGAGGGCGGCGGCGCACGCGGCGGGATGACCGGAGTAGGTGAACCCGTGGCGGAAGATCGCCCGGCCGGGCTCGCTCCAGAACGGCTCCTGGACGCGCTCGGAGATGACGACGGCGCCGAGCGGCAGGTAGCCCGAGGTGATGGCCTTGGCGCAGGTCATCATGTCGGGGTCGATGCCGAGCCGCTGGCAGCCGAACCACCGGCCGAGGCGGCCGAAGCCCGTCACGACCTCGTCGGCGATGAGGAGCACGTCGTGCTTGCGGCAGAGGTCCTGCACGGCCGCCCAGTAGCCCTCCGGCGGCGTCAGGATCCCGCCGGCGCCGATGACCGGCTCGCCGATGAAGGCGGCGATCTCGCCCGCCCGCTCCTCGAACAGGGCCGCGAGCGGCGCCGGGTCGTCGTGGGGGACGCTGGCGACATCGGCGATGAGCGTCCCGAAGCCCTCCCGGTTGGAGGCCAGGCCGGCCAGGCTCGTGCCGTACGCGTTCATGCCGTGATAGCTGTGCTGACGGTGGACGATCAGGCGCTTGTCGGGCTGCCCGAGCGCGTGCCAGTAGCGGCGGGCGAGCTTGGCGGCCGGGTCGACCGCGTCGGAGCCGCCCGACCCGAAGAAGACCGCCGCACCGGGGAACGGCGCCAGCGCCGAGACGCGCTCGGCCAGCTCCAGCGCCGGCCGGTTGGCGAGCCGGTCGAAGGTGTCGTAGGCGGCCAGCTCGCGCATCTGCGCGGCCGCCGCGTCGGCGATCTCGGCCCGTCCGTGGCCGACGGCGGCGTACCAGAGGCCGCCGCGGGCGTCGACGTACTCCTTGCCGCCGGCGTCCCACACCCGCGCCCCGCGCCCGCGGACGATCACGACCTCGTCGTCCTTCACGGCGGCCATGTCGGCGAACGGGTGCCAGAGCCGTGTGCTCACCGAGCCGACGATACCAGCCCCTCGAAGACCGGCGCCCCATGACCGTCGTGCTCGGCGTCGGGGTGCCAGAGGACGCCGACGCAGAACCGCCTGTCCGGATGCTCGATGGCCTCGATGACGCCGTCGTCGGCCCGGGCCGAGACGATCAGCCCGTCGCCGACCCGCTCGATGCCCTGGTGGTGGTGCGAGTGCACCCGCACCCGGTCGCCGACCAGCCGGTGCGCCAGCGTCCCGGGCACCGTCTCGATCTCGTGGATGCCGAACTCGGAGTCCGACCGCCGGTGCGGGCTGACGTCGATGGTGTCGGCCAGGTGCTGGTCGAGGGTGCCGCCCATGGCGACGTTCAGCACCTGCACGCCGCGGCAGATCCCGAGCAGCGGCACGTCGCGGGCCACCGCCCGGCGGACGAGCGCAAGCTCGACCGCGTCGCGGCGCGGGCTGAGCGCGCCGATCGAGACGTGCGGCTCCTGCCCGTAGTGCGTCGGGTCGATGTCGTTGCCGCCGACGACGAGCAGCGCGTCCACGATGTCGAGCACGTCGTCGGGCTCCTCGATCCAGGTCGTGTCCGCCGGGAGCACCACCGGCCGGCCGCCGGCGACGCGCACGCCCTCGACGTAGCCCTGCGACACCAGCACAGCGTCGCACGACCAGTGCGACATGGCCGCCTGCGTCCAGTAGCTCGTGATGCCGATCGTCGGCCGGCTCACAGGCGTCCCGCCGCGGTGTGGGCCGCCGCGACGGCCGCGTCGATCTGGTCGTCCGTGTGGGCGGTCGAGACGATCATGTGCAGCAGCAGTGCTGGGCTCGCGTAGACGCCGAGGCCGAAGAGCTCGTGGACGAAGCGGCGGTAGACCGCCGGGTCTGCGTGGATGCAGAAGTCACGCATGTCCCGGATCGGCCCCGCGTCGTCGTGCCCCGGGCGCAGCGGCAGCACCTGGAGCATCGGCCCGACGCCCTGCACGAGCGCCGGGATGGAGGCCGCCGCGAACGCCTCCGCGAGGCCCGCGGCGAGGCGCTCGCCGAGCCGCGTCATCCGGGCCGCCGCCGCTCCGCCGTCCTCGGTCAGCATGTCGAGGCTCTCGGCGGCGACCGCGAGCGCCAGGTTGGGGGCGTTCTGGGTGCCGTAGTGCAGGACGCGACCGCCGGCCAGCGCGTCCATCACCTCGGCCCGGCCCGTGATGGCCGCCAGCGGCAGGCCGGCGCCGAGCGCCTTCCCGAACGTGGCGATGTCGCCGGTCACGCCGTAGAGGGCCTGGCACCCGCCCGGATCGAGCCGGAACCCGGTCACCGTCTCGTCGACGATGAGGAGCGCGCCGTGCTCGTCGCACAGGCGCCGCATCTCCGCGAGATAGCCGGCGCGCGGCGGGATGACGCCCATGTTCGCCATGACGGGCTCGGTGATGACCGCGGCGACGCGGCCGCGGTGCCGGTCGAGGCACGCGGCCAGGAGGTCAGCGTCGTTCCACGCACAGAGGACGGTGTCGCGCACGGCGCCGTCGGGCAGGCCCTGCGAGTCGAGCACGCGAGGCGGGTCGGCCGGGTCGCCCAGCGTAGCCGGGTCGCGCGGGTGCGAGCTCACGAGGAAGGCGTCGTGCCAGCCGTGGTAGTGGCCCTCGAACTTGACGACGAGCGGGCGTCCGGTGACCGCCCGGGCGACCCGGATGGCGGCCATGGTCGCCTCGGTGCCGGTGTTCGCAAACCGGACGCGCTCGGCGCCCGGGACGAGCCGGGCGATCCGCTCGGCCACGTCCACCTCGATCTCGGTCGCCGTGGCGAAGAGCGTGCCCCGCCGCAGCGCGCGCTCTCCGGCGGCGACGAGCCGGGGATGGGCGTGCCCGTGCAAGAGCGCGCCGTAGGCCATCATCAGGTCGACGTACTCGTTGCCGTCGGCGTCGGTGATCCGCCCGCCCGAGCCGCGGGCCATGAAGATCGGGACGTCGTAGTTGACCGTCCCCCGCGACGGCGACGACACCCCCTCGACGAGCGTCTCCCTGGCGCGATCGAACAGGGCGCGGGAGCGGTCGAGCGTGAATCGCACGGCTGGTTACAGTAGCGGGATGGACGCGGTGACCGCGATGGTGGTGGGCCCCGGCAACCTCGGCGCCATGCTGGCGGAGGCACTGGCCCTCGAGCCCGCCGTCGGGAAGCTCGTCGTCGCCGGGCGCCGGCGCGAGCGCTGCGAGGCCGTGGCCGGGCAGGCGCGGCTCATGGCGGCCATCCACGGCCGCCGCCCGGAGGTGGTCGCGGCCGCGCCCGACTGGAGCGGCGACGGGGTCGACCTGGCCGTGCTGGCGCCGACGCTCCAGTCCTGGTGGGTGCTGAACGAGCTCCCCGAGGCGGCCCGGGCGCCGCTGCGCGGGCTGGGCCTGGCCGCCTGGCTGCCGTTCCCGCTCGCGCCGCTGATCGACGTGATGGCGCAGCTCGGCCGCGACCCGTTCTCGGTCATCGTGTCGTTCCCCGACCTGACCGGCCCGGTGCTGAAGGCGATGGGGCACGACATCGGCTGCGGCCTCGGCAACGTGTCGGAGGTCGCGGCGAAGTTCCCGCGGCCGGTGCGGCTGGTCGCCCACCACTCGCTCGGGCCGCACGCCTTCGGAAGCTACGGCTCGTTCGGCGGCGAGCTGCCGCCCTACCTGGTCGACATGCCCAAGGACGAGGCCGACGCGGTCATCCGGGCGCGGTGGCCGCTGCTCACCGATCGCGACATGAACAGGGTCACAGCGGCGGCCGCGGCCCGGCTCTTCACCGCCCTCCTCGGTGACGGGATGACACCCGACCACGTGCCTGCGCCCGCGGGCCTTCCGGGCGGGTATCCGGTGCTTGCAGGCGGCATGCGCGTGGAGCTCGACCTGCGCTGGCCGGTCGAGGAGGCGATCGCGGTCAACGAGGCCGGCGGCCGCTTCGACGGGGTCGAGCGGATCGATCCGGACGGGACCGTGACGCTCACCGCCGAGACGGCCGACACGCTGCGGCGAGTGCTCGGCTACGACGTCCCGGTGCTACGGCCGTCGGAGGCCGCCGGGGCGGCCGCGGAGC
>DATAEI010000180.1:0-10960 GCA_036258075.1 Gaiellales bacterium
CGATCGCGGCGCCGTCCTCCGGCTCGGGCCGCACGACCACCGCCGGACGCCCCGCCAGCGGCCACAGCGGCTGCCGGGCCAGATCGTCGCCGTCGGCGTAGCGGTGGAACGGCGTGTCGACGTAGGTGCCGGTGTTCGAGACGAGCTCGATCTTCCCGATCTGGAACTCCGTGCCCGGCGCGTAGCGCGCGCGGCTCTGCTCCCGGGAGAGGTAGTCGCACACGATCGGCCCGGGCAGCCCGGGATAGGTCGTCATCCCGTCGCGCACGACGTGCGCGAGCTCGTACAGCGCCGGTGACTCCGCGCCGCTCAGTGCAGCGGGGCCTCCCAGCCCTCCAGCACCGGCGCCTTCCAGTCCGTCCCGACGGTCGCCGAGCCCGGCACCCACGAGCCCAGCTCGGGCTGCGGGAACTTGCAGTGCTTCGACTTCAGCTGGATGCCGTAGGAGTTGCCGGACTGGAGGTGCTTCACGAGCACCTTTCGGGCGATCTCGTTCTCGCGCCCCTCGGGAATCGGGAAGTAGATGCGCAGGAACGAGTTCGAGTAGCGGTCGAACACGGCCGGCACGCCCTCCTCCTCGAGCAGCTCGACATCCTCCAGCCAATTGATGTCCTCCCCCGGCGTCGCCGCCAGGAGGTCGACGTCGTCGATCAGGGACATGTCCTCCTGGTAGGGGAAGCGCTTGCCGGCGAGCGTCTCGGCATCGATCGCGATGTGGCGTTCTTCGCTCATCTTCTACTCCCCCGCCGCCTCGAGCGGGCGGCCGACATGGGTGATGGACTCCTCTTCGTGCTTCTTCTCGAGGAGGCGGCGGATCTCGGACAGCGTCTCGCGCTCCGTGACGCCCGGGATGTAGTCGGTGCCGGCCAGCGGCACCTTCGCCATCGCGGCGGCCTCGACGGTGAGGGCGCAGAGATCCTCGGGCTCGAGGCTGTGGATGTTGGTCTTGCCGCACGCCCGGGCCAGCATCTGCACCTCGAGCGTCAGGGTGTGCAGGAAGTTGTAGACCCGCTCGGCGGCCTCGTCGACGATGAGGCGCTTTCGCAGCTCGGGATCCTGCGTCGTGATGCCGACCGGGCAGCGGCCGGTGTGGCAGTGGTAGCACTGGCCGGCCGGCACGCCGATCGTGCCCTCGTAGTCGGTGACGCCCGGGATCTCCTTGTTGCAGTTCAGCGCCATGAGCGCCGAGTGGCCGATCGCGACGGCCTTCGCGCCGAGCGCGAGCGCCTTGGCGATGTCGCCGCCGTTTCGGATGCCACCCGCGACGACGAGGTCGATCTCGTCGGCCAGGCCGACGTCCTCGAGCGCCCGCCGCGCCTCGGGGATGGCCGCCATCAGCGGGATGCCGGTTTCCTCGGTGGCGATGTGCGGCCCTGCGCCCGTGCCGCCCTCGGCCCCGTCCAGGTAGATGATGTCGGGGCCGCACTTCGCGGCCATCCGCACGTCGTCATACACGCGCGCGGCGCCCAGCTTGAGCTGGATCGGGATCTGGTAGTCGGTCGCCTCGCGGATCTCCTGCACCTTGAGCGACAGGTCGTCCGGCCCGAGCCAGTCGGGATGCCGGGCCGGCGAGCGCTGGTCGATCCCGGCCGGGAGCGAGCGCATCTCGGCGACCTGCTCGGTCACCTTCTGGCCCATGAGGTGGCCGCCCAGGCCGACCTTGCAGCCCTGGCCGATGAAGAACTCGCAGGCGTCGGCCAGCATCAGGTGGTGCGGGTTGAACCCGTACCGGCTCTGGATGCACTGGTAGTACCACTTGGTCGAGAGGTCGCGCTCCGGCGGGATCATCCCGCCCTCGCCCGAGCACGTCGCCGAACCGGCCATCGAGGCGCCCTTGGCGAGCGCCATCTTGGCCTCGAGCGAGAGTGCGCCGAAGCTCATGCCGGTGATGTAGACCGGGATGTCGAGCTCGATCGGCTTCTTGGCGAAGCGGGCGCCGAGCACGGTCTTGGTCACGCACTTCTCACGGTAGCCCTCGATCACGAACCGGGTCAGCGTTCCCGGCATGAACATCAGCTCGTCCCAGTGCGGGATCGGCTTGAACATCGAGAACCCGCGCATGCGGTAGCGGCCGAGCTCGGACTTCACGTGGATGTCGTCGATGACCTCCTGGGTGAAGATGCCGCTCCGCCCGAGGACGTTCCGCTTGGAGGATGTCTTGTCGGTCGCCACTACAGCACCAGCTTCCGTTCGGATGGTTCGAGGTTGTCGTAGTTGTAGAGCTTCTTGCCGCAGACGAACTTCTGGAACTCGGGCGGCGAGCCGAGCCCGTAGATGCGGAACTTGCGCTCGATGAACTCGGTGTCGACGTCGGTCCACTCGCCCGGGACGCAGTCGATCCCGAGCGCCTTCACCTTGCCGCCGACGTAGATGATCCCGTCGTACATCGAGTCGCCGAGGCCCGGCCCCGCGTCCTCGCAGATGATCTGGTGGCCGCGCTGCATCATGAACCCGGTCATCGAGCCGGCCGACCCGAGGGTCAGGATCGTGCCGCCCTTCTGGTCGATGCCGCTGCGGGCGCCGACCCGGCCCTTCACGACGACGTCGCCGCCGCGGAGCGCCGCGCCCGTGAGCGAGCCGGCGTTGCCCTCGATGATGACCACGCCCGACATCATGTTCTCGCAGGCCGACCATCCGACCCGGCCGGTGATGTGCACCTCCGGCCCGTCGATGAGGCCGCAGCCGAAGTAGCCGAGGCTGCCCTCGTAGGTGATCTTGCAGCGGGTCAGGATGCCGACCCCGATCGAGTGCTTCGAGCCGGGGTTCTTGACGGTGACGTCCTTGATCCCTTTCTCGTAGAGCAGCGAGCGCAGCTCGAGGTTGATCTGCCGCGTCGTCAGGCCCGCCGCGTCGAACACGGCGGTCGCCCCGTCGATCTCGGAGATGTTCGGGACGTCGGCGGTCGGCTCGGCCAGGCCGCGCGCGTCGTAGGAGATCCGTCGCTCGCCGACTAGCGCGTCCATACCAGCACCTCCCGCTCATACGGGTCGTAGGTCTCGATCTCGTGGTCGATGATCGCCCGGATCGCGATCTCCTCCGAGGCGAGCGCGACCATGTCGTCGCCCTCGTAGAGCACGAGCGGCTTTGCCGCCATCTCGTCCTTCGCGACGCCGAGCGCGTCGTCCGTGACGCAGATGTAGGTGAAGACCCCGTCGAGATCGTCGAGGCTCTTGTTCATCGACTCCTCGAGCGAAAGGCCCTCGCTCATCTTCTCGGCCAGGTAGACCGCGATGATCTCGGAGTCGCACTCGGACTGGAACCGGTGGCCCGAGCGCTCGAGGCGCCGGCGCCACTGGAAGTAGTTCGTGAGCTGCCCGTTGTGCACCACCGCGACGTCGGCGAACGGGTAGGCCCAGTACGGGTGGGCGCCCGAGATGTCGACGTCGGACTCGGTCGCCATGCGGACGTGGCCGATGGCGTGCGTGCCCTGGAACTTGTCGAGCCCGTACTGGTCGGAGACGCTCTCGGCGTCGCCCAGGTCCTTCACGATCTCGAGCGACTTCCCGAGGGAGAGCACCTCGCACCCCGGCACGTCCTCCATGTAGTCCGCGAGCCGCTTCAGGTCACCGTCGTAGCGCAGCGCCGCCCGGAAGGCGTACTCGGTGTCGAACTCGATGTCGTGGATCTTGGCGCCGAGCTCGCGCATGCGCCCCTCGACCTCGGCCCGGTGCCGCTCGAGCCGCTCGGTGAACTCGAAGTCGCGCGGGTCGTTGGCGTCGGCCAGGGTGAAGCGAACGAGCGTGAGCTCCGACGCCGGCCCGTACAGGGCGTACCCTGTCGAGTCGGGCCCGCGGTGCTTCATTGACTGAAGCATCCGCGTCATGTCGGCTCCGAGCGGGCGTCCGCCGTTGCCGTTCCGATAGATGATTCCTGCGATTCCGCACATAGCGGTGCCTCCTAGGGCAGCTCTCCCGCCGCCGCTAGGGCAGCACGTCCAGGTATTCCTTCACGTCCCAATCGGTGACCTCAGCGCAGTAGCGCTCCCACTCGTCGCGCTTGTAGTGGCGGAAGACGCGCCACATGTCGCCGGGCAGCGCCGACTTGATCACGTCGTCCTCGTCGAGGGCGTCGAGGGCGTCGCCGAAGGTCATCGGGATCTTCTTGACCTCCTTGCCGCCGGCCATCGCCTCGTAGATGTTGCGCTCCTCCGGATCGCCGGGATCGACGCCGCGGGTGATCCCGTCGTCCATCGCCTTGATGAGCGCGCCGAGCGCCAGGTAGGGGTTCACGGCCGAGTCGACCGACCGGTACTCGAACCGGCCCGGCGCCGAGACGCGCAGGGCGGTCGTCCGGTTCTGGAAGCCCCAGTCGGCGAAGACCGGCGCCCAGAACCCGGTGTCCCAGAGCCGCCGGTAGGAGTTCACGGTCGACGCCGTGACCGCCGTCAGGGCGCTCAGGTGCTCGAGGATGCCGCCGATCGCCTGCATGCCGAGCTTGCTCGGCAGCCGCTGGTCGTCGCCCTCGGGCATGAACCGGTTCTCGTCGCCCTCCCAGATCGAGATGTTCGTGTGACAGCCGTTCGCCGACACGCCCATGAAGGGCTTCGGCATGAAGCACGGGAACACGTTCAGCTCGCGCCCGACCTGCTTGCAGATCTGGCGGAAGGTGGAGAGCCGGTCGGCGGTGAGCTCCGCCCGGTCGAAGTTGAAGTTGAGCTCGATCTGGCCCGGAGCGTCCTCGTGGTCGCCCTGGATCATGTCCAGGTCCATCCTCTGGCCGTACTCGATGACCTTGTGGATGATGGGCTGGAGCTCGGAGAACTGGTCGATGTGGTAGCAGTAGGGCTTCGTGACGCCCTCGACGTCGGGCGTCCCGTCCGGCTTCATCTTGAGCCACATCATCTCGGGCTCCATGCCGGCGCGGAGGTGCAGCCCGGTGCGGTCCTCGAACTCCGCCTGGATCCGCTTCAGGTTGCCGCGGCAGTCCGACGTGAGGAACGAGCCGCCGTTCTCCTGATCCTCCCGGCCGCGGAAGCACGTGCACCACACGCGCGCGACCTTGGGATCCCACGGGAGCGGCATGAACGTCTCCGGCTCGGGGATGCCGACGAGCTCCCAGGCCTCCGGGCCGTAGCCGATGTACTCGCCGTGGCGGTCGACGAAGAGGTTCGCCGTCGAGCCGTACACGAGCTGGAAGCCCTTCTGCGCCATGGACTCCCAGTGCGGGGCGGGAACGCCCTTCCCCATGATCCGGCCGGTGACGGAGATGAACTGGTAGTAGATGTACGTGATCCCTGCCGCGTCGATCTGGCGGCGGAC
Source organism: Gaiellales bacterium (assembly GCA_036258075.1). Classification (GTDB taxonomy): domain Bacteria; phylum Actinomycetota; class Thermoleophilia; order Gaiellales; family JAICJC01; genus JAICJC01. Next base: position 5,259 of record DATAEI010000180.1, read on the forward strand.
TTCTGCCACGCGCTCGGCGCGGCCGTCCGCGTCGACGAACTGCTCGAGATCGGTCGCCACTCCAACACCCTCCTTGTCGGTCTGCGGGCACGCTCCGCTTCGGCCCGGGAAAAGGCTACGCGGGGCAGGGGTGTCGCACAAGTGGACGGAGTTGACACTCGCACGGGCCTCTGCGCGTGCTCCCGCACACCGCGGAAACCCTCAATTGCGGGCGATCGCGACCCCCGCGGCGGCCCCCAGGACGAGGGCCGTCGACAGCGCCAGAACCGGCGCCAGGCGCCGCGTCGGGACGCCGTAGACCGCCGCCACGCCGAAGCTCCCCATGCCCACCGCCATCCCGGCCGACACGACGAACGGGCCGGGGATCGGCAGGAGCGCGCGGAGCGCCAGGAGCGGGACGGACGCGACGGTGAGCCGGGCCGCGACGAGCCTGACCGTCGCCGCGTCGACGCGCAGGCGGTGGCCGGCCAGGACGGCCCCGACCGCCGCGAACGCGGGGAGCGTGCTGACCAGGAGAAGGGTGCGGCCGACGGACGTCACGCCCTCGGGGAACGCCACGCCGGCGGCGTCGAGCGCGTAGCCCGTGGTCACGCACACCAGGTACGGGTTCGTTGCGAAGGCGCGGGCGCGTCCCAGCCAGTCGGCGCGCTCGTGGACGAGCGCCGCGACGAGGCCGGGCAGGACGACGAGCGTGAACGGCCCTGTGCACAGCTGGCTGAAGGCGACCGCCAGCGGCAGCGCTCCCCAGCCGAAGACGACCACGCAGACCGGGAACCCGAGCCAGGCCGCGTTCGGCCAGCAGATCGTGAGCAGGAGCTCCGCCCGCTCGCCGGCCGGGCGGCCGCGGGTGACGTGAAGCACGACAGCGGCTGCGGCGGCGAGCACGATCCATGCCGCTCCGAGCCCGATCAGGAGCCCCGCGTGCACGTCGGTGCGGGTCGCGACGACGCCCGACGCCGGCGCGCCGAGCCAGAAGAGCGTCCGCAGCGCCCTGGCCGTCCAGCGGTCGGGATCGATCCGGCGCGCGGACGCGTAGCCTGCGGCGGCGAGCGCCATGCCCGCGATCAGGAGCGCGAGGGCCACTAGTTTTCGATCGGGGTGTCCGAGCGGTTGCCCCACTCGTTCCACGAGCCGTCGTAGACCGCCGCGCGCCGGCCGCCGGCGATCTCGAGCGCGTTGGCGACGGCGGTCGCCGAGACGCCGCCGTTGCAGTACGCCACCACCGGCGTATCGATGGCGTCGACGTCGATCCCGGCGTCGGCGAACGCCTCCCGCAGCTCCCGGGGCGGCAGGAACGGGCCGTCGTCGCGCAGCAGGCTCCGGTACGGCACGTTGACCGCGCCCGGGATGTGGCCGGCCCGGCGGGCGTGCGTCTCGACGCCCGCGTACTCGTCGTGCGCCCGGGCGTCGATCACGAGCACGCCGCCGTCGAGCGTCGCCCGCATGCGGTCGATGTCCCACAGCGAGTCGTCGCGCTGCCCGGTGCGGTAGGCGGGCGAGGCCGGGAGCGGATGCTCGTCGCCGCTCCTGAGCGAGCCGCCGGCCGCCTGCCACGCGTCGAGCCCGCCGTCGAGCACGTGGGCGGTGCGGTGGCCGTACGCCCGAAGCGCCCACACGACCCGGCCGGCGAGCACGTTTCGGTAGGTGTCGTAGGCGACGACGACCGTGTCGTTTCCGATCCCGAGCCGGGTTGCGTCGGCAGCGAAGTCGGCGGGCTGGGCGAGCTGCACCGGGACCGGGTCGCCGCGGTCGGTGAAGTCCGAACGCCAGTCGACGAAGACCGCCCCCGGGATGTGGGCCTCGCGGTAGCAGGCCGGGTAGGCCCGGTAGCGCGGCTCATCGTCGACGACCTTGCCGCGCACATCGAGCAGGCGGAGGTCGCCGAGCCGCTCGCGGACCCAGCCCGCGGACACGAGGACGTCGGACGGCACCCAGGTATCTTGGCAGGCATGGGCCTCGCCGACCGCTACTGGGATCCGATCTCCGACGCCGAGGTCGAGGCCGTGCTGGGCGAGGGGGCGGTCGCGGTGGCCCGTCATCGCCGCTGGCTCTTCGCGGTCGCGCGCTGCCGAACGCACCGCGGCGACGTCTACCTGAAGCGCCAGCCGCCGATGGGCCGGCGGCTCCACCAGGTCGCGTGGCAGCACGCGCTCGCCAACCATCTCGCCGACCGCGACGTTCCCGCGGCGCGGGCGGTCGGCCTCGTCGAGGAGGGGGGCCACTGGTACGAGGTGCACGAGCCCGCCGCGGGCGAGGACATCTACGCGGGCGCAGACAGCTGGGATCCGTTCTCGAGCGAGGCGCACGCGGCGGCCGCCGGCGCTGCGCTCGCGCGGCTGCACGTCGCCGGCGCCGACTTCCCCGACCGCAGGGCGCAACCCCAGGCCGGGTTCGTCGTCCAGCTCGGGACGGTCGCGCGCCCGCCGGCCGACGCCGTGCGCGGGCTCGCCGCCGCGCGGCCCGCCGTCGGCGAGTATCTCGCCGGCCGCGAGTGGGAGGACGACGTGACCGGCGCCTACACCGCCGTCTTCGACCGGCTGCGGCCGGTCCTCCCCAGGCTGCCCGAGGCGCCGCTTCACGGCGACTGGCAGACGAACAACCTCTTCTTCACAGGCGACGAGGTCGCCGGCGTGATCGACTTCCACCAGGCCGACTACGCGCCGCGGGTCCTCGACCTCGCGGTCGCGGTCGAGCGCAACTGCTTCTTCTGGAACCGCATCTCGGCCGGCGACGACACGGCCTTCGACCTCGGCCACGCCGCCGCGCTTGTGCGCGCCTACGACGCGGTCGCGCCGCTCGCGGCCGCCGAGCGGGCGGCGTTCGCCGACGTGCTCCAGGCGTGCCAGTTCGAGTACGGCATCTCGTTCCTCGACTACTACTGGGGCGTGGAGGGTGATCACGAGAAGGCCGACTGGGCGTGGGACACCTTCGTCCTCGGCCACGCCCGCTGGTGGGAGTCAGCCGCGGGCCGCGATGCGCACGCCGCCGTCGCGCGGATCGCCGGCGCCCGCTGAGAGGCGGCGCAGGAGCGGACGGGCCTTCACGAGCGACTCCTCGACCTCCCCGCCGGGATCGGAGTCCCACACGATGCCGCCGCCGACCCAGAGGTGGATCTCGCCGCCGGCGATCGCGAAGGTGCGGATGGTGAGGCCCAGGTCGAGGTCGCCGTTCGGGTGCACGCGGCCGATCGCCCCCATCGAGGCGCCGCGGCCGACCGGCTCGAGGGCCGCGATGTGCTCGATCGCAGCGAGCTTCGGGGCGCCGGTGATCGACCCGCCCGGGAACGTCGCCCGCAGGAGCTCGGCGAGCCCGACGCCCGGGCGCAGCCGCCCCTCGACCGTCGAGACGAGGTGACGGACTCCCGCCATCGGCCGCTCCTCCAGGAACGCGCTCACCCGTACCGATCCGGGCACGCACACGCGGCCGAGGTCGTTTCGCTCGAGGTCGACGATCATCACGTGCTCGGCCCGGTCCTTGCCGCTGGCGGCGATCGGCTCGGTCGAGTCCGCAGGGCGCGTGCCCTTGATAGGCATCGTCCACACCCGGTCGCCGCGGGTGCGCAGGAAGAGCTCGGGGGTTGCCGAGACGACCGACCAGCCGTCGCCGTGCATCGCGGCCGCGAACTCGGCCCCGAGCGGCGCCAGCGCTCGCTCTACGCCGGCCGGGTCGCCCCGGAACGGGGCCCTGAGGTGCTGGACGAGGTTCACCTGGTAGACGTCGCCGCGCCCGATCGCCGCCCGCACCTCCTCGATCGCCGCCCGGTGCTGCTCGGGCGTCCACGTCGGCTCCCATGCTCCAACCGTGTACCGCGCACCGGCGGCGTCAGACCCGGATGGTGCGTCGCGCTCGCCGACGCGGCAGGCCGCGGCCGGGAGCGGGCACGGCTCCGGCGGGCCGGCGCCCGTCAGGCCGTAGCCGAGGTAGAGGTCGGCGGGGAGCCCGCGGTGGGTGGCGAGGAAGCCTTCGATGCGCTCGAAGGCGTCGCCGGCCGGCGCGTCGAGCACGAGCCAGCGTCCGTGCGGGTCACGGGTGGGGAGGGGCGTACCGATGCCCTATCGTAGAGCCGGTGAGCGTTTCCGGTCCGCCGCGAGCGGTCGTCTTCGACTTCAACGGCACCATCTCCGACGACGAGCCGTTGCTCGCGGAGCTCTTCGTCGTGATCTTCGGCGAGATCGGGATCGAGGTCACCGAGGAGCGCTACTTCGGCGAGTTCGCCGGCTACTCCGACCCGGAGATCGTGGAGCGCGTCCTCATGGATGCAGGCCGTCACACCGACGCGACCGCACGCGCCCTGCTCGACCGCCGCGCCGAGCTCTACCTGGCCCGTGCGGGAGCCGGCGAGACCGTCCATCCTCCGGTCGCGGCGTGCGTGCGCGAGATCGCCGCGCGTGTCCCGGTGGCGGTCGCGTCGGGCGCCGTCCGGGCCGAGGTCGAGCCGGTGCTCGAGGGGTCCGGGCTGCGGCCGCTCATGGCGGCGGTGGTCACGGCCGACGACGTCGCGGAGGGGAAGCCCGACCCCGAGGGCTACCTCATCGCGCTCGACAGGCTCGGGATCCCGGGCTCCGAGGCGCTCTCGTTCGAGGACACCCACCTCGGCGTCATGGCGGCCGTCGCCGCCGGGATGCGCTGCGTCGGCGTGGGCACGACGGTGCCCGCGAAGCGTCTGCTCGGGGCGGGCGCGGAGGCGGCCGTGCCGTCGCTTGACTGGTCTATACCGGACGTGCGAGGGTTGTTCGCATGAGAGACGACGCCCGGGCGGTGGTGATCGGCGGCGGCGTCGGCGGCTGCTCGATCCTGTACCACCTGGCGAAGCTCGGCTGGAAGGAGGTCGTGCTCGTCGAGCAGTACGGACTGACCCACGGCTCCACCTGGCACTCCGCCGGGCTGGTCGGACAGCTGCGCTCGACCGTCAGCCTGACGAAGATGATGCAGTACTCGGTCGGGCTCTACGCCGACCTGGCCCGCGAGACCGGCAAGGATCCCGGCTGGCACGAGCTCGGAGGCCTTCGGCTCGCGTCGTCGCAGGAGCGCTACGAGGAGATCCAGCGCCAGGCCGGCTGGGCGAAGAGCTTCGGCCTTCCGATCGAGATCGTCTCGCCGGCCGAGGCCAAGGAGCTCTTCCCGCCGATGTCGACCGAGGGCGTCGTCGCGGCGGCGTTCCTGCCCCAGGACGGCTACCTCGATCCCAGCCAGCTGACGTTCGCGCTGGCCGACGGCGCCCGCCGGCTCGGCGCCGAGATCGAGCAGCGGACGCGGGTGCTCGACGTGATCGTCGAGAACGGACGCTGCCAGGGCGTCGTGACCGACAAGGGCGAGATCAGGGCCGACGTCGTCGTGAACGCGGGCGGGATGTACGCGCCCCAGATCGGCCGCATGGCCGGCGTCGAGGTGCCGATCATCCCGTACGCGCACGAGTTCCTCGTGACCGAGGCGTTCGCGCCGGCGCTCGAGCCGCTGCCGACGCTCCGTGACCCCGACAGGCTCATCTACTTCCGCACCGAGGTGGGCGGGCTCATCATGGGCGGCTACGAGCGCGACCCGGCGCCGTGGGCGCTCGACGGCGTGCCCGACGGGTTCGAGGCGCAGCTCCTGCCCGAGGACTGGGAGCGGTTCGACGAGCTGCTCACGAACTCGATCGAGCGGGTGCCCGCGATGGAGACCGCCGAGGTGCGCAAGCTCTTCAACGGCCCGGAGGCGTTCAC
>DATAEI010000181.1:0-11048 GCA_036258075.1 Gaiellales bacterium
GTGTCCAGCGTCTCGCGGACGAGCCCGCCGAAATAGCGATGCTCGTCCGCGCGGATCCAGCGCTCGAACGCGGCCCGAAAGACGGCGACGCCGGCGTCGGCGGCCAGGCCGGCCGCCACGCCCTCGACGCCCCGTTCACGCAATGCCTCGGCCATGTCCGCGGCGAGCGCCGCGTACTTGACCTGCTCGCCCTGCTGGAGGCTCGGATTGGCTGCGATGACGGCCTGCCGCCGCCGTGTCATGTCGCGGCGCTGATCGAGCACCTCTCCGGCGGCGTCGAGAGCGGCCGTGACCGCCTGCATCGGGGTCGCCGACGGGGGAGCGCCGGCGAGCGTGCTCACGAGCACGTCCCGCACCTCGCCCGAGAACACGACCTCGCGCTTGTCGGCGAAGTGCCGGTAGAACGTCCGCTCCGTGAGGCCGGCGCGCTCCGCGATCTGCGCCACCGTGGTCTGGTCGTAGCCGTGCTCGCCGTACATCTCGAGGGCCGCCTGCCGGAGGCGGCCGCGGGCGTTGGGCTGCCAGCGACTCATCGGATCTCGATTCTCATGACGACAGTGACTGTCATCGGCATGCTACACTATGACAGTGACTGACATCACGTCCTCGCCCGACCGGCATCTGGTGCTCGTGATCTGCTCCACGGGGCTCCTGATGGTCGGGCTCGACGCGACGATCGTGAACATCGCGCTGCCCGCGATCCACCGCTCGCTCGGCTCCTCGCTTTCGGGGCTCCAGTGGACGGTCGACGCATACACCCTCGTCCTGGCAAGCCTCCTCATGCTGGCCGGCTCCACCGCCGACCGGATCGGCCGCAAGCGCGTATTCCAGACGGGGCTCGTCGTGTTCGCGCTCGGGTCGCTGCTCTGCGCGCTGGCGCCCACCGCGGGTGTGTTGATCGCCGCCAGGGTGCTTCAGGCGATCGGCGGCTCGATGCTGAGCCCGGTGGCGATGTCGATCATCCGAAACGTCTTCGTCGATCCGGCCGAGCGGGCCCGGGCGATCGGGATCTACGCGGCGATGTTCGGGCTCAGCATCGCGCTCGGGCCCGTGCTCGGCGGCACCCTGGTCGGCGCGGTCGGCTGGCGGGCGGTCTTCCTGGTGAACGTCCCCGTCGGAGCGCTGGCGGTCCTCGCCACCCACCGGTTCGTGCCCGAGTCGCGCGCCGAGCGGCCGCGCCGGGTCGATCCCGTCGGTCAGCTGCTCGTGATCGCCGGGCTCGCGTCGCTCACGTACGGCACCATCGAGGGCCCCGACCACGGCTGGGCATCGACCGACATCGTGGCGGCGCTCGCCGTGGCGGCGCTGGCCCTGGCCGCGTTCGTCCCGTACGAGCTGCGCCGCCGCGAGCCGCTCCTGGACGTGCGCTGGTTCCGCAGCGCCCCGTTCTCGGGCGCCGGCGCAATCGCCGTCTGCGCGTTCGCGGCGCTCGGCGCGTTCCTCTTCCTGAACACGCTCTACTTGCAGGACGCGCGCGGCCTCTCCCCGTTCCGGGCCGGCCTGTGCATGCTGCCGATGGCCGTGATGGTGCTGATCTTCGCGCCGCTCTCGGGCCGCCTCGTCGGCTCCCGCGGCCCGCGGCCGCCGCTCCTCGCCGCCGGCTTCGCGCTGACTGCCGCCGCGGCGATGCTCACCCAGCTCCGGGTCGACAGCTCGATCGCCTACGTCCTCATCGCCTACACGGTCTTCGGGGTCGGCGTGGGCCTCGTGAACCCGCCGATCACGAACACCGCCGTCTCCGGCATGCCCGCCTCACAGGCCGGCGTCGCCGCCGCCGTGGCGTCGACCAGCCGCCAGGTCGGCCTGACGCTGGGCGTCGCTCTGGCGGGCGCGCTCGCCGGCGGGAGCGCCGCGCTGAACGGCGGCGGCTCGGCCGGCTTCATCGCCGCGGCCCGGCCCGCGTGGTGGATGGTCCTCGGCGCCGCCGCGGCGATCCTCGTGCTCGCGATCGTGTCCACGACCACCTGGGCCGAGGCCACGGCACGCCGCACCGCCGAGGCGCACGCCTGACGACTGCGGGTGATCACACGCCCGCCGGCGGAGGGGCGCCCGGCCGCAGGTGATGAGGCCGGACGCGCCGGCCCGTGATGCGATCGACCATGGCCGCGGCCGCCGTCAACCCCGCCGCGATCTGGTCGCTCCCCGGCTGCCCCAGCACGACGCCGGTGATCGCCGTGGCCTCGCCGTCGACCCGGCGGATGGCCCGGAACGCGAAGCAGCCGCCGGCGGCGTCGTCCGAGCCGGTCTTGACGCCGACGAAGCCGTCGTGCCCGAGCAGGGCGTTCGTGGTGTGCACGGTGCCCGCGACCGGCAGCGTCACGCTCGGCATCGCCACGATCGCTGCGAACACCGGCGACCGCATCGCCCGAGCGACAACACGCACCTGGTCGGCGGCGGTCGACACCGTGGCGGCGTCGTAGCCGCTCGGGTCGGTGTAGCGGGTGTGGGTCATGCCCAGCGACCGCGCGGCGGCGTTCATCCGGGCGATGAACCGCTCCTGCGAGCCGGCATCCCAGCGCGCCAGCACCGCCGCGACGTTGTTCGCCGACGGCACGAGCAGCGCCTCGAGCGCCTGCCGCTCGGTCAGCCGCTCTCCGGCCTCGACCGCCACGACGGACTCGTGGTGCGCGCTCCGCGCGGCGGTGTCGGCCACGTCAGCGGCGGTGAGCGTGATCACCGGCCCGTCCTCGTCCGGCCGCAGCGGATGGTCGCGGAGCACGACGTAGGCGGTCATCACCTTCGCAACGCTCGCGATCGGCGCCGGGTGCTGGCGGGGGCCGGCGTGGATCTCCGACTGCCCTGACCGGATGAATGCGGCCTGGCCGTCGACCGGCCACACGGCGGCGGGCACGGCGTCGCCGTCCGCCCGCGACACGCTGGTCGGGCCCGCCTCGTCGCGGGCCAGGCGGCGGTCGGCTCGGAGCACGCCGGTGGGTGGCGTTGCGGCCTGCGAGGCCGGGGATGGCGCGGAGTGGTGGTCGACGACCGCGACAGCCGCGACGACGGCCAGCAGGCCGGCGAGAAGGAGCCGGGGGCGCCGATGCGTGGGTGTTCGTGCGTGTCTGGCATTGGTCATGCCTCGATTCAAGGCAGGACGGTGTTGCCGGCACGTCTCGGGTTTTGCATATGCCGACGAAACCCGGCGGCTCCTATCATCGGAGCATGCGTGTCCTGGTCGTCGAGGACGAGCTCTACATGGCGGAGGCCATCCGCGACGGCCTGCGTCTCGAGGCGATCGCGGCGGACATCGCCGGGGACGGCGATACCGCGCTCGAGCTCCTGAGGTCGAACGCCTACGACATCGCCGTCCTCGACCGCGACATCCCCGGCCCGAACGGCGACGAGGTCGCCGAGCGCATCATCGCCTCGGGCAGCGGCACGCCGATCCTCATGCTCACCGCCGCCGACCGGCTCGACGACAAGGCCACAGGGTTCGAGCTCGGCGCAGACGATTACCTCACGAAGCCGTTCGAGCTGCAGGAGCTCGTGCTGAGGCTCCGGGCGCTCGACCGCCGGCGCGCCCAGCACCGGCCGCCCGTGAGCGAGATCGCCGGCCTCCGCCTCGATCCGTTCCGCCGAGAGGTCTACCGCGACGACCGCTACGTCGCCCTGACCCGCAAGCAGTTCGCGGTGCTCGAGGTGCTCGTCGCCGCCGAGGGCGGCGTGATCAGCGCCGAGGAGCTCCTCGCCAGGGCGTGGGACGAGAACGCAGACCCGTTCACCAACGCCGTGCGCATCACCGTGTCGGGGCTGCGCAAGCGGCTCGGCGAGCCCTGGATCATCGCGACCGTGCCGGGCGTCGGCTACCGCATCGATACGCAGCCGGGAGCGGCGTGACGCGGGCGTCCGGCATGAGCGTCCGCCTCAAGCTCACCCTGAGCTACGCCGCGTTCATGATGGCCGCGGGCGCCCTGCTGCTCACCGCCGGGTACTTCTCCCTCTCGCGTGGCGTGCACCCCGGCGTGATCTTCATGGTGCAAAGCCACGCCGACCTGCTGCGCGATTTCGCACCGATCGCGGCCGCCGTGATGGCGTTCCTGCTGGTGTTCGGCCTGCTGGGAGGGTGGCTCCTCGCGGGCCGCATGCTGGCTCCTCTGGGCCGCATCACCGACGCGACGCGCATGGCCGCGACCGGCGAGCTGTCGCACCGGATCGCGCTGGAAGGCCGCCGGGACGAGTTCCGCGAGCTCGCGGACAGCTTCGACACCATGCTCGCCCGCCTCGAGGCACATGTCGCCGAGCAGCAGCGTTTCGCCGCAAACGCCTCCCACGAGCTGCGGACGCCGCTTGCGATCACGCAGTCGCTTCTCGACGTGGCACGCAGCGATCCCGACCGCGACACCGGCGAGCTCGTCGAACGCCTCCTCGCCGTGAACGCCCGCGCGATCGGCCTCAGCGAGGCGCTGCTCCTCCTGAGCCGCGCCGACCAGCGGTCGTTCACCCGCGACCAGGTGGACCTGTCACTGCTTGCGGACGAGGCGACCGAGACGCTGCTTCCACTCGCCGAGAAGCGCAGCCTCACGATCGAGACCTCGGGCGACGTGACCGCCACCGTCGGCTCGCACGCGCTCCTCCTGCAGATGACGACGAACCTCGTGCACAACGCGATCGTCCACAACCTGCCCGACCGGGGCACCGTGTGGGTCACGACCAGCACGGGCCAGAGGACGGTGGCGCTGACGGTCGAGAACACCGGCGAGAAGCTCGATCCGGAGCTGGCCGCCACGCTCGCCGAGCCGTTTCAGCGCGGCACCAGGCGCATACGCACCGACCAGGCCGGTGTCGGGCTCGGCCTGGCGATCGTGAAGAGCATCGCCCAGGCGCACGAGGGCACCCTCACCCTGACCACCCGCGAAGCGGGCGGGCTCTGCGCCACGGTGCAGCTGCCCGCCGCGCCCGGTCCGCTGCGCGGGTAGCCAGAGCTACCGCACGTAGCTCGCGCTGTTCACATCGACCGTCGCGCCGGTCGCATGCCGCGCCTTGCCCGATGCGAGAAACGCGATCACGTTCGCCACGTCCTGCGGCTGGGCGACCTCGCCGAGCGCGGTGTCGTTGATGAAGAGCTCCATGCCGTGCTCGGCGACCGCCGGCGCGTTGAACGCCGTGTCGACGAAGCCGGGCGCCACCGCGAACGCCGTCACGCCCTGGCGGCCGTACTGGCGGGCGATCGTCTTCGTCATCGCCACGACTCCCGCCTTCGCCGCCGCGTAGTGCCAGTACTCGGCGTCCTCCCCGCGCCAGGCGGCGCGGCTTGCGAGGTTCACGATGATGCCGCCGCCGGGCTGCTCGCGGAAGGTGGCGATCGCCGCTCGGCAGAGCGCGGCGGGCGACACCAGGCAGATCGCGAGCGTGCGCTCCCACGAGGCCTGCCAGGCGGCGAGGTCGCCGTCCGGATCGGCCGCCTCGTAGACCCCGGCGTTGTTGACGAGCACGTCGAGGTGCCCGCGCCACTCCAGGGCCTCACGCCAGAGCGCGTCGGCCGCCGCCGGATCGCTCAGATCCCCGGTGAGCGGGTGCGCCGATTCGCCGAGCTCGCCGGCGAGCTCCGCGAGCCGACCCTCCCGGCGCAGATCGTGGACGACGACCGCGGCGCCCTCCGCCGCCAGCGTCCGGGCCGTCGCCGCGCCGATCCCGCCGGCCGCGCCGGTCACGAGGACGACACGCTGCCCGTCGTGGCTCATGTGCTCTCCGAATAGTCGTAGGACGGGACGGGGACGCCGTCGAGGGCGTCGATGTGGAGCTCGAGCGTGTCGAGGGCGACGGTCAGGACCGTCATGTTGTCAAGCGTGTGCCAGCCGCGAGACTCGGGCTGGTCGAAGCCCGACGACGCCACGACGACGACGTCGTCCTCGACCCGGAAGCGCAGCGCGAACAGGTCGTGCGGGTCGCCCGGATACGGCAGCGCCGTCGGGTTGTGGGCGTTCAGGACGTGCAGGTGCTCGGGCGTCAGGTACATCGAGTTCAGGACCGGCGACGTGAACCGCTCGAACAGCTCGGCGAGCGCCTCGTGCGCGACCTCGGCGAACGGCCGGCCGCCGTCGAGCCGGTCGCGCAGGAGGAGGAACAGGCGCTCGCTGTCGGTCGAGCCCGCGACCTGGGCCTCGAGATGCGCCGGCAGGAGCTCGGGAAGCCGGTGCTGGGGGTGGATCGCGCCGTTCTGTGCGAATGCGGCCCCGGGGCGGACGAACGGGTGGCAGTTCTCGAGCTCGATCGTGAGCCCCGGCGTCGCCCCGCGCAGGTGCACGACGTTCGCCGAGCCCGCGTCGCCATGCATCGCGGCCGCGAAGCCCGCGCTCTCCCGCGCGCTTCCGACCGCGCGCCGCCGCTCGGGGACGGCATCGTGCGCCGCCTGCGCCCGCGTCGGCCACCAGGCCATCCCCCAGCCGTCCGGGTGCCGGGGCGAGAGGTCGGCGAACGAGGCGAGGTCGGCGTCGCCGATCGCCTCGGCGACCGTGAGCGGCCGGCGTGAGACGTGTGCGAGCAGCCGGCACATCAGGCGCAGAGCATACGAGAGGGGCGTGCCGGGTCGCTCGCTACGCTCTCCCCGATGGAGGCGACCAGCACCGCGGCCGGCGTCGCACCGGCCTCGGTGCGCCGCGAGGGCCTGGCCTGGGCCTTCGCCGGCGTGCTCATGTTCTCGTTCTCCGTCCCGCTCACGAAGGAGGCGGTCGGGGGATTCAGCCCGTTCCTCACCGCGACCGGCCGCGCCGTCATCGCGGGCGTCCTGGCCGCGGGCCTCCTCGTCGCTGCGCGCGCGCCCCGGCCGCCCGCGGAGCAGATGCGCCCGATCGTCTTCACGATGGTCGGGGCCGTCTTCGGCTGGCCGATCCTGCTCGCGCTCGCGCTCGAGCGCACCACCTCGGCGCACGTGGCGGTCATCGCCGCGTTCATGCCGCTCACCACCGCGCTCGTGGCCGTCCTTCGCACGCACGAGCGCGTCAGCTGGCAGTTCTGGGCCGCGGCGTCCGCGGGCACGGCCGCGCTCGTCGTCTTCGCGCTGTCGCGCGGCGGCGGGAGCGGCGGCGACCTCCTCGCCGACGGCCTCGTGGTCGGCGCGGTGCTCGCCTCGTCGTGGTGCTACGTCGAGGGCGCGTCCGTCACCCGCGTGATGCCGGGCTGGCAGGTCATCTCGTGGGTCGTCGTCCTCGCGCTCCCCCTGACCGTCCCGGCCTCGGCGCTCCTCTGGTGGTCGGGCGGTGTCCACGACCCGTCGGGCATCGAGTGGGGCTCGCTGCTCCTCCTCGGGGTCTCGTCGATGTACCTCGGCTTCTTCGCCTGGTACCGCGGCCTCTCGCTCGCCGGGATCGCCCGCGGCGGCCAGGTGCAGCAGCTCCAGGCGCTCCTGACGCTCGTGTGGTCGGCGCTGCTACTCGGGGAGCAGGTGACCGTGACGACCGTCGTGGTCGCGCTGGCCGTCATCGCGTCGGTCGTCTGGGCCCAGCGGAGCCGGGTGCCGGACGTCGTGGCTCCCGAGGAGTAGCGGATCGTGCGCCGGCCGCTCCATCCGGCGGATGCTCGGGATCGAGAGCAGGAACACCGTCGAGACGCCCAGCCACGCCGCCGACACCCACAGCGTCTCCTCGACACCGATCCACTGGGCGACCGGACCGGCCAGCGCCATTCCGATCGGGAGCGGCGCGAACACCGAGATCCGCTCGAAGCTCGACACCCGCGCGAGCGCCTCCCGCGGGACACGCTCCTGAAGCGTGGTGTCCCAGAGCACCATGTAGAGCGACGTCGAGGCTCCGGCCGGCACCGCCATGGCCGCGATCGTCCACGCGGGTGACGCCACCGCCAGCGAGGCCAGGAGCGGCAGGAAGACGGCGTTGATGACGATGGCGACGAGCAACGGCCGGCGCGGGTGCAGGCGCAGCCCGAGCACGCCGCCGCCGATGCTTCCGAGGCCGTAGCCGGCCGAGATGAGCGCCCATGAGCCCGCACCGCCGAGCTCGCGCTCGCACACGATCGGGCCGAGCACGGCGTACGGCCCCCAGATCACGAGCATCCAGAGGCCGGTGTCGATCATCATCACGATCAGCCAGGACTCGGCGCGCACCGCCCGCCAGCCCTCCTTGAGCTCGGCCACGAAGCTCGCCGCCTGCCCGGCGACCGCGCGGGCCGGCACGTCGACGCGCACGAGGATCGCGGCCGCGAGCAGGAACGACAGCGCATCGGCGGCGATCGCCCAGCCGGCGCCTGCGGCGGCGATGATGACGCCGGCGAGCAGCGGCCCGGCGACCCGCCCGGCGTTCGACTCGAGGTGGCGGAGCGCGTTCGCGCGCTGGAGCATCGGCGGCGGCACCGTCTCGGGCAGGAGGCCGGCCCAGGCGGGGGTGTGGAACGCATCGGCGGCGCCGGCGACGGCGGCCAGGGCGACCAGCTGCCACACCTCGGCCGAGCCGGCGATCAGAAGGACGGCGGTCGTGCCCTGCGAGACCACGCTCACCAGGTCGGCCGTCACCATCACCCGCACGCGCGGCAGCCGGTCGGCCCAGACGCCGCCGACGAGCAGGAGCAGCGTGAGCGGCACCGCCTCGGCGCCGAGCACGAGGCCGAGCGCAGAGGGTGAATCGGTCAGGCTGAGGACGGCGAACGCGAGCGCGACCGGCGTCATCCACGAGCCGAGGAGCCAGATCGCCTGGGCGCAGAAGAGCAGCCGGAAGTTCCGCTCGCCGAGCGGCGCCAGGGAGGTGCGCATGCGCTCAGACTACCGGCGGTCGGACGTGGGCCAGAACCCCGTCGAGCGGGTGCGGCACGCGGGCCGGATCGAGCGCCTCGACGAGGAGGCGCGCGTACCGGAGCTTGCGGCTGTCGGCGCTCCCGAAGAAGCGCCGGAGCTGGGCGTCGACGCTTCGCCCCCGCCAGGCCGGCTGGCGCTGGAACGTGCGGAAGGCGCCGAGGTCGCCGTTCGCCTCGAGGACGGCCTCCACGCCGGCGGAGGTGAGCGCGCGGATCAGCTCGTCTTCGAGGTCGGCGACGCAGACGAAGAAGCCGAGCGCCTCGAGGTCGGGGCGGTTTCGGGGCGAGCCGAGCCCTGAGCGTTCGACGGCCCGCCGGACGTGCTCCTCCTCGCCCGCGTCGCAGAGGCCCGCCACGCAAGCGATGCGACTGTCGCCCACGAGGCGCGCCAGGTGGCGGCCGATGGCGTGCGCGCCGCCGGCCGGCACGACCGCGATGCCCTCGCGGGCCAGGTCTCTGCCCCGCCGGGCCGCGAGCGTCTCGACGGCGATCCTGTCGCTCGCTCCCTCCACGAGGATGACGGCACGGGCATGGGCTTCCACGGCGGCGAAAGCCTCGCACAGCGCGGGTGGTACGATCGGTTCCGCGCAAGGGCCACGACCTGGGACGGCAACGTGAGACGAGGGATCGTGCTCGCCGCCTGCACCTGGGTGGCAATCGCCGGGGGCTCATCGGCCGGCGCGGATGCGGTTGCGCCCCCGAGCCCCATCGTCGATCTCGACGTCGCGCACATCTCGGGTGCGACCGTGCCGGACAAATCCGGGAACGCCAACGACGGCGCCGGGAGGAAGGGGGCCGTCGGGTCGGAGACGAGCTGGAGCCCGGGCACGACGACCGACACCGTGGGCGATCCGGCCGTCGTCATCGACGGTGCGCAGAAGGAGCGCATCGAGATCCCGAACCGGTCGGGGAGCCTCGACGTGAACCACTTCTCCATCCTCGTCCAGTTCACGCTGGACGAGTCGGCCGACACCGATCCCTCCCACCAGCGCTACGAGCTGATGGAGAAGGCCGGGAGCTTCTGGTTCAACGTCCGTGAGGACACGACGCCCAAGTACCGCCTCCGGGTCGGCGGGTTCTTCAACGGCGCCGCCGCCGATACCTTCACCGGTACGCGGGTCATCCCGAACAACACGCTCACGTGGGCGGCCGCCACCTACGACGGTGCACAGCTGCGCACCTACGTCGCCGACGGCGACGGCGCGAACCTCGTCCTCGACAGGAGCGTCCCGCAGACCGGCTCGCTCGACACGGGCGCGGCCGTCACCGGGGTCGACGAGAACCTGGTGGTCGGCGCGAAGCACCGCAAGGGCCACGCGCCCGGCGGCACGGGCACCAACGAGATCGCCCAGGCGTTCTTCAACGGCACGATGTCACGGTTCCTGGTGTACGGCACGGCGCTGACCCAGAGCCAGATCGCGGCGGTGATCGCGGGGACGGGGGCGATCGCCACGCCCGGCGCCGTCCAGGCCCATCTGGTCCGGGGATCGACCATGAGCGCCGGCTCCGGCCCGACCGTCCCGTACGCGATCTCGTGGGCCCAGGGCACGTGCCCCGCCGGCTCGGCCTACACCCTCACCGCCACCGCCTCCGGAAGCCCGACCGTGTCGCACACCGGGACGGCGCTCGGCGCAACGCTCAACCTCCTGGTCGGGCCCGCGTACACGGTCGCCGTCGACTGCGGTGGGGCCAGCTCCACCACGAGCGTGGCGCTGGCCGGCTTCCAGGAGGGCGCCGCCACGTACGCGGGCACCTGGCACACGTCGAGCTTCGCCGGCGCATGGGGCGGCGTCGCCAGGTACACGGCGGCCGCCTCGGCGTCGGCGACGTTCCACTGCGCGTCGTGCCGGGCGATCGCCTGGGTGACCGACGAGGACGCGGCCCACGGCTCGGCGAGGGTGTTCGTCGACGGCGTGCTCGCGGCGACCGTCGGCACCGGGTCGTCAACAGCGCGGAACCGGGTGCTTGCGTTTGCCTCTGAGTGGCCGACCGCCGGGGCCCACACCGTGAGGATCGTCAACCTGGCCTCGAGCGGGCATCCGCGCATCACCGTCGACGGGTTCCTCACCCGAAGCGGCGCCTGAGCCCGGCTACGTGAGGATGTTCACCGCCCGGGCGACGACGAGGATGCCGACGACGAGCGAGACCGCCTCCTCGGTCATCATCAAGAGCTTCGCCCACGGCTTGATCGGAGAGACGTCGGTCGGGCTGAAGGCCGTCGCGGTGGTGAAGGACAGGTGGAGGTAGTCGACGAAGCTCGGCGACCAGTCTTCACCGGCATGGTCGGGGTTCGCCATCTCCGGAAAGAG
>DATAEI010000182.1:0-6179 GCA_036258075.1 Gaiellales bacterium
GCTCGAAGACGCTTCGCACGGCCTCGGCCTCCACCGCCCGCGTCCAGAGCCGCCGAAGCTCGCCCGGCGGCCCCGGCAGGACGACCGCAACCGACCCGTCGACCTCGAGCACGAGCCCCGGAGCCGTCCCGGCCAGCCCGAGCACGTGAGCCCCCTCCGGCAGCGCTGCCTGTTTACGCACGCCCTCCTCGAACTCGGCGTACGGACGCCGATACCGCTCGGCGAGGCTCCTCGAGAAAGCCTCGATCTCCGCCTCGAGCGCCTCGTCGACGAGCACCGGTCGGCCGGCGACCTTCGCCAGCGCCTCGACCGTGCGGTCGTCGTGCGTCGGGCCGAGCCCGCCGGACGACACCACGAGGTCGGCCTCGCCGATCAGCTCCCGCAGGCCGCGCTCGATGTCGGGGACGCCGTCGCCCACCACGAGCGTGCGCCGTACCGAGAACCCGTGCTTCTCGAGGCTTGCGGCCAGGTGGGCGCCGTTCGCGTCGGAGATGACCCCGCGAAGGAGCTCGTTCCCCGTGAGCAGGATGGCGGCCGCGGGGCGGGTCAAGCCCGGATATCGCTGCCCGAGACGATCCGGATCACGCCGTTCGCGGTGACGCTCTTCGGCAGCCGGACGGGCTTCCCGTTGACCGTGATCGTGACCGCGGACGGGTTTCCGAGGCGCAGGAAGATCGGCGCCCGCGCGGTGAACTGGACGCGCGACGACCCTGTGACGGCCGGATCGATCAGGAGCCCCTGCCCCAGGTCGGTGCCCTTCGAGGTGACGGCGCCGGCGCCGGTCGCGGTCTTGGTCGTCGCCCGCACCCAGGTGCTGGACGACAAGACGAGCGTGACGGTGAGGCGCGGCCGCTCGGGCGAGCCCTTGCGCTTGGTCGTGGTCTTCCCGCCGGTTGACGGCGTCGTGTCAGTCGGCGTCGACGTGCCGGAGTTGGGCGCGGTCGTGTTGGGATACGGCGCCGTCGGCCCGTTGGGGAACGTGGTCGCGAGCAGCACGAGCGCGGAGACGGCCACGATCGCCGCGAGGACGATCATCACCAGGTTCGACTCGCGCCGCTGCCGGCGCTGGTGCGGCCGCGATCGTGGCTGCGACGCGATCGGCTGGTCGTGCGGCGTGCGGGCGTCGTGATGGCGCGAGTTGAACTCGTCGATGAAGAGCTGTCCGTCGAGCCCGAGGTACTCCGCGTAGGCGCGCAGGAACCCCTTCGTGTACGTCGGCCCCGGGAGCACGTGGAACTGCTCCTCCTCGAGCGCGCGGATGTAGCGCGTCCGGATGGCGGTGTCGGCCTCGACGTCGCCGAAGGCCAGTCCGCGGCGCTCGCGCGCCTCTCTGAGTGCCGGGCCGATCTCAAACATGGGATACGCGGCCGCCTGGGCCGAATTCCGGGTCAGTCTACTCGCCTTGCTGGACGGGCGCGACGACCGGGATCTCGGCCTGTCCGGCGCGGATCATGTCCTCGATCCGCTGGAGCCGATCGAGCGCACGGGGCGTGACCGACGGCGAGATCCACCCGACGCCGATCACGTCCTGGCGCAGCCCTTCGAGCACGACGCCGGGAGACCAGAGGCCGGCCTGGACGGCTCGGGCCGCGGCCGCGACGGCCACCCAGGCGCGCGGGCCGATCACCGCGAGCTGGTCGGCGCCCGTGACGGCGGCCGGTGCGATCACGCGCCCGGATCCGCCGCCCGAGAGGCACGACGTCCGCTCGGCGTATCGCACGTCGGCTGTGGCGGCCGCTCCGCAGGCGGCCACGGCCACCTGAACTGCCGCGCCGGCCTCGGCTGCGCCCGCCCGGACGGCGGCGGCAAGCTCCTCGCCGCCGCCGACGATGCTGACCGTCCGGGCGCCCGTGAGGCCCGCCACCGCGCCCGCGAGATAGGCCGGCTGTCCGCGGCTGATCTGGATCGCGAGCAGGTTTCCCGGCACGGGATCGGAGGGCTCGGCGCCGACCAGGAGCACCCGGGCGTGCGGCGAGCGGTTTGCGATCTCGACCGCCTGAGCGGGATCGCCTGTGACGACGAGGTCGGCAGACCGCTCGTCTGCGGTCTCGACGGCGCCGACGAAGCGCTCTGCGTCGCGCATGCCCCGGGCGAGGTCGGGGGACGGGTCGAGAAGCGCGATCCGTACAGGCCGGGCGGGCACAGCGGCCGGCGGCCCCGTGTCGGAGCCGCATCCCGTCGCCAGGACGGCGCAGGCGATGGCGACGGCACGCCTCACGCGGCGCGCGGGAAGTACCGGTCTCGCAGCAGCCCCGCCGTGCCGGCGGCCGCCGCGACGAGCACCCCGACGAAGAGGTAGCTCACGCTCTGCTGGCCGCAGCCGGGCGAACAGGTCTCGCTTCCCACCGAGATGCTCGACGCGATCACCGCGCCCATGCCGACGAGCGGCGCCAGGGCGGCGACCAGCGCGAGGCGGGTGCCGAGGACGAGCCCGAGCACCGCCGCTTCGATCATCAGCATGAGCCCCGTGTACTCCTGCGAGCCGCGTGCGGCGCCGGCGACGACGATCAGGACCTCCGCCGTGACCCCGAGGCCGATCGCGACCACGTACTCGCGGATGGCCGGCCCGGGGCGGCGGATCCCCATCACCCGCGCCACGAGCGCCGGGTTCGCGTTCGCGAGGGACTCCAGGGCCAGCCGGGAGAGGTCGAGCTGGCTCACCGAGGCGTCGAGCCAGTCCTCGCCCGCCGCGACCGATGCCGTCAGCCTGCGCCGCGCGGCCGGGGGCGACTCGGCCAGCACCCGGTCGATCCCGAGCGTCGCCGCGCCCAGGCGGCGGTTCACGTGCTCGGGCTGCGCGGCGACCTCCACAGGCAGCCCGTCCAGCGAGAACTCGGCGAACACCGCCTCCTCGCCGTCGAGGCTCCCGCCGTGGAGGGAGAAGCCCTGCGTCTCCCCGAACGAGCGCTCGACCACCCTCGCGAACGCCGGCAGGTCGACCGCGCGGCACACGATCTCGACCGGCGTCCCGTCGGCCGCGACGCCCAGCGGATAGGCGCCCACCACCGCCGGCTGATAGGGCGCGAGCACGTCCAGGACGCCGGCGGACGCAAGCCGCTCGTACCAGTCCTCGATCACCGCCCCATGGTACGGCGGAGAGTCAGATCGTGACGTCGTCAGGCGTCTCGGCCGGCGCCGCGGGCGCCTCGCTCACGATGCGGTGCAGGTCCGTCTCGGTGATCAGCACCTTGCGCGCCTTCGAGCCCTCGTAGCCCGAGACGATCCCGCGCCGCTCCAGCATGTCGATCAGGCGGCCGGCGCGCGTGTAGCCCACCCGCAGACGGCGCTGGAGGAGCGACACCGAGGCGGTCTGGTGCTGTGCCACGAGCCGGATCGCATCCTCGAGGACGGGGTCGTCATCGGCGTCGAGCGAGCCGGAGTCCGGAACGTCGGGGGCGGCCTCGAGCAGCTCCTCCTCGAACGACGGCTCGGCCTGGCGGCGGCACGCGGTGACGATCTGCGCGGTCTCGGCCTCCGAGATGAACGCGCCCTGCACGCGCTGGAGCTTCGACGTGCCGAGCGGCTTGTAGAGCATGTCGCCCTCGCCGAGGAGGGCCTCGGCGCCGTTCATGTCGAGGATCACGCGGGAGTCGGTCTGCGACGACACCGCGAAGGCGATCCGGGACGGCACGTTGGCCTTGATCATGCCGGTGATGACGTCCACGCGCGGGCTCTGGGTGGCGAGCACGAGGTGGATGCCGACGGCGCGGCTCTTCTGCGCGAGGCGGATGATCGTGTCCTCGACCTCCGCCGGGGCGACCATCATCAGGTCGGCCAGCTCGTCGATCACGACCAGCACGTACGGGATTGGGTCCTGGCCGCGGGCCGCCCTGGCCGTGTTCCACTCGACGAGGTTGCGTGCCTTGGCCGCGCCCATCAGCTCGTAGCGGCTGTCCATCTCGCGCACGATGTTCTGGAGCACGAGCGACGCGTTCTTCATGTTGGTGACGACCGGCGTCAGGAGATGCGGGATCGACTCGTAGTGGTTCAGCTCCACGCGCTTCGGGTCGACCAGGATCATCCGCACCTGGTCGGGCGTCGCGCGGAGCAGGATCGACGCGAGGATTGCGTTGATGCACCCGGACTTGCCCGACCCGGTCGTGCCGGCGATGAGGAGGTGCGGCATGCGCGCCAGGTCGCACGCCACGCCGGCGCCCGAGATGTCCTTGCCGAGCCAGGCGGTGAGCGGGCTCGAGCCCTTCGGCGCCTCCTGGTAGATGTCGCCGAGCGTCACGAGGTTCGCGGAGCTGTTGGGCACCTCGACACCGACGGCCTGCTTGCCGGGGATCGGGGCCAGGATCCGGATCTCGGTCGTCGCGAGCGCGTACGCGAGGTCGTCGCGGAGCTGCGAGACGCGGCTCACCTTGGTTCCGGCGGCGAGCTGGAGCTCGTAGCGCGTCACCCGGGGGCCGGTCACCTTGCCGACGACGCGTGCCTCGACGCCGAAGCTGGCGAGCGCGTCGGTGAGCACCCGTGCGATCCGCTCGTGATCCTGGCCCGCGGAGTTGCCCGGCTTCGTCCGCGAGAGGATGCTCGCCGGGGGCAGGCGGTACGGGGCCCGCGGCGCCGACGGGGCCGGCTCCGGCTGGATGAGCGGCGTCGCCTCGTCCTCGATCTCGTCGACCGGGAGCTCCTCGACCTCCGCCGCATGCTCAGGCTCGGGGATCCCCGGAAGCGGCGGCGGATCGGAGAGCTCGGGGATCTCGCCGTAGAGGTCGGCGAACTCGCGGCTGCCGTCGAGCGGCGGATCGCTCACGGGCGGCGTGGGCAGCGCGCGGAGCGACGGACGTCCCGCCGGCCGCTCGCGCACCCGCCGCGTCATCTCGCCCGAGAAGCGTGCGCCGGCCTCGGCAGCGCGCGCCACGCGGCGTCCCGAGCTCCGCATGATGAGCCCGGCCGACGCTCCCGTCAGGAGCACGAGGGCCGCGAGCGTCCCGAGGACGACCACGATGCTGACGCCGACCGAGCCCACGAGGTTCGTGAGCGCGATGCGGGCATACGCGCCGAGGAGCCCGCCGTGGCGCTCCGCGGCGGCGGTGTCGGTCGAGGAGAGCGCGAGGACGAGCGTGGCAGCCCCGACGACCGTTCCCGTGCGCAGCGGCCGCAGCCTCCAGAGACCGGTCTGGAGGAACACGGCTCCCCCGATCGCGACGAGCAGGACCGGTGCGACGGCCGTTGCGCGGCCCACGAGCAGGCGCAGGCCGTCGTCGAGCTTGACGCCGATGACGCCGCCGTTCCAGCCCAGGTACTCGACGAAGCCCAGGAACACGCCCAGCGCAAGCAGCGACCCGCCGAGCAGGTCGGCGCGCTGCTCAACAGTCGAACGGCTCGGCGCTCGATTCCGCCGGGGGGTCTGTGAGCGGATGGGGGTCTTGCGCGAGCGCCGAGCCGATCGCCGTGAGCCGGCGCCGCGATGTGCAGGTCGCGTCGTCGCTCTGGCCATTGCTGCGGGGTTCGTGGCCCGCGGGCTGTTCCCTTCTTTACCGGCTGTCACAGCTTTCCGGGGTGCCCCTCGAGCCGTCGGCGGCGCGGAAGAGCGTCGTGCCCCCGAAGTCGACGCGCTGCGCCCGGCCGTCGAGCACCGTGTCGAACCGCAGCCGCTCGGGCAGGCGGCCCTCAGGAGTCGCGAGCGCGAAGCCGCCGCTCCGGTGCGGCTCGAGCGGCAAGCGCCCGTAGCTCGCCTGCTCCATCCCCAGCTCTCCGCGGCACAGGGTGATGCGGAGCGCCGGCAGCCAGGGGTTGTGCGACCTGTACAGGCCGGGGTACGCCGCCCACTCCGGTGGGTGCGGGAACTCGGGTGGCCCGGCGTAGCCCTGGCCCGGATGCCAGTCGTCGCCGCACATCAGGCGGTCGACCAGGCCGCTGGAGTCCCGGCCGAACCGGACGAAGGTGCGGCACAGGTCGGGGTGGGTCGTGGCGTAGACGTCGGGCGCGTGCTCGTGAAGGGCGCCCTCGCGCCCGAAGGCGTGGATCCCTGCGGCGGTGACGATGATCGGCCCATACTCCCCCGTCCGCTCGCCGAGATCGGGTGTCCCGCCCGCGGGTGGCTCGGGGAGGGGCGTGCCCTCCGCACGAGCGCGGGCCAGGTCGAGCGCGTAGTCGGCCACTGCGGCGGCACCCGACGGCCCGTTGGAGAGGACGATCACGCCGACGCCCGCGTCCATGTCGCACAGCATCTG
>DATAEI010000183.1:0-19760 GCA_036258075.1 Gaiellales bacterium
ATCACGACCGCAGCGCTCGTCACGACCCCGGCCGTCGTCTTGATCCCGTGTGCGACCGCGTCGCCGGTCTTGAGACCGCGATCGAACGCCTCACGGACCCGGCTCAGGATGAAGACGTGGTAGTCCATCGAGAGCCCGAACAGGATCACGAACAGGAAGAGCGGCAGCCACGGCGCCACACCGCCCATCGGCGTGAAGCCGAGGAGCGACGCGCCGTGCCCGTCCTGGAACACCGCCACGAGCACGCCGTATGCGGCCGCGACGGAAAGCAGGTTCAGGATGATCGCCTTGATCGGGATCACGATCGAGCGGAACGTGACCAGGAGCAGGATGAACGCCAGGCTGAGCACGAACCCGAACACGAGCGGCGTGTTGCGGGCGAGCATCGTGCTCTGGTCGCGGTCGATCGCGGTCTGGCCGCTGACGTCGACGCTGACGTTCTTCACCGTCCCGAGCGTGTCGGGGATCAGGCGGTCGCGAAGCGCGGTGAGCGCCTGCTTCGATGCGTCGTTCGATCCGTTGCCTGCAAGCGGCATCGAGAGCACGGCCACCGTATGCGTCTTGTCGGTGGTGAGGTTGATCGGCTGGTGGACGGTGCCGGTCGCCAGGGCCTGCTCGCGCAGGTCGGCCATGGCGGCCTGGACGGCCGGGCTCCGCGTGTCGTCCGCCTTGATGACGACGGTCGCCGGCGCGTCGGAGCTCGGGAACGCCTGCTCGAGGTGCTTCAGCGTGGTGATCCCGGGGAGGCCAGGCGGCAGATCGTTGACGCCCGTGTTGTGCACCTTGAAGTGCAGGGCCGGAGAGGCGATGGCCAGGAGCACGGCCAGCGAGATGGCCGCCGCCGCGCCCGGCCGGCGCAGGACGCGCGTCAGGAGGGCGCCCCACATGCGGGACTCCTGCCGCCTGGGAGCGCGGCGCCGGAACGGCACGCGGATGCGGCCCTTGTCGACGTGGCGGCCCAGCAGCGCGAGGGCTGCGGGCAGCGCCGTGAGCGACCCGAGCATCGCGACGGCCACGACCATGATCGTCCCGACCGCGAAGGAGGTCGAGGCCTTGTCGCCGGTCAGGAACTGGCCGGCCATCGCGACCATGACCGTGAAGCCCGAGACCAGGATCGCGCGCCCTGACGTCGCCGAGGCGATGCCGAGGGCCGTCTGCTCGTCGTGGCCGGCCGCCCGCTCCTCACGCTCACGCTTGAGGTAGAACAGCGAGTAGTCGACCCCGACCGCCATCCCGATCAGCGTGATGACGATGGAGGCGTTGTCGTCGATCGGGAAGATCTGGCTCGGGATCGAGACCAGCCCGATGGTTGCGAGGACTGCCGAGATCGCCAGCAGCACCGGCACGCCGGCGGCCACGATCGCCCCGAACGCCACGACCAGGATCACGAGGGTGACGGGAAGCGACATCGTCTCGGCCTTGTGCAGGTCGCTCTGGATCTTCTTGTCGAGCGCGGCGCCCGATGTCGCGTCGCCGAACTCCTCGATGCGCAGGCTCGGATTCGCCTGCTGGGCATTCTTGAGGGCCGTCACGACGGGGCCGACCCGGTCCGAGGCCGTCTCGAACTTGCCCGTGATGGTGAACTGGATCATCGCGGTATGGCGATCCTTCGACACGAGCCCGGCGCTCGAGCGGTAGCCGGGAGCCCGCAGGTGCTCGACCTGCGGAAGGGCGGCGAAGCCGGCCGTGAGCTGCTTGACACCGCGTTTGAACGCGGGGGCGTCGGCGGTGAGCGTGCCGCTGTGGACGAGCACCAGCTCGCTCGCCGGCTTCGGGAAGCTCGACTCGAGCGTCTTCTCGGCCCGGCCGGACTCGCCGGTGAACTGGTCGGCCTTGGTGAGCGTGTTGGCGGGCACGAGGCTCGAGACCATCACGGCCAGCGCCACGAACACGAACCACCCTGCCAGGACTGACTTCTTGTGGCGCGCGCTCCAACCTCCGAGCCGGGCCGCAAGTCCTCGGGACGTATCGATGGAACTCATGTGGTCGCAACTCCTTGGGATGCAGTGGGCCGGGTCGTCCCGGCTGGGTCGGGGCAAGACTCGCGCGCCGGCGGGGGCGCGACGGTGGGGCAGCCCGGTGTTCATGGGCACGAATTTGCGCGGGTCACCGTGCGGCTACCCGCACCTCGCCCGTGCGCTTCTGCCATCCTCCCGGCATCGCCGCGGGCTCCTGGTCACTCTCACATCGCCGTTCCGATGCCGTCGGCCGGCGGGGCATGGTCGCGACGTCCAACCCGGACGCGGCGCTGGCCGGGCTGCGCGCGCTCCAGGCCGGAGGGAACGCCTGCGACGCGGCGCTCGCCGCCGCCGGCGTGCTGGTCGTCACCGAGCCGTACCAGTGCGCGCCGGGCGGCGACCTGTTCGCGATCGTGGTTCGCGACGGCGATGACCCGGTCGGCCTGAATGCGAGCGGCCGTGCGCCGGCCGAGCCCGGCGACGCGCTGCCGGAGGAGTTCGGGCCGCGCAGCGTCACCGTGCCCGGGTGCGTGGCCGGATGGACCGACCTGGCCGAGCGGTTCTCGCGCCGCGGCCTGGCCGAGGCGCTGGCGCCGGGGATCGCGCTCGCACGCGAGGGGTTTGAGATCCAGCCCAAGGCGGGTGGCCACTGGCGGGCGTGCCTCGCCGACCTCGACGGCGACGCGGCCGCGGCGTTCCAGCCGGCGTCGCCGTTTCGGTCGCCCGCGATCGCCGAGGCGCTCGAGCACGCCGCCGCCGGCACCTTCTACACCGGCCCGATCGCCGCGGCGATCGCCTCGGTCTCGTGGCTCGACGTGGCCGACCTCGAGGCGCACGCGAACGACTGGGTCGATCCGATCGAGTTCACCTACCGCGACCGGACGCTGCTCGAGCTGCCGCCGAACGGGCAGGGGTCGATCGCCGGGTGGGCACTCGAGGCGCTCGCGTCGCCCGACGCACCCGCCCAGGTCGAGGCGCTGGCCGAGGCGTACGCGCGCGGCTACGCGACCATCGGCGGCACCGCGTACGTGTGCGCCGCCGACGGCGAGGGGATGGGAGTGTCCCTGATCCAGTCGGTCTATCACGGCTTCGGCTCGCGCGTGCTCGTGCCCGGATACGGCTTTGTGCTCCAGAACCGGGGCGCCGGGTTCGTGCTCGACGAGGGCCACCCGAACCAGTTCGCGCCCCGGAAGCGCCCGTTCCACACGATCATCCCGGCCGCGTTGCTGGGCCCCGACGGCCGCTGGGAGGCGGTGTTCGGCGTGACGGGCGGCCAGTATCAGCCGCAGGGGCACGTGCAGGTGGTGGTCAACATGCTCGACCATGGGCTCGGCCCGCAGGCCGCGCTCGACGCGCCCCGCTACCGGCTGGAGGAGGACGGCTCGGTCTCGCTCGAGTCGCCGCTCGCCGACCTCGCCGGGAGGTTCGGGAGCCGGCCGACAGCCGTCGTCGACACCGACGACAACTACGGCAACGGGCACGTGATCGTCCGCCGGCCGGACGGGCGCCTCCTCGGCGGCACCGAGCCACGCCGCGACGGCCTCGCGGTCGGCTTCTAGCGTGCCGAGCCTTCGGACGGCCGACGGCCGCACGCTCGCGTGGCGAGAGACGGGGTCGGGCCCGCCCCTCCTGTGCCATCCCGGCGGGCCCGGAAGCTCGTCCGCCTACTACGGCGACCTGCCTGCGCTCGCGGCCGAGCGGACGCTGCTCCTGCTCGACCCGCGGGGGACGGGCGCGTCCGACCCACCTGCCGATCCTGCCGCCTACGACCTCGAGGACTACGCCGCCGACATCGAGGCGGTGCGCGAGCACGCCGGGATCGAGCGGCTCGACCTGCTCGGCCACTCGCACGGCGGCTTCGTCGCGATGGCCTGGGCGGCGCGGTATCCCGGGAGCGTCGGGAGGCTGGTGCTGGCGAGCACCGCACCGCGCTTCACCGAGCCGATCCGGGAGGCGCGGCGGGCCCGCGCGGAGTCGCACGCGGGGCAGCCCTACTACGAGGATGCGCTGGAGGCCGCGCGGCTGCGGGCGGAGGGCCGCTACACGAGCGACGAGGAGCTGACGCAGCTCTACCGGCGCGAGGGCATGCTCGACGCGCCGGTCGGCGTCGACCCGGCCCCCGTCCTCGACGTGCTCGCCAGGGCCGGCGACAACGCCGACGCCGTCGGCCACTTCAACTCGGCGATCGCCGCGCGCATGGATCACCGGCCTGCGCTCGCCGCGATCCGCGCGCCGGTGCTCGTCATCACCGGCTCGGAGGACGCCTTCCTCTCCGGCGCGCACGAGATCGCCGATGCGCTGCCGAGCGCGACGCTCGTCATCCTGCCGGGCGCCGACCATTTCCCGTACCTCGAGCCGGGCCACGACGAGCCCTGGTCGCGCGCCGTCCTGGAGTTCCTGAACGCCTGAGCCGGTGTCGGGCTACGCGGCCTGGGAGCCGATCACGCGGTCACGGCCGGTCGCCTTCGCGCGGTAGAGCGCGGTATCCGCGGTGCGGACCAGCTCGGCGCGGTCGTCGGCGTCGGCCGGAAAGACTGCCCAGCCGATCGACGCCGAGAGCGGCCGGCCGGCGCCCGGGTCGATCGCCAGCGAGCGCACCGCCTGGCGGGCGCGGTCGAGCAGGTCGGCGACGCCGGCGGGATCGGTCGTCTCGAGCAGCACGGCGAACTCCTCGCCGCCGAGCCGGTAGATCCGGTCGGATCCGCGCAGCACCATCCGGATCGCCTCGCCGGCGCGACGCAGCACGGCGTCGCCCTCCGGATGGCCGAAGGAGTCGTTCACGTCCTTGAAGTGGTCGAGGTCGACCATCGCGAGGGTGAAGCCGAGAGCGCGCCGCTTCGACATCGCCACGCGGCGGCGGAGGTCGGACTCGAACGTGCGCCGGTTCGGGAGTCCCGTCAGGGCGTCGTGGCCCGCCGCGCGCTCGAGCTCCTCCTGCCGCAGCACGGTGCGCCACAGCGCGGCGAGGTGGCCGAGCATCAGGTCGAGCGCATGGTGGTCGAGCTCGTCGCCGCGGGCACGGGCGAAGCACACCGACGCGTGCAGGCCCTCGCCGGCGGAGTCGACCGGGAGCGTGATCCGCGCCAGGCCGTGCGAGCTGTGCCGTGGCGGCGCGCCCTCGGCGATGCTGAGGCAGGCCGCGCCGATCGCGTCGCGCGGCGCCATGTGGGCGAAGCCGATCAGCTGGCTGCGGGTCGTCGCCTCCTTCGCCCGGCTCGACCACCCCAGGATCTGCTCGATCTGCTCGGCCCAGCGCGCGTCGCGGTCGCGGCGCGAGTCGGTCTCACCGGCGAGCCGCCACGCCTTGTGAAGGATGAGCCCGCCGCCGGCGAGCATGACCGCCAAAGCGGTCAGGGTGATGACGAGCACCGCGAGGTCGGCGGCGCGGTTGGCTGCAGACGCATCCGCGTCGGCCCGCGCCGCGTCGGCGGAGAGCCGGCCGGCGGCCGCGGCGAGGCGGGTCGCCCGCGCGCCGGGCGGCGCGGACGTCCACTGATGAAGGGCCGCCGCCTCGGCGGCATGCGCCGCCCGCGCGCGGCCGGCCGCGTCCGAGCGATACCTGTCGGCGCCGGCGCTTGTGAGGATGACGAGCACGAGCGCCACCGCCGCCGCGAGGCTCCAGAGCACGGCGTACCGCCGGATCTGGACGGCGGTTCGCGGAGGCACGGGCAGGCGTGGCTGATCGAGCTGTCGAACGGGGGAATCCGACCGCATTCATCCCAGTGTGGCGTGACCTGCCCGCCTGGTCATCACCCGGATTCGGGATTGCCCTCCCGAAATGTCTCTAAGGGGCGCGGCGCTCGTTCGCCACGAAGGCCGCGTGCGTGATCGGCATCTTCGCTGCGAACAGCCCCTCGACCGCGGCGGCGTAGCGGCGGATCTCGCGCTGAGCCGTCTCGGCGTTTCGCAGCGACAGGAAGTTCATGAGGCTGCGGGCGTTAACCGTCCAGTAGAACTGGGTGTAGATCGCGACCGGCAGCACGTTTCGGGCGATCTCCTTGGCGACGCCACGCTCGAGCAGGTCCTCGTACGTGCGGTAGGCCTCGGTGAAGACCGCCTCCTGGGCCTCGCGCGTGTGCTCGGCGAGCTCGGGGTCGACGGTCTCGAACGAATACGAGCCAGGTTTGCCGATCTGCGTCCGCACGTCCTCCGGCTCGGGCACGTAGAACTCGGGCTCGAGCTGCGAATATCTCCCGCTCCACTCATTGAAGGACCCAACCCGGTGACGGGCCCACTCCCGCATCACGAAGATCGGGAGCTTGATGTGGAACCGAAAGGCGTTGTGCTCGAACGGGCTTCCGTGCCGCTCACGCATGAGGAAGCGGATGAGGCCCGCCTCGCGATCGGTCATCTCCTCGACCCGCTGCGCGAACGAGACGCGCGCACCGTTCACGACCGAGAGGTCGTCTGCCATGCACCCGTCGAGGCGGACGAACCCGTGGTCGAGCACGCGGATCTCATCGGTCTGCTCCATCACGGCGCCCATCCAGTCCAGGGTACCAACGGCTAGGGACGGAGCAGCCGGCCGCCGTCGACCACGATGTTCTGGCCCGTGACGAAGTCCGCCTCGATGCAGTAGCGCACCGCCTGGGCGACGTCGGCCGGGTCGCCGAGCCGGCCGAGCGCGGTCTCGTCTGGGTCGCCGGCGATGCCCTCCGGCATGAGCACCGGGCCGGGCGCGACACCGCACACGCGCACGCCGTCGCGCCCCCAGGCCAGCGCCAGGCACTTCAGCAGGTGGATCTGAGCGGCCTTCGCCGCGCCGTGCGGCGCGAACCTGGGCCACGGCTGGAGCCCGGCGACATCCGTGATCGCGACGATCACCCCGCCGACCGCATCGGCCATCACCTCGTGAGCCGCCTGCGCCGCGAACATGAAGCCCTTCGCGGTGGAGTCCATGGCGGCGTCCCAGAGCGCCTCGTCGACGGCGCCCGGATCGCGCGGCTCGAACCCGCCCGAGGGGCAGTGCACGTAGACGTCGAGCCCGCCGAACGCAGCGGTCGCCGCGGCGACCATCGCGCGCATGTCGGCGGGGTCGGCCGCATCGGCCCTGACGATCCCCGACCGGCGGCCCAGAGCCTCGATGTCGGCCCGCGTCTGCTCGGCCGGGCCGGCGGAGCTGTGGTAGCTCACGAAGACGTCCGCGCCGGCCCCCGCGAGGTCGAGCGCGAGGGCTCTCCCGACCCTGTGGGCACCGCCCGCAACGAGGATCCGGCTGCCGTCGATTGCGGGCATGTGGGGATATGCTAGTCGCCGGGTACTAGCGGAGAACACGCTCCGGAAAGGAGATGGGGGATGGCTTACGAGGTTCCCGATCTGACGTACGGGTTCGACGCGCTCGAGCCCCACATCGATGCGAAGACGATGGAGATCCATCACGACAAGCATCACCAGGCGTACGTGGACAAGGCGAACGCCGCGCTCGAGGGCACGGAGTGGGCGGACAAGCCGGTCGAGGAGGTCCTGAAGAACCTCTCGTCGCTGCCGCAGGACAAGCAGGGCCCCGTGCGCAACAACGCCGGCGGCCACGCGAACCACAGCCTGTTCTGGACGGTCATCGGACCGAACGGCGGCGGCACGCCGTCGGGCGAGCTGGGCTCGGCGATCGATTCCACCTTCGGCGGATTCGACGCGCTGAAGAAGCAGCTGATCGACGCCGGCGTGAACCGCTTCGGCTCCGGCTGGTCGTGGCTCGTCGTCTCGAACGGCGATCTGAAGGTCACGTCCACCGCCAACCAGGACTCACCGATCTCCGACGGCGACACGCCGATCCTCGGCATCGACGTCTGGGAGCACGCGTACTACCTGAACTACCAGAACCGCCGGCCCGACTACCTCGAGGCGATCTTCAACGTCATCGACTGGTCGGCCGTCTCCGAGCGCTACACCGCCGCCCGCTCGGTCGGCGCGACCGCGTAACGCTCGTCATACTCTCGCGCAACGTCGGGGTCTGACCCCGGCGTTGCGCTGAGTCGACGACGCGGAGGTGAGCCTGTGGCCACGGTGGTGTTCTTCCCTGAAGGGGCGTTCGGGCCCACCAACAACTGCGTCGGGATCGGCGACGTCCTGCGCGCCCGCGGCCACCGGGTGGTCTTCATCGTGGAGGAGTCGTTCGCCGGCACGCTCGAGGCGCGCGGGTTCGAGGAGCGGCTCATGCGGCTCGGGCCGCCGCCCGAGGTGGAGGAGGCCCCGGGGCAGTTCTGGAAGGACTTCATCCGCGACACGGCGCCGACGTTCCGCAAGCCGACGATCGAGCAGCTGGGCGAGTTCCTCGAGCCGACCTGGCGGGCGCTGACCGACGGTGCGCGCTACGTGAACCCGCGGCTCGAGGAGATCATCGCCGAGCTCGATCCCGACGTGATCTGCGAGGACAACGTGCCCGCGTTCCCGGCGCTTCCGGCGTCGGGCCGGCCCTGGGTGCGGATCGTCTCGTGCAATCCGCTCGAGATCCGCGACCCCGCCATCCCGCCCGTCTTCTCCGGCTATCCCGCCGCCGACCGGTCCGGGTGGGACGAGTTTCACGCCGAGCACGATCGCACCCATCGCCCGCTCTGGACCGAGTTCAACGACTTCTGCCAGGAGGCCGGCGCGCCGCCGCTCCCCGAGCTCGAGTTCATCCACGCCTCGCCCTACCTGAACCTCTACGTCTATCCGGAGGAGCTCGACTACCGCCGGTCGCAGCCGCTCGATTCGACGT
Organism: Gaiellales bacterium; assembly: GCA_036258075.1. Taxonomy (GTDB): domain Bacteria; phylum Actinomycetota; class Thermoleophilia; order Gaiellales; family JAICJC01; genus JAICJC01. The sequence goes on from DATAEI010000183.1 coordinate 8,656, forward strand.
GGCACCGGCTGGAGTCGTGCGTGCGCACCTCCGACGCGAGCTTCGAGATCCCCGAGGGGCTGCGCGACGGCGAGGGCGGCCTGATCTACCTGTCGCTCGGCTCGCTCGGCTCGGCCGACGTCGACCTGATGCGCCGGCTGGTCGAGGTGCTGGGTGAGGCACCGCACCGCTTCATCGTCTCCAAGGGCCCGCAGCACGACCTCTATGACCTGGCGCCCAACATGTGGGGCGAGGAGTTCGTGCCGCAGCCGTCGATCCTGCCGCAGGTCGATCTCGTCATCACGCACGCCGGCAACAACACCACAACCGAGTGCATGCACTTCGGCAAGCCGATGATCGCGCTTCCGCTCTTCTGGGATCAGTACGACAACGCCCAGCGGGTCGACGAGACCGGCTTCGGGGTGCGGCTTCGCACCTCCGCGTTCGAGCCGGAGGAGATGACGGGCGCGATCGACCGGCTGCTGGGCGACGCGGCGCTGCGGGGGCGGCTCGACGCGGTCGCGGCGCGGTTGCAGGCGGGCCCGGGGACCGTCACCGCCGCCGACCAGATCGAGCGCGTGGCCGTCGCGGGGTAGCGGGCTAGTGGCAGGCGGTCTCGCCGCTGTCGAGCACGTGCTTCGCCGTGTTCACGAAGTGCCACTCGTACTTCTTCGGATGGAGCGTCAGCTTGAGCACGCCGAACTGGGTTCGCTCGCGGAACTGCCCGTTCGTGAACGGCCCCGTGAATGCGTCGAGCGACCTGCCGCCCGTGCCGACGACGAACTCGCGGATCCCGCGCCTGGGGTCGCGCGCCTGGGCGGGCGTCTGCAGCGCGTAGCGCTCGTAGATGTGGTCGTGGCCGGAGAGGACGACGTCGACGTGGTGGGAGTAGAGCACCTTCCAGATCGCGTCGTAGTCCGGCAGGTTGCCGTTCGGGCCCGACGAGAAGCGAGCGTGGTGCCAGTAGGCGAGCGTGCATGCCGGGTGGTGGGCGGCGAGGTCGTTCTTGAGCCAGGTCACCTGCGGCGAGGACGGCCCGCACCCGCCGACGTGCGTGCAGTTCGAGTTGAGCGCGATCAGGTGCCACTTTCCGACGTGATAGCTGTACCAGCCCTTGCTCGGGTTGCCCGCGCGCGAGCCGAAGTAGGCGAAGTAGCCGACGCCGTTCGAGCCCGAGGCGTACTCGTGGTTCCCCGGCACCGGGTGGGTCTTCGCGAGCGCCCGGCCCCAGCTCGGGTCGTAGGCGCCCTGGAACTCGGACAGGAGGCCGGACTCGTACTGCTCGTCGCCGAGCGGCAGGACGGCCGTGATCGCCGGGTTCCCGACGAAGACGTTCGACGTGGCCGTCTGGCGGCAGGAGGTCGGCGTGACCGGATCGCCCGGCGCGCAGGCGATGTCGCCCGCCGCAGCGATGACCGGCGCGGCCGCTCCGGCGGCGGCCGTCGGCCACAGGGTCGCCACGGCGGCCAGCATCGCACCCGCCGCCATGCGCCGTCGACCTCCCACGGCCACAGGGTAGCGGCGTCGTGACGGCCGCTCCCGCGCCCAGCCCGGGGGAGCTCGCCGCCGCCCGCTGGTTCGGCGGCAAGGCGGCGGCGATCTCGGCGGTCGAGGTCGAGGATCGGCTCGAGCTCGGCGGCGGCGCGGCGATCTCGATCCTCCTGGTCGACGGCGCAGAGCGCTACGTGTGGACGGAGGGCGCGGTGGCGGCGGCGATCGTGGCGGGGACCGTGCCTGAAGGCTCGGCGTGGCACTTCCGGCGCGAAGCTATGGCGGCGGGCCTCGGAGGCGCGGAGCGGCCCATCGGGATCGACCAGTCGAACACCTCCTACGTCGTCGGCGAGCGGGTGGTCGTGAAGCTCTTCCGGCGCGTCTGGCCGGGCATCCACCCGGAGGTGGAGCTGGTCGAGTACCTGACCGGCAGGGTCGACTCCGTGCCGGCGTTCGCGGGCGTGCTCGAGTGGGATGGGCACGCCGTGGCGCTCCTCCAGGAGTTCGTGCCCGGGGGCCGCGACGGCTGGAGCTGGTGTGGCGACGCGGTGCTCGCCGGCGACGTGTCGGCCGTCGGGCGGCTCGGCACGCTCGCTGCCGAGCTCCACTCGGCGCTCGCGGGCATGGGTGCCGTCCCGGCGGGGCCGGCCGACCTGCGCGGCTGGCGGGAGGCGGCCGATGCCCAGCTCGACCGGGTGCTCGGGATCGTGCCCGACGACGTCGCCGCAGAGTTGCGAGCGGGGGAGGGCCGGATCCGCGCGGAGCTGGCTGCGCTCGCCGCGCCGGCCGCGACGCCCACGCTCCAGCGCGTCCACGGCGACTTCCACATCGGCCAGATCCTGCGGGCCGGGGAACGGCTGGTGGTGCTCGACTTCGAGGGCGAGCCGACCCGGCCGGTCTCGCAGCGCGCGGCGCCCGGCACCGCGCTTCGGGACGTCGCCGCGATGCTGCGCTCGTTCGATCACCTGAGCCGCTACGTCGCCCGCGAGCGTGACCCGCACGCCGACGTCGAGGGCTGGATCGCCGCCGCCCGGGCCGCCTTCCTCGACGGCTACGGCGCCGTCGACGAGACGCTGCTTCGCGCGCTCGAGTTCGAGAAGGCCTGCTACGAGTTCGTCTACGCCGCGGAGTTCGAGCCGGGCTGGGTCTACGCGCCCCGCGCCGGCATGCGCTGGCTCCTGGAGCACGATGGCTGACCTCGATCTCGAGCACTTCCTCCCTGACGTCGTCGAAACGCCGGCGTCCCTTCAGATGCTGGTGAGCGCGCACGCCGCGGTCGAGCCGCTTGCGCTGGAGGCGAGGCGGGTGCTGTTCGTCGGGATGGGAAGCTCCCGCTTCGCGGCGTTGAACGCTGCTGCGTACCTGCGGAGCCTCGGCCATGACGCCCACGCCGAGCATGCCTCGAGCGGAGCGCCCCAGCCACCCGAGCAGGGGTTGCTCGTCGTCGCCGTCTCCGCGGGTGGAGGCTCGGCCGAGACGATCGCCGTGGCGCGCCGGCATCGCGGCACGAGCACGGTCATCGGCGTCACCAACCGCCCGGATGGGGCGCTCACGGCCGAGGTCGACACCTGTCTCGATCTCCACGCGGGCGAGGAGCTGAGCGGTGTTGCCTGCCGGAGCTACACCAACACGCTCGCGCTCCTGCTCCTCCTGTGCGGCGTCGACCCGTCGCGGGTGCGCGCCGCCGCCGACGCCTCGGCGGCGATCATCGACGCGATTCCCGACTGGCTGGGTGCGGCGGCCGACGTCCTGAGCCGCCCGGCGATCCACGTGCTTGCACCCGCCGAGCGCCTCGGCTCGGCCGAGCAGTCGGCGCTCATGCTGCGCGAGGTGCCCCGCGTCCGAGCCGACGCGTGCGAGACCGGCGACTGGTCACACGTGGACGTCTACCTGTCGAAGCTCCCCGGCCTCGGGCTCGTGCTCCTGCGTGGATCCGCATGGGAGGCCGAGGTGATGGACTGGGCGCTGGCGCGCGAGTGCCCCGTGGTGACGGTGGGCGGCCCGCTCCCCGGCGCGGCCGTCGACGTGCCGATTCCCGGGGTCGAAGACCCCGTCGTTCGGATGCTGGCGGAGGTGCGTGTCTGTGAGCTGCTCGCGGCGGACTTCCACAGGCGCCACGGCGATAGGCTTTCGACGTGAACCTGCCCAACTGGCTCTCGGTCGGGCGCATCCTCCTGATCCCCGTGTTCATGGTTGCGCTCCTGGGCCGGCTCCCCGACGGCGACCTGGTCGCCGTCGCGATCTTCGCGGTGGCCGCCGGCACCGACAAGCTGGACGGCTACCTGGCCCGCAGCCGCAACGCGACGACGACCTTCGGCGTCTTCCTCGACCCGCTGGCCGACAAGCTGCTCGTCTCCGCGGCGCTCATCTCGCTCGTCGAGCTCGACCGCGTGGCCGCGTGGGTGGCGATGGTCATCATCGCCCGTGAGTTCATGGTGTCGGGCCTTCGGATGGTGGCGGCGAGCCAGCACGTCGTCATCGCCGCCTCGCAATGGGGCAAGGTGAAGACGACCGCGCAGGTCGTCGCGATCGCCGCGCTCATCGTCGACCATCCCCCGCACGCCGTCACGACCGCCCTCGTGGCGTTCGCCGTGGCCGTCACCGTCTGGTCGGGGATCGACTACTTCATCGAGTCCCGCGACGTCCTGAGGGCGCCGGCGTGAGCGCCGCTGTGATCGCCGTCGTCCTCGGCTACCTGCTGGGGTCGCTGCCGTTCGGCTACTGGGCCGGCCGGCTGCGCGGGATCGACCTGCGCCTCGTCGGATCGGGCAACACCGGCGCCACCAACGTGATGCGCGTGCTGGGCCTCAAGATCGGGGTGCCGGTGATGGCGCTCGACATCGGAAAGGGCGCCGTCGCCGTGCTGATCGCGCGCGGTGTCACGGACAACGAGCTCGTGTGGGTGCTCGCCGCGGCCGCCGCGGTGACCGGGCACATGTACCCGGTCTTCCTCGGCTTCCAGGGCGGCAAGGGCGTCGCCACCGGGGCCGGCACCATGCTCGCGCTCGTGCCGTGGATGGGCGTCGCGGCGTTCGTCGTGTGGCTGTGCATCTCGCTCGCGACCCGGTACGTCTCGATCGGATCGGTGGTGACCGCGATCGCCTATCCGGCGACGGCGTTCGCGACCGGCCAGCCGTGGCCGGTGTGCCTCTTCGCGCTCGGGACCGGCGCCTGGGTGATCTGGCGGCATCGCGCCAACATCGCCCGCCTGCGGGCGGGCACCGAGCACCGCATCAACCTGCGGGCGGTGTTCGCCGGGCGGAGCTGACCCGTTCGGCTCAACCTTCGAGCCACGCCCGCGCCGTCGTGTGCTCGGCGGGAGCGTTGGCGGGCTGTCCCTCGAGGTCGGCGCGCAGCTCTGCGACGACCCCGTGGCGCTCGGCCAGGACGTCGTGGTTGTGGATCGTCTCGTGGTTCACCTGGCGGGCCAGGAGGAAGCACCCGTCCGACAGGTCGGGGTAGGTCTCGAGCGTGCCGGCGATCATCAGCCGGACGGAGTCCTCGACGAAGCGCGGGTGCAGGTGCGCGTGCTCGACGACGAAAAGCTCGTCGGGCCGCTTGAGCAGCTCGAACACGGGCGCGCTCATGGAGCTCTCGGCGATCCCGATCATGTCGCGCGCGTCGATCTCGCGCTTCGTCCCGATCATCAGCGTCGCCTCGGCGCGCTGGTTGTGGGTCGCGGCGGGGAGCATCGAGAAGATCTCCTCGATCTGCGCGTCGTCGTAGCCCGCGTCGGAGAGGCGCTCGCGCGCCCGCTCGCGGACGAGCCCCTGCGCGCACGGGCAGGCGTTCAGGCCGCGCACCTCGACGCCGACCATCCGGCGGGCGGCCTTGCCGTTCGCGAGCGCGTGGCCGATCAGGTGGTAGATCTCCTGCGTCGGCAGGTCGGACACGGGCGCCCGGCGCGTCACCGGGAACTTGGCCCGGATCGTCACCTCGGAGCGCACCGCCTGCTGCCGCTCGATGATCGACTCGGCGATGTGCTGGGCGAGGTCCTCGACGTGCAGCGCCTCGCCGATCACGACGTTGTCGATCGCCTCGGCCACCGTCTCGGGGAAGCGCGACATGTGGACGCCCTTCTGATCCGGGTCGAGGTCGACGTAGCAGTCGATGTCGGCGTAGTAGAGGAGCTCGGTGCCCGCGTGGGCGATGCGGATGACCTTCTCGACGCCGGTCACGCCGGCCCGCGTCAGGGCGAGACGGACGTCGGGCTCGGCGGCCTGGAGGTCATGCGTGAAGGTAGTTGCGCGTTCAAGCATTTGAGGAATCCTAGCGCCCGCGAGGACTACTCCCGTAAGAGGCGTGACAATCGCCGGTCCGCGAGCGTGCGCCCGCCCGTCTGGCACGTCGGGCAGTAGAAGACCGTGTGCTCCTCGAAGGAGACGCGCCGGATCGCATCGCCGCAGCGGGGGCAGGGCTGACCGAGCCGGTCGTGGACGGCGTAGCCGCGGTCGGCCTTCGTGGTGAGCCCGTTCCCCGAGAGCGGGACGAGCCGCTCCACCGCGTCGCCGAGCACTCCGGTGATCGCGGAGTGCAGTCGGCCAAGCTCCTCGTCCGAGAGCGTCGCTCCCCGCTGGTAGGGCGACAGCATGGCCGCATACAGGATCTCGTTTGCGAACGCCCGCCCGATGCCGGCGATCGCGCGCTGGTCACGCAGGAACGCGTGGAGCTGGTGCGGCCGGGCCTCGAGCTGCCCCCGCAGCGCCTCGGCGGTGAACGCCGGGTCGAGCGGCTCGGGGCCGATGTGCGCCAGCTCGGCGGCGAGCGCGTCGGGGTGCAGGAGCCAGGCCGCCGCACGGCGCTTCGAGCCCGTCTCGGTCATGACCAGGTCGGGCCCGTCCTCAAACTCGACGACGAGCCGGGCAACCTTCGTGCGCTTGCCGCCCACGACCAGCTTGCCCGCCGACATGAGGTGCAGGACGAGCGTGTCGCCGCCGTCGGCATCGAACAGGATCCGCTTCGCCCGCCTGCGCACGGCCGTGAACCGCTGGCCCGCCAGCGAGGCGATCGGCGGGTCGATGGTCTTCACCGTCGCGAAGTGCGCCACCGGCACGGCGGCCACCGGCGCGGCGGTCAGGGCGTCGCGCTGGGCGATGACGAACGCCTCGAGCTCGGGCAGTTCGGGCATACCGAGGATGCTACGCGAGCGCCCTGGCCGTGTCCCTGAGCCACTCGGCGGCGGAGCCCGGGAACTCGCGCTCGGTCGCCGGCGCCGCCACCGCGATCGCGTGCCAGGTGAGCGCCCGCGACGCTCCGCCGAGCGCGCGTCCGAGCGCCGCGCCCCGCCGCAGAGCCGCGAGCGGCCCGAGCGACCGCCACCGCTCGAGATAGGCGTCGATCGCGGCGCCGACCTCCGGGCTGTCGTCGGGCACGCCGACCGTCGAGGAGAACATGCGCAGCGCGACGGTCAGCGTCATGAACGGATGGGCGACGGAGGCGTCGCCCCAGTCGAAGAAGCGGTCGCCCTCGGGGTCGACGAAGACCTGGGCGTCGTGCAGGTCGGAGTGCTCGATGGTCTCAGGGATCCGAAGCGCCGCGAGCTCGGCGCACGCGGCAGCGACGCGCTCTGGGAGGCCGTCCACGCCCTCGGGCTTGAGCTCGTCGACGAGGTCCGACACCAGGCCGGGCAGGAGGGCGAGGCGGCGGTCGGGCACGCCCGCGCCCGCCAGCTCGTCGGCCGCATGCTCGACGTCGCGCTGGAGCCGGGCGTAGGTGCGGAGCATCGCGAGCCAGCGCCTGGGGTCGCGGCGCTCGTCCTCGAGGTCGCGCAACCGCATCCCGCCGTCGGCGGTCAGCATCAGCCGCCGGTCCGCGTCGGAGGCGAGGAGGCGCGGCAGCCGGGCGGGCGCGATGCGCGACATGATCGAGACCGCGACCGGCTCGTGGGCGACGGGCTCGACCATCCCCTTGCACCACACCTTCCCCTGCCGGGTGGGCGCGTGCAGCACGGTCGCCCACGGCCGCACGCGCGGCTGCTCGATCGGCCCGGTCAGCGGCATGCCGATCCGCCGGAGCGTCGTCTCGATCCATGAGCGGGTGTCGGCGACCCAGTCGGGATCTGTCCACCTCAGGTCTTCGACGGCTTCCATGCCCTGTAGTGTGCCGCGAGTGCTTGAGCCCGCGCTTGTCACCGTCACGCGAAACGGGCTCGCCGAGAGCACCCACCGCGTCCATGTGGCGGTGACGCGGGCCGACGGCTCGCTCGTCGCGGGCTGCGGCGACGTCGGCCGGCCGACCACGATGCGTTCCTGCGCGAAGCCGCACCAGGTGCAGCCGCTGCTGGCCTCCGGCGGCTTCGACGCGCTCGGCCTCGACGAGCGCATCCTGGCCGTGACCTGCGCGTCGCACATGGGGCAGGACATCCACGTCGAGGCGGTCGAGCGCGGGCTTCGGGCCTGCGGCCTCACTGCCGACGCCCTCGACAACTGCATCGGGACGCGCGAGGACAAGCTGCGGCACAACTGCTCGGGGAACCACCTCGGCTTCCTTGCGAACTCCGTCCACCACGGGTGGGAGACGGCGGGCTACCGCCATCCCGGGCATCCGTCCCAGGACGCGGCGCTGGCGGAGGTCGCCGCGCGGGCCGGCGTCGCGGTCGAGTCGATCAGGACGTGCACCGACGGCTGCGGCGTCGTCGCCTTCGAGCTGCCGCTGTCGACGATCGCGGCGATGTACGCCCGCATCCCGGAGGAGCTGCCGCGGCAGTTCGCGGCGATGCGCGCCCACCCCGAGCTCGTTCGCGGCGACGGCGACCTCGACACCGAGCTGATGCGCGCGCTCCGCGGCGTGGTCGCCAAGGGCGGCGCCGAGGCGCTGGCGGCGGTCGGGCTCCAGGGCGAGCGGCTGGGCGTCGCGGTGCGCGTCGAAGACGGCGGCTATCGCGCGATCGACCCCGTGCTCGTCGAGACGCTCCGGCAGGTGCTCGGGTGGGAGAGCGTGCCCGACGCGCTCCAGCCCTTCGCGGAGCCGGTCGTCCCCAACTTCGTCGGCGACCGGGTGGTGCGTCTCACGGCGCGGGTGGAGCTCTCCACCCGCGCCGGGTAGACGTTTCAGCATTAGCGGAAAAACGTTTCCTCCGAGGCCTTGTGGGCGGCGAAACCACGGCTATACTGGCCTCGTCTGCGATCCGCTTTGTTCCCCAGGCGCCGGTCTCGGGTCTGCTGCGTTACCCGAGCACGGTGACTTCTGTGCTTCACCGGTCTGAACAACCACCGACGTTTGCGAGGGGGCCCATGGTCACGGTCGACACCGCGCTTGCGGATATCGAGGAGCTGCGGACGCTCGTCCAGGAAGGCCACGACAAGGGCTACCTGACATACGACGAGGTCGCCTCGACGCTCGAGGAAGTCGAGCTCACCAAGGAGCAGCTCGAGGACTTCTACACCTACCTCCTCGACCACAACATCGAGCTCCTGGACGCCGACTCGAAGCAGACGGCGCAGGGCGACGCCGCCCTCCACGGCGAGAAGGCGCCCGAGCTCGATCTCACCGTCGAGCCCAGCCTCGACTCCCTGCGGCTCTACCTCCGCGAGATCGGCAAGGTCTCCCTCCTTACGGCCGACCAGGAGGTCAGCCTGGCGAAGCGGATCGAGCGCGGCGACATGCTCGCGAAGCAGCAGATGACCGAGGCCAACCTGCGCCTCGTCGTCTCGATCGCGAAGGGCTATCTCGGCCGCGGGCTCTCCTTCCTCGACCTGATCCAGGAGGGCAGCCTCGGCCTTATCCGGGCGGTCGAGAAGTTCGACTACCGCAAGGGCTACAAGTTCTCGACGTACGCGACGTGGTGGATCCGCCAGGCGGTCACCCGTGCGATCGCCGACAAGGCGCGCACCATCCGCATCCCGGTGCACATGGTCGAGAAGCTGAACCGCGTCGTCCACATCGAGCGCCAGCTGGTGCAGCGCCTCGGCCGCGAGCCGCGGCCCGACGAGATCGCGTTCGAGCTCGGCATGACTGCCGACGAGGTGCGCGAGATCCAGCGTATGGCACAGCTTCCTGTCAGCCTCGAGAAGCCGATCGGCGAGGAGGAGGAGTCCGAGCTCGGCGATTTCGTGCAGGACGAGCAGGCCATCTCGCCGTTCGACTCGGCGACGACCACGCTGCGCCGCGAGGACATCGACCGCGCGCTCGACTCGCTCCCCGAGCGCGAGCGCAAGGTGATCGAGCTCCGCTTCGGCTTGAAGGGCGAGCAACCGTGCACCCTCGAAGAGGTCGGACGCGCGTTCGGGGTCACCCGCGAGCGCATCCGCCAGATCGAGAACAACACGCTGAAGAAGCTCGAGGGCCTTCCCGAGGCGCAGGCGCTTCGCAACGCCGAGTAGCCAGCGCAGGCGCCTCGCAATGCCGAGTGGCTAGACTCCGCTCTCGCTCGGGAGGGTGTCCGAGTGGTTAAAGGAGACGGGCTGTAAACCCGTTGGCTCTGCCTACAGAGGTTCGAATCCTCTCCCTCCCATATAGGAGTGTTCCGGCGCGAGCTCCAGAGTCGTAGCTGGAGGGCTCCAAGACGGCGAGATCTGGCCAAATCGGGTTGGTCGGGCGTCGTCAGACGGTCGCCAGCGCACCAGGTGTGCGATGACCGGCGCTGGTAGGCATGCTGCTGCCGCCCTCGGGTGGGGCGGGCCGCGGCGCTTCGGTTGGGACGGTGGGGCTACATGGGTGGTGCGGGGCCGGCGCGTGAACGTCGGCCGGCGATGCCGCCCCCTCGACGTCCGAGTTTCGCTCGTGTCTCGAGGGTCTGTTGGAGGACGCTCTTGGAGGTGCGCCGGCGGGGTTGCTCGTGTCGGCCGTCTTTGCCGAGCCAGCCTTGGCGGAAGCAGACGCGGAGCCATTCGATGACGATCGCGGCCGAGACGCGCAGTTGTTGCCAGGCTGCGCCGATGCGCTTGGGTCGCAGGGCGAGGCAGTCGGGCCGATGCGGTAGCGGTCGCGGTTGAGGTCGTGGATGCGCTCGTACTCGGAGCGGGCTTCGCTGAGGATGGATGCGGCCCCAGTACTCTGCCAATCGGCGAGCTGGTCGCGGTAGGACTCGATGTGGGACTGGTCGTCTCGGGCTTCCGCGATCAGCAGGTTGAACAGCAACGCTGCGCCGCGATGCAGAGTCGAGAACGCCTTGGCGACCTCGAGGTCGTCTCGAATCGCGGCGGGCATTGACTCACCTTGCGGATGATTCCAGGGAAAAGGCACGTCATCGTGCGGGGATCCCCGGTCGAAGAGGACGCTCAGAAGCGTCTCCTGAGACGTGGCGGCGCGGCTCCGATCCGCCAGGTAGCGAGACTCTGAGTGCGTCAACGCGAATTCCGCGGCGTCGGGGAAGTCGCCTGGTGGATTGGGCACCCGATCCCACCACGTCTGAATGGCGCCGGCGATGGCACCGCCGTCGTCGTCGCGGACGATGCGGGTGTGGCGACTCGGGTCGTCCAGCCAGCGGTAGTAGTTCGCCAGCGACCCGGTGACACGGCGCACGCCGAGCACGGCCAGTCCGTTCCAGTAGATGACGCTGGGCAGGCGTTCCACCAGCGATGTGCGTCCGCCAACGAGCCCCCGCGAGTCGGTTGACCTGCGAAGGGCTGCGATCAGTTCACGCTCGGCTCGCTCACTGCGCTCGCGAGCCCGGCCAACTGGTTGCCGCTCCACAT
>DATAEI010000184.1:0-13160 GCA_036258075.1 Gaiellales bacterium
ACGACGGTGATCGGCCGCTCGGTCGACGGTCGGGCGATCCACGCCGTCGAGACCGGGACGCGGGGCGAGCCGCGCATCCTCGTGGTCGGCTGCATCCACGGGAACGAATGCGCCGGGATGGCGGTCATCCGCGCGCTGCGCCGCCGGACGCCGCCGAGGCACGCGGACCTGTGGCTCGTCCCGACGCTCAACCCCGACGGGCGCGCGGCGGGCACCCGCCAGAACGCCCACGGCGTCGACCTGAACCGCAACTTCGCCGCCGGCTGGACGCACCATGGCTCCCCGTGGAGCACGTACTACTCCGGGCCGCGGCCGTTCTCGGAGCCCGAGACGCGGACGGCCCGGGCGCTCGTCACCGCGATCCGGCCGAAGGTCACGATCGTCTACCACCAGCACCTGCGGCTCGTGTGGACGTCGGGAACGAGCGTGCCGCTCGGCCGCACCTACGCGACCATGGTCGGCCTGCCGCTCTACGTGCACCGCTCGCCCGGGGGCGCCGCATCGGAGTGGATCCGCGTCCGCTTCCCGCGCCTGCACGCGTTCGCCGTGGAGCTGGCGGCCGGGCGGCTCTCACGCGGCGGCATCCGCCGTCACGTCGGCGCCGTGCTCGCGATGGCCCGACCCTGAAACATGTGTACCTGGTACCGGTGTTTCAGCGATGGCGCGATCCTGCACCATGTGTACCTGGTACCGGTGTTTCACGGAAGCCCCCGATGAAACACCGAAACATGTGTACCTGGTACCGGTGTTTCACGGGGCGGCCGCTGAAACATGTGTACCTGGTACCGGTGTTTCACGGAGCGGCCGGTAGGGTGCGCGCGTGCCCGCCACGGCCCTCGCGCTCGCTCTCGCCGCAGCGGCGCTGCACGCCGGCTGGAACATCCTGATCGCGCGGGCCGGCGACCCGGAGGGCGCGGGTGCCGCCGCGATCCTGATGGGCGCCGCCGTCTTCGCGCCCGTCGCCGCGCTCACGTGGCAGGTCGAGTGGGCGGCCGTCCCCTACATCGCCGCGTCGGCAGCCGCCGAGCTCGCCTACTTCGCGCTCCTGGCCGCGGCCTACCGCCGCCACGACCTCTCGGTCGTCTACCCGATCGCGCGCGGGGCCGCACCGGTGCTCGTGCTCGTCGTCGCCGTGGTTGTCACGTCGGCGCAGCCCTCGGCGCTCGAGATCATGGGCGTCGCCGTCGTCGCGGCGGGCATCATGCTGGTGCGCGGCATCCATCTCGGCGGTGAGTGGGCCGGGGCGGCGATGGCGCTCGGCGTCGCCGCCTGCATCGCGACCTACACCGTGATCGACAAGAGCGGCCTGCACCACGCCTCGGCGATCCCGTACCTCGAGATCACGCTCGCGACCTCCGGCATCCTGTACGCGGCCGGGCTCGCGGCGGCGCGCGGGCCGGAGGTGGTGCGGGCCGGTTTCTCGCGCTGGACGGCCGGCGCGGGGGTCGGGATGTTCCTCGCCTATGCCCTCGTGCTGGCGGCGCTCCGGTTGGCCCCGGCCGCCTCGGTTGCCGCAGTCCGCGAGACGAGCGTCGTCATGGCGACCGTGCTGGCCGCGGCGCTCCTGCACGAGCCCGTGACCCGCGGGCGCGCGGCCGGCTCGGCCCTGGTGGCCGCGGGCATCGTGGCACTCGCCCTGGCATGACCGCCGTCGCCGTCACGGTGCTCGCGTACGTGCTCGGGTGCATCTCGACCGGGTACTACGCGGTGCGGCTCGTGACGGGGGAGGATCTGCGCCGGCTCGCCACCGGGTCGACCGGGGCCCGGAACGTCGGCCGCCGGCTCGGAATGCGCGCAGCGGCGCTCACGCTGGCAGCCGACGTCGCGAAGGGTGCGGCGGCCGTCGCGATCGCCCGGGCCGCCGCAGGCGAGGATGCTGCCGCGGCGGCGCTCGTCGCGGTCGTCATCGGCCATGTGGCGCCCGTGCAGCTTCGCTTCCGAGGCGGCCGCGGCCTGGGCCCGGCGCTCGGGGGCATGCTCGTGCTCGACCCACGCGTCGCGCTGATCGGTCTGGCGGTCGCCGCCGCCTGCGCCGCCGCAACCCGTGCGTTCACGCCGGCCGGGCTCGTCGGGGTCGCCGCGGCGCCCCCGATCGCGCTCGTGCTCGGCGACGAGCGGACGGCGCTCGCGGCAGCCGTGGCGGCAGCCGTCGTCCTGGCCGCGCACGCGCGGGCCGCACCGCGGGCCCAGGTCTAGGCTGCCGCGCGGGCCGAGACGGCCGCGGCGACGAAGGCCTCGACCACGCCCTGGAGCCGCGGCTCCACCCGCCACTCCTCGTGCAGCTCGCACTGCATCCCGAGGACGAACCGGCCCGGCAGCTCGAGCGCCTCGACGACGCCGTCCGAAGCGGCCGCCGAGACGACGAGACCCTCACCGACGCGCGCAACCGCCTGGTGGTGGAAGCTGTCGACCTCGATCCGCTCGCCGACGAGGCGGCGAAGCAGCGTGCCGGGGGCCACGTCGATCGGGTGGCGCGGATGGGACGGGAGGGGCGCGTCGGCCATCGCCGCGGCCTGGAAGGCGCTCCACAGCCGGCCGGTCGGGTCGGACGGGTGCGCCCGCCACTCCGGGACGAGGCTCAGGTCCTGCACCAGCGAGCCGCCGAGCGCCACGTTCAGCATCTGCATGCCGCGGCAGGCCGCGAGCAGCGGCAGCCCGCGCTCGACGGCCCGCTCGACCAGGACGAGCTCGAACGCGTCGCGCTCGGCGTCGACGGCGCCGAGGAGCAGGTGCGGCTCCTCGCCGTAGCGGGCCGGATGGATGTCGTGGCCGGCCGCCAGCATGACGCCGTCGAGCCGGTCGAGCTGATCGTCCAGCCCCTCCGGAACCCGCGAGAGGATGACCGGCACCGCGCCCGCCATCACGAGCGGGCGCTGGTAGCCGACCGCTGCGTAGTCGCCGAACCCGTGGAAGCCCGCCGAGACGCCGATCAGCGGCTTCATGTCAGCTCCAGGGATACGGGCTGTTCGACACCGGGTGGAGGTCGCCCGTCGCGAACCGCTCGTACCGGAACGGGTGCAGCAGGGCGGACTCGCCGCCTGACAGCACCCGCGCGACCTCGCGGCCGACGCCGATCATCTTGTAGCCGTGGTTCGAGTCGGCGATGAAGTAGACGTTGGGCCGCATGTAGTCGAAGACCGGGAAGCTGTCGGCGGTGAAGCAGCCGACGCCGCCCGAGCGGACGTTCTTGTAGGTCGCCCGCTTGCCCTCGAAGCGCTTCATGCAGTGCGAGAGCGACGCGCACCACATGTCGGCGAAGTCCGACTCGACGCTCGCCGTGGGGTACGGGTCGACCTCGAACTCGTTGCCGACCACCACCGGAGCGGCGCCGCCCTGCACGCCGTGCAGGTCCTGCTTGAAGTAATTGCCCCAGAACTCGTCGGTGACGAGCTTGCCTTCGTCGTCGTAGAGCGGCGCGTCGGAGTCGACGTGGAGCACCGGCGGCATCGTGCCGTCCTCGAGCGAGAGCAGGCTCGGGTCGACGTCGATCTCGCCCTCCTGGAGATACCAGTACGTCCACATCTCCTGATCGGGATGGACGGTGCCGTCGGGCGTCGTCACGTCGAGGGTGTTGGGCAGGCCGAGCATCGTCCAGATCGACTTCACCCAGGGGCCGACCGCGACGACGACCTGCTCGACGGCGACGTCGCCCTGATCGGTCCTGACCGTCGTCACCGCGCCCGAGCTGTCGGTCTCGAAGCCGGTCACGCGGACGCCGTCGACGATCCGGGCGCCCGCCTCCTTGGCCTTGGCCGCGAGGCCGTGCATCGAGGCCATGTTGTTGGCGAACCCGCCCTTGTGCTCGTGCAGGCACACCTCGACGCCCTGCGCCCGCCAGTCGGGGAACATGGCGCGCATGTGCTCGGCGACCTCGCGGGCGCCGACGATCAGGTCGGACGGGTAGCCGATCCGCTGCTGGCGCTCGTGCACGGCGGTCAGGTCGGAGACCTGCGACGCTGCGCCCAGAGCGACGTAGCCGACGGGGTGATAGGAGAACGCCTCGGGATCCTGCTCCCAGACCTCGACGTTCGCGGCCATGAGCTCCGACATCGCCGGCTGGAAGTAGTTGTTGCGGACGACGCCGCACGCGATTCCCGATGCGCCCGCGCCGACGCCGGTCTTGTCGACGATGAGGACGTCGGGCGCCTCGCCGCGGGCCCGCTGCTCCTTGGCGAGGTGCCAGCCGGTCGAGAGGCCGTGGACACCGGCGCCGATGACGAGGTACTTCGCGGAAGCGGGCAGGCTCATTCGTAGTCTCCTTCGTCTATTGCCCTAGTGGCAATACCATTGCCATATCTCAGGGCTCAGCATACCCGAGCGCCCCCGAGAGCGCGAGCGCGTGCGGAAGCAACGCCGCCACGGCCGCATCCTGGGCGCGTGCGCCGAACCGCGATTCCGGCCCCTGCACGCCGAGGATCGCGATCAGGCTCCCCGGCCGCCCGAACACCGGCACCGCGACCGCGTTCAGGTCGGGCTCGCGCTCGCCCGTGGCGTGGGCGTGGCCCTCGCGCCGCACGATCTCCACCTCCTGGGCCAGCCGGGCCCGGTCGGTGATGGTGCGCTCGGTGTAGGCCGCCAGCGGGCCCGCCGGCAGCTCATGCGCCGCGAACGCGAGCATCACCTTCCCGGTGGCGGTGGCGTGGGCGATGCTCGGCCGGCCCACGCGCGCGACCGCGCCGACGCTCGCCCGCGAGAGGACGAAGTCGATCGTCACCGCGTCGGGGTCACCCGGCACCGAGAGCGTCGCCGTCTCGCCCGTCTCGTCGGCCAGCGCGTCGAGGTGCGGGCGAGCGGCAGAGCGCAGGTCGACGCCGCCGAGCGCGTGGCTCGAGAGCCGCAGCACCTGGGCGCCGATCCGGTAGCGGCCGGACTCGGGCCGGTGCTGGACATAGCCCGCGGCCACCAGCGTGGCCAGGATCCGCGACACGGTCGAG
The DNA here is from genome assembly GCA_036258075.1 of Gaiellales bacterium. GTDB lineage: Bacteria > Actinomycetota > Thermoleophilia > Gaiellales > JAICJC01 > JAICJC01. Next base: position 4,935 of record DATAEI010000184.1, read on the forward strand.
GCGTTGATCCCGGTCACGCGCGCGAGCTCGTTCGTGCCGGCGTCGCCGCCGACCTCGGCGAAGGCGTCGAGCACGCGCAGTGCGCGCTCGACCGCTGCCAGCCGCCGCGTGGCGGGTCTACCGGTCGGAGGCACGCGTGATGTCTACCACCGTTCACCGGCCGGTGTTAGGCTCGGCCCATGCTGGAGGACCCGAGCCGGAGGCTCGACTTCCGCGACGTGGTCGGGGCGTTCGCCACCGGCGTCACGGTGGTGACGTCGCGGGTCGGAACGACGCATGCGGGGATGACGCTGAACTCGTTCACGTCCGTGTCGCTCGACCCGCTGCTCGTGCTCGTTTCGCTGGCGCACGGCACCCGGACGCTCGAGATCGTGCAGAAGTGCGACAGGTTCGCGATCAACGTCCTTCACCGGCGCCAGCGCGACGTCGCGCTCGCCTTCGCACGGCCCGGCGCACCGTTCCCGGAGGGCCACACGGTGGTCGATCCGGCCGGCTACCTGGTGGTCAGGCATGCCCTCGCGATCCTGCGCTGTCAGGTGTTCGCGATCCACACGGCGGGTGACCACGAGCTCGTGGTCGGCGAGGTCGTCGACTTCGAGGGCTCGGGCGGAGAGCCGCTCATCTTCCACCGCGGCGCGTTCGGCGGGCTCGACGCCGACGCGCTGGTGCCGCGCGGCCGCGTGATCGGCTTCGCAGGCGCCGGCTGGTAAACGCGGTTTCGCTAACGAACGCACCGTGTTGCGCCGATTCCTTGAGTGATCCCTGCCCCTTTGGCGTTTGTCCTTTTCGCTCGCCCATCTCCGTCCCCGGGTCGGCCTCCTGGGGAAGTTCGCCGTCGCCAGCGCGGTGCCCGTTGTCGTGCTCGGGCTCGTGCTGGCCAATTACCTCGGAAACCAGATCCACGACCGCACGTTGCGGTCGAGCGTGCAGGCCGCGGACCTGACCGTCCGGCTCGGGATCGAGCCGCACCTGACCCGCGACGCGCTCGCCCACGGGCTCCCCGCCACGCAGGCGAAGGCGCTGAACGACGCCGTGCGCGGGCTGGCCCCCGGCGAGCTCCACGTGGTCCGCATCCAGATCTGGAACGAGCGGCGCCGGATCGTCTACTCGACCGATCCCGCGCTCATCGGGAAGGGCGCGCAGGGCGAGCCGTCGGCCGAGCTGAGCGGTGCGCTCCAGGGCGCGGACGCCTCGGAGGTCATCTCGAACCGGGGTGACATCGAGAAGCAGAACCAGCCGCTCGTGCGCAGGTACGGCGACCTGCTCGAGGTCTACACGCCGATCCGCTCGAGCACCGGCGCGACGGTGGGGGCGTTCGAGCTCTACATCCCCTACGCACCCGTCGCCGCCGCGATCGCCCACGACACGCACCGGCTCTACCTGGTGCTTCTGATCGGCCTCACCGTGCTCTACGCCATCCTGCTGCCGCTCGTCGCGCGAGCCTCGCGGGAGCTGCGGCGGCGATCCGAGGAGCTGCGCCTGCAGGCGGAGCGCTCCGAGCACATCGCCAACCACGACCCGCTGACCTCGCTCCCCAACCGGAGCCTCTTCCGCGACCGCGCCCACCAGGCGATCCTCGCGAGCGCCCGCCACGGCCACAACACGGCGCTCCTCCTGATCGACCTCGACCGGTTCAAGGAGATCAACGACACGCTCGGCCATCACTCCGGCGACCTGCTCCTGCGCGAGGTCGGCCCCCGGCTCCAGCGCGTGCTGCGCGAATCCGACACCGTCGCCCGCTTCGGCGGCGACGAGTTCGGGATCCTGCTCACCCACGTCTCCGAGCCCGCGGGGGCCGAGAGGGTCGCCCGCGCGGTGCACCGCACGCTCGAGGAGCCGTTCGCGGTCGGCGGGCTCACCCTCGATGTCGAGGCGTCGATCGGGATCGCGCTGCATCCGCTGCACGCCGCCGACTTCGACGAGCTGATGAAGCGGGCCGACGTGGCGATGTACCGGGCCAAGGCGAAGCGGTCGGGCTACGAGGTCTACGAGCCCGAGGAGGACGAGTCCGACGCGACCAAGCTGCAGCTCGCCAGCGAGCTGCGCCAGGCGCCGCTGCGAAACGAGCTCGTCATGCATTACCAGCCGAAGGCCGACCTGCGCACGGGCCGGATCGTGGGCGCCGAGGCGCTGATGCGCTGGCGCCACCCCCGCAACGGCATGATGATGCCCGACCGGTTCATCCCGCTCGCCGAGCGCAGCGGCCTCATCCGCTCGCTCACGCTGTTCGCGGTCGAGACGGCGCTCGTTCAGGCGCGCACCTGGCGCGAGGCGGGCATCGAGCTGACCGTGTCGGTCAACCTGTCGACGCGCGACCTGATCGACATCTCGCTGCCCGAGGAGATCGCCGGGCTGCTCGAGCAGATCCAGGTGCCGCCGCACCTGCTCGAGCTCGAGATCACCGAGAGCGTCATCATGGCCGACCCGATGCGGGCCCGGGGAGTCCTCACTCGCCTGCGCGAGATGGGCGTCAAGGTCGCGCTCGACGACTTCGGCATCGGCTACTCGTCGCTCGCCTACCTGAACAAGCTGCCGGTGAACGACCTCAAGATCGACAGGTCGTTCGTGATCGACCTGATGGGCGACACCGGGAACCTGGCCATCGTGCAGTCCGCGATCGAGCTCGGGCACAACCTCGGGCTGACGGTCGTCGCCGAGGGCGTCGAGACCGACGAGGCCTGGCGGCGCCTGCGCGTGCTGGGCTGTGACGTCGCACAGGGCTGGCTGATCGGCCGCCCGCTGGCGGCCGCCGACTTCACGAGCTGGCTCTCGCACGACGGGTTCATGCCACCGGCCGCGCGCTGGTCGGCTTAGATCAGCGGTCTCTAGGGCCCTTCGCCGGCGATCCAGAGCAGGCACGAGGCCCGCTTCCGGATCCGCTTCACGGCCCGCGAGAAGAACCGCGGCTTGATGCGGCTCGGGTCCGGGCCGAACACGAGCAGCCCCGCCCGCCGCTCGGTCGCGATCTGGATGACGGCCTCGGCCGGACGGGGGCTGCGCACGCGCAGGTGCTCGACCTCGACGCCAAGGCCGGCCGCGTGCGAGACGAGCTCGCGGATCTGCACCCGGTCGGACTCGAGCTCGGTGTCGGCGTGGCCGGTCGCGATCGACTGCGGCCAGAACGGCAGCTCGACGGCATCGACGACGATCATCGTGACGCCCGACTCCATGGCTGCCTGGAGCGCGACCCGGAACGCCTCGGGGTCGAAGGGCACGGCGAGCGTCGCGAGCACGACCGGCCGCCGCTCGGATCCGGCGACGATCAGGTCGCCGGGCGGCGTGGGCGCGGAGCGCTCGCGCAGCCTCACGTCTTGGCCTCCGCCTGAAGCGTCCATGAGCGCTGGAGCTCGCCCACCGCGCGCCGGTAGCGGCTGCGCATGAACGGCCGCACGTACATGAACCAGACGAGCAGGATGAACGGCAGGCCGATGAAGAGCTGGAACTCCTGCGCCGTCAGCGCGAGGAGCAGCACGAACGCGGCGACGAGCACGACTCCCGTGTAGCCCGCGATCCGGTAGCGGCGGCGCAGGGTCTGGATGGCCTCGAAGTCGGCCTCCGGGATCCCGGTCGTGTCGTAGGTGCGGCCGCAGGAGTCGCACGTCCACCGGTCGCCGTAGGCGACCAGCGCCTCGGCCCCGCAATCGCAGCGCAGGGTGATCCGCGGAGCGGCCATCGCCCCTATCTTCGCGGATATGTGGAACCTTCCGCAAGGAGGCATCCACAACGTGGCGGATTGAGCTTGATTCCGTCCGGCGAATCCTGCAAGATCGGCGGGTCTTCGTGCCGTTCGCGGCTTCTTGGGAGGTTTTTGCATGGCCACTGCGGTTGTTGAGGAGCGAGAGCTCCTCAAAACGATCAGCTGGTTCGACGGGTTCGTGGTCGCACTTGCGAACCCGAGCTTCCTGATCACGGGCCTGGGCGCATCGGTGTTGGGTCTCGGCGGCTGGGGCGCCGTCATCCTCTGGACAGCGTCGGTGGTCGTCGGCGCGCTCCACAACTACGTCTACTCGGAAGTCGCGTCGATGTTCCCGAAGCTCTCGGGAGGCATCGCGATCTACGCGCACGAGGCGTGGAAGAAGTACGTCTCCTTCGTCGGCCCTGTTGCGGCCTTCGGCTACTGGATCGGGTGGTCGGTGGTGCTCTCGGCGACGGGCGTCGTGGTCGGCTTCCTCGTCCAGGCGCAGTTCTACACCTCGTCGATCACGTCGACGTCGTGGAACCACTCGGGCCACTTCCTGGGCATCCCGGTCTACTTCTCGTTCCCGATCGCGCTGACCGTCTGCATCATCGTCATCATCTGGACGTTCAACGTGATCGGCATGCGGCCCGCCGTGTGGGTCGGCTACATCACCGGCGCGCTGCTCCTGATCCCGCTCGCGGTGATCATGTTCCTGCCGTACATCACCGGCGACTGGCACTCGTCGAACCTCCACTCCAACGTCAACTGGCACTCGCTCACCGCCGACAACGGGATCAAGCTCGTGATCGTGTGGCTGTACGTGATGTGCTGGTCGTCGTACGGCATGGAGTGCTGCGCGACGTTCGCGCCGGAGTACCACGACACGGCCCGCGACACCGGCAAGGCGCTGCGCGTCGCGGCGATCTTCGGCGTCATCGTCTACGGCCTCCTGCCGCTCGGCGCCGTCGGCACCTTCGGCGACAAGAACGTCACTCTCGACAACTACCTCGGCAGCTTCTACGCGACCACGTTCCACGACATCCTCGGAACCGGGACGGGGTTGGCGATCATCCTGCTCTGCGCAGGGATCGTCCTCGCGATGAACACCGCCACGGCGGACGGATCGCGGGCGCTCTACGGCATCGCCCAGGACGGCATGACCATCACGTGGCTCGGAAAGCTGAACCGCTACCACGTGCCGGCCAACGCCATGACGATCGACGCGCTCCTGAACATCGTGCTGCTGTTCACCTACGCGTCCGACCCGACCGGGGCGCTCAAGATCCTGGTCTTCTCGAACCTCGGCTACGTGCTCTGCCACGTGTTCGCGACGTCAGGGTTCCTGATGCTCCGCCGTGACCGGCCCAACTGGCCGCGGCCGATCAAGGTCGGCTCGCCCTGGGTGGCGATCTGCGGCCTGCTGTTCCTGTTCGACCTGACGCTCCTGATCTTCGGCGCGGCCAACGTCGGCCTCGCCTACGGCGCGAGCACCCGGTCGACGCTGATCCCGTCGCTCCTGATCCTCCTCATCGCGCTCGGCCTGTACGTGATCCGCGTGGTCGTGCAGGACAAGAAGCCGCTGCGGCTACGGCTTCCCGCGGCGACGATGCCCGAGGACGAGGCGGCGATCGGCACCCCGACCGCGACCGTCTGATCCGCAATCTGCCGGGGGGCGCCCCGACGCGCCCCCCGGCAGGTGATCAGGTCGAGGGACGGCCTTGCCGCCGAGGCCGAGCCACGCCGCCCACCCGCGGCGGCGTAACCCGGCCGAGCGCAGCGGCGATGACATCCGCCTCCTCGGCGGTGATCGCCGACGCGAACGTCTCGCGGAGCGCCCGGGCGTAGGCGGGCCACATCCGCCTGAGGAGGGCGTTCCCGGCGGGCGTGATCACGGCGTAGAGGCCACGCCCGTCATCGCCGGCCGCCTCGCGCCGGATGAGGCCCGCGCCTTCGAGCCGGTCGGCGAGCTTCGTCAGGCCGCCACGGCTGATCGTCAGGCGTTCCGCGAGCTCGGCCATGCGGAGGCGGCGGCCCGGCGCTCGTCGGAGCGCCCAGAGCACGTCGTACCACGCCAGCGGAGGCAGGCCGCCGGCAGCGAGAGCGGCCTCGGAGTGGGCGACGACGACGGCGTGGGCGCTCAACACCGCCCGCCAGGCCTCCAGATGCTCGTCGGGAATCGCAGACGAGGTCACCGCCACAGCCTAGTCCAAAACGTTTGCGTGGAAACTACCTGGACGCTACCGTCCCATCAGATCGTTTCTCAGGAAACTACTTCGAAGGAGACACCATGTTGGATTTCGACGGGAAGGTCGTCGTCATCACCGGCGGCGGGGGCGGGATCGGCAAAGCGGCTGCGGCGCGCTTTCTCGACGAGGGCGCGTCCCTCGTGCTCTCGGGCCGCAGGCGGGAGGTGCTCGAGCAGGCGCGGCGCGAGCTCGGCGCCGGGGATCGCATCGTCGTGGCTCCGGGCGACGTCAGCTCGGCCTCCGCTGCGGCGGAGCTGATCGACACCGCCGTCGACCGGTTCGGTGCCGTCGACGTGCTCGTGAACAGCACCGGGATCTTCCGCGTCACGCCGTTTCTCGACCAGACCGAGGACGAGCTGGAGGAGGCACTCGACTCGATCTTGCGCCCCACCTTCTACACGTCACAGGCGGCCGCCCGCAGGATGGTCGACCACGGCGGCGGGGCGATCGTGAGCGTCGGCTCGATGTGGGCCGTCGACGCGATCGCGACAACGCCGACCAGCGCGTACTCCGCCGCCCAGGCGGGCCGCCACGCCCTGACCAAGAACCTGGCGATCGAGCTCGCGCCGGCGAACGTCCGCGTCAACACCGTCGCGCTCGCCTTCGTCGCGACGCCCGCATACGAGCGGTTCATGACGCCCGAGCAGGCGCGGGAGGTGCTGGAGTCGGTCCACGCGTTTCACCCGCTCGGCCGGCACGGCTACCCGACCGACGTCGTCGAGGCGATCCTCTTCCTCGCCGGTGACCGGGCCGGATGGATCACGGGGACGACGCTCCCGATCGACGGAGGCGTCCTCGCGGGGCGAAGCGCACCCCCCGCTCCGGTCCGCGATCACGCCCAGGCCTGACGAAACGGCAACCGACAGCGGCATCAGGGTGCGCCGGCGAGAGGGCCGGCGCACCCTGCCTGACGTTCGCTACGAGCCGGCCTCGGCGAGGAGCTGCTCCGCAAGCTCCCGCTTCTGGTCGGCCGTCATCTTCTTGAACTCGTTCTCGAGCGCGCGCCGGTTGATGACCTGGTTCCAGTAGTCGAGCGACTCCATCCCCAGGAGGGCCGTCTTGCCGACGAACTGGCGCAGCACCTCGTTCGTCGGGCCCATCACCCAGCCGGCCTTGCCGTCCCGCAGGAAGCGCTCGAGCTGGAGCGGCTCCTTCTTGTAGCCGGTGCCGCCGCAGCAGTGGAGCATCTTGTCGACGACGTGCGCCACGTTCTTGGCCGCGTTGAACTTGATCTGCCACAGCCAGTGCAGGTAGTTGCCGCGGGCGAGCTCGCCGACGCCGGGGTTCTTCTGCGACCCGTCGGTCACGCCGTCGAGCGCCTGGGCGACGCCGAAGACGAACGCCCGCGAGGCGTTCGTGTCCATGATCGCCTCGCCGACGGCGTCCTGGATGGTCGGGTAGTCGCAGACGCGCAGGCCGACGTCCTTGTGGGTCTTGCGCGTGGTGTGGCGGATCGCGATGTCGATCGCGCCGAGCGAGATCCCGTTCCACGTGCCGGACGATCCGATGAGGAAGTTCGGGTCGACCGACTCGTCGTTCGAGTTGGCGCCGTCGCCCACCGGGCCGATCAGCTGGTTCTCCGGCACGAACTTCCAGTCGAGGAGCAGCGAGCCGGACTGGTTGCCGCGCAGGCCCATCGCGTCCCACTCCTCCGGCTTGGCCTCGATCTCGTCCTTGTCGACGACGAACACCGACAGGTTCGAGTAGTCGCCGTTGTAGTCGGGCGACGTGGTCTGGAGGACGTAGAAGTCGGCGAACCCGGCCGACGTCGTCCAGGACGCCTTCTTGAGCACCTCGAAGCCGCCGTCGACGCTGCGTGCGCCGGAGGCGATCGGGTACCAGAAGTGCGACCCGGTCTCGGGGTCGGAGTACGAGAGCGTCCCGATCAGGCCGTCGCGCACCTTCTTCAGATACTTCTCGATGGTGTACTCCGTCGGGCGCAGCTTGAGCGCCTCGACCGCACCGATGTGCATGACGTAGCACATGGCGCACGACGCGTCCCCGTAACGGGCGATCGTCTCGGTGACGTTCGCGTACATCACGTGGTTCTGACCGAGGCCGCCCCACTCCTTCGGCAGCATCAGGCCGAGGAACCCGTCCGGCCCGAGAGCCTCGAGGCTCTTGCGCGGGAACGTGAGGGTCTTGTCGTTCTCGGCAGCGAGCGGCCGGATCGTCTCGGCGCAGATCTCGCGGAGCCGCTCCAGCAGGCCGAGCTGCTCCTCGGTCAGGAACCACTCCGGGTTGAACATCGGGTCGAGCCCGTCCATGGCCGACTCGGGGGCGACCGTTGCCATACTTAAA
>DATAEI010000185.1:0-13890 GCA_036258075.1 Gaiellales bacterium
ACGCCGCCCGCCGCCGCCCACGCCCTCGCTCTCTTCGACGAGGTCTTCGTCTCTGACGCGGGCGCAGCCATCGCCGGGGCGCTGGCGGGCACGACCGCCCACCTCCGCGTCGCGGCCGCCCTCGCGGCCGCGCGCCGCGGCGATCCCGAAGCCCGGCCGGGCACCCTCGCCCGGCGCATCGCCGCCTACCGCCGATCGTTCGCCGATGCACTGGACGCGGCCCGGCTCGACGCCGTCATCTCGCCCGTCTACCCGGTCCCCGCCGTCCCGCACGGGACGAGTCAGGAGCACGTCCGCGGCCAGTCCTATGCCTCGATCTGGAATCTGGTCGGGTACCCCGCCGGCGTGGCCCCGATCGCGGCCGATGCCGCGTCTGAGCTCCCGGCCGGCGCCCAGGTCGCCGCGCGCCCGTGGCGGGAGGACGTGGTGCTCGGACTGCTCGCCGCGATGTCCGCTGAGAAACCGCCTTTCCGGCACATTACGGACCGGTGAAATGTGCTACGGTCGCACGGTGGTTCGTCGCAGCCATTGCAGGTGAGTTCCGCGCGGTTGGCGACGGCCGGACGGGGATTCGACGGAGTGCGAGCCGTCGTCCATCCTCCGACTCCTGACCCGGCGGCTCGCCGGCCGGCGCCGCTGCCAACCTGTTCCATGACCGACCGTCCAAGTCCCAGACGAAGGATCCACGAGGAAGCGAGGATTGCGTGAACGATCTCGAGTATCACCTCTACGAGGAGGCCAGAGCGGGCCGGATGACCCGCCAGCAGCTCCTCGTCCGTGCGAGCGTGATCGGAGCCTCCGTGCCGGCCCTGGCGGCCATCCTGGCGGCGTGCGGCGGCGGCGGTGCGAGCTCCAGCGGCGGCGGGGGCAGCAGCAGCGCCGGCGCGGTCAAGCGCGGCGGCACCGGCATCTTCGGCATCACCAGCCCGGCGCAGGACGTCGACCCGGTGACGATGTTCAACACCGGCGCGATCATGACGACTCAGCTCGCCTGTGACTATCTCGTCTTCCCCGACGAGAAGTACGTGCTTCAGCCGCGCCTGGCGACCAAGTGGGTGGCAGGCTCGACGCCCGACACGTGGACGTTCACGATCCGCCAGGGCGTGCAGTGGCACGACGGCTCGCCGTTCACCGTCGACGACGTCGTCGCCTCGTTCGACCGCATCACCGACCCCAAGATCGGCTCGGCGGCGCTCTCGGCGTTCGCCGGCGTGCTCTCGAAGGGCAACGTCGAGAAGGTCGACGAGCAGACCGTGACCTTCCACCTCGACCGGCCATACGGCGACTTCCCGTACCTCGTGTCGGCGTTCAACTACAACTCGGTCGTCCTCCCGAAGAACTACCAGGTCGGCTCGTTCACGAAGGGCGGAGTCGGAACCGGGCCGTTCATCCTGAAGACGTTCTCGGTCGACCAGGGCGTCACGTACACCAAGAACCCCAACTACTGGGGCAACGGGCTGCCGTACCTCGATGCCGCCCAGATCAAGTACTTCGCCGACACCCCGCCGATCGTGCTCGCGATCCAGGGCGGGACGATCGACGTCTTCCCGCAGGTGCCGTTCCAGGGGTCGCAGGCGCTCTTCGGCGACTCCAACATCACGGTCACCGAGACGCCCTCGAGCGAGTACCGCACGCTCCAGATGCGGGCCGACGAGGAGCCGTTCAACAAGAAGGAGGCCCGCCAGGCCGTCGCGTATGCGCTCGACCGCCCGGGCCTCGTCCAGGGGCTCTTCGACGGCCGGGCCGACGTCGGCAACGACCACGCGTTCGCGCCGATCTATCCCGGCTCGCCCACGACCTCCGACGTGCCTCAGCGCACGCAGGACATCGACAAGGCCAAGCAGCTGCTCTCGACCGCCGGCGTCTCGAACCTGAACGTCACGCTGACCACCGAGCAGTTCCTGGAGATCCCGCAGTACGCGCAGTTCATCAAGCAGATGTGTGCGCCGGCGGGCATCAACGTCACGCTGGACGTCCAGCCGCAGACCAAGTTCTACGGCACGGGCTCCAACCAGCCGTGGCTCCAGGTGCCGTTCGGCATCACCGACTGGGGCGCCCGCGGGACGGCCGGTCAGACGATCGACCCCGCCTACCTGTGCCGCTCGGTGCCCAAGCCCGACCTGTCGAACTCCGGCGCGTGGAACTCGGCACACTGGTGCAACCAGCAGTTCGACACCCTCGTGGAGCAGTTCGAGGCCGAGGTCGACGAGCAGAAGCGGAAGGACCTGGCCATCCAGGCGGCAAAGATCCAGCAGGACGAGGTGCCCGACGTCATCGCCTACTGGATCCACGAGCTGCGGGCGACACGCACCGGTGTCCACGGCCTCGCACCGGGCCCGACGTTCCATCTCGACGCGAGAGCGATGTGGAAGGCCTAGAGCATCGCGCAGCAACGGGGGCCGGCGCTTCTCGGCCGAAGCGCCGGCCCCGTTTCCCCAGCCGGTAGGCTCACCAGATGGGCCGCTATGTCCTGCGACGGCTCGGGCTCACGGCGATCACGCTCGTCCTCACGTCGTTCGCCGTCTTCGCGGCCGCCGAGGTGCTGCCGGGCGACGTCGGCCGGACGATCCTCGGCCCGTACGCGAGCCAGCAGCAGGTCGACCAGGTCAATCACCAGCTCGGCGCCGACGATCCGCTCGTGCAGCGCTACGTCACGTGGGCGGGGAATTTCATCCGCGGCGACTGGGGTGAGTCGCCGATCCAGCACGTCGAGGTGCGCCCCCTCGTGCTCGACCGGCTCAAGAACTCGCTGATCCTGGGCGGCTTCGCGCTCATCCTGATCGTGCCGTTCTCGGTGTTCCTGGGCGTGATCGCGGCGCTCAACTACGGACGAACACTCGACCGCGTCATCTCGATCGCGGGGCTCTCGTTCGTGGCGCTGCCCGAGTTCGTCGTCGGGGTGGTGGTGATCGTCATCTTCGCGGTGAAGCTGGGCTGGTTCCCGACCTCGTCGCAGGTGCCGAGCGCCAACCCGGTCGACATCGTGCGCCAGTGCCTGCTGCCGTCGATCCCGCTCATGTTCGTGCTCTTCGGGTACATCTCGCGGATGGCCCGCGCGGGGACGATCGAGGCGCTGCGCTCGAACTACACGCGGACGGCCGTCCTCAAGGGGCTGCCGCGCCGCTACATCATCCTCCGCCACGTGCTCCGCAATTCGCTCCTTCCGACGATCACGGTCGTGAGCGTCCAGGTCGGCTATCTGGTCGGCGGCCTCGTGGTGATCGAGACGCTCTTCAACTATCCGGGGATCGGCCAGCTCATCCTGAACGCCGCCACGGGGCACGACCTGCCGACGCTCGAGGCGTCCGTCCTCATGATCGCGCTGCTCTACACGGCGGCGAACTTCACCGCAGACATCGTGACCGCGCTCCTGAACCCGCGCGTCAGGCTGGCGACGTGAGCGCCGTCGACGAGCCGAGCGTCGCCGGCGAGTTCCCGGACGGCGCCGCCGCCCAGGTCGACGTCCGGCGTCTGCGGCGGCAGCGCCGGGCGGAGCTCTTCGCCGCGCTGCGGACGTCGAAGACGTTCCTGGTCGGGATGCTGATCCTGATCTTCTGGGTCGTCTCGGCGCTGGGCTGGCGCTGGCTCGTGCGCAGCCCGCAGGCCGTCGACACAGCCGCGACCCTGGCCTCGCCCAGCGCCGACCACTGGTTCGGCACCGACAACCTCGGCCGCGACGTCTTCGCCCGCGTGATCGCCGGGGCGGCTCCGGTCCTGACCGTGGCGCCGCTCGCGACGCTCCTCGGCCTCGCCGGCGGCACGACGCTGGGGCTCGTGACCGGGTACTACCGCGGCTGGATCGACGACATCTTCAGCCGCATCGTCGACGCCCTGCTGGCGTTCCCGCTCATCATCCTCTCGGTGCTGGTGCTCGCCTCGCTCGGCCGGTCGCCCCGGAACGTCATCCTCGTGATCGGCATCATCTTCACGCCGCTCATCGCCCGCACGGTCCGCTCGGCGGTGCTCGTGGAGCGCGAGCGCGAGTACGTGGCCGCGGCCCGGCTCCGCGGCGAGCGCGGGCCGCGGATCATGGTGGCCGAGATCCTCCCCAACATCACCGCGCCGATCCTGGTCGAGGCCACGATCCGGCTCGGCTACGCCATCTTCGCCGCGGCGACGCTGGCGTTCCTGGGCCTCGGCATCCAGGACCCGTCGCCCGACTGGGGGCTCGCGATCGCCAACGGCCGCGCCTACCTCCAGATCGCCTGGTGGATGGTGCTCTTCCCGGCGGCGGCGCTGGCGACGCTCGTCGTCGGCGTCAACCTGGTCGCCGACGGCCTGCGAAGGGCGATCGAGGAATGAGCGTGACCGAGCGCCAGCAGGCGGTGCGCATCGAAGGCCTGACCGTCGCCTACCGGCGCCGGGGGCAGCTGTTGCGTGTCCTCGACGACGTCTCGTTCTCGATCGGTGCCGGCGAGGCGTACGGGCTCGTCGGCGAGTCGGGCTGCGGCAAGACGACCGTGGCGATGTCGCTCATGCGCTACCTGCCCGACAACGCCGTCGTCGAGTCGGGCCGGGTCATGTTCGGCGACGAGGACGTCCTCACCGCGAGCGCGACCACGCTGAGCGGCTGGCGCGGCGACCGCATGGCGATGGTCTACCAGGACCCGGGAACGGCGCTCAACCCGTCGATCAAGGTCGGCGAGCAGATCGCCGAGGTGTACCGCTTCCACAAGGGCATGAACCGCTCCGACGCGCTCGCGGCCGCCGTCCACATGCTCGAGACCGTCCAGATCTCGGCTCCCGACCGGGTCGTCCGCCGCTATCCGCACGAGCTCTCCGGCGGCCAGCAGCAGCGGATCATGTTCGCGATGGCGCTCGCGACCGACCCCGACCTGCTGGTGCTCGACGAGCCGACGACCGGCCTCGACGCGACAGTCGAGGCCGAGGTGCTCGACCTGGTCGAACAGCTCCGCACCCAGTTCGACGCCTCGATCCTGTTCGTGAGCCACAACCTCGGGATCGTCTCGCGGATGTGCGAGCGGGTGGGCGTGCTCTACGCCGGCCGCCTGATCGAGGAGGGGCCGGCCATCGACCTCTTCCGCGAGCCCCGCCACCCGTACACGCTGGCGCTCCTGCGCTGCATGCCGCGGATGGGCATGCGGAAGGACGTGGACCGGCTCGATCCGATCCCCGGCTCGCTGCCGCCGATCGGGGTCGACATCGCCGGCTGCGTCTATGCCGACCGCTGCCCCATTGCGCGCGACCGCTGCCGGGCCGAGCCGCCCCCGATCGAGCCGATCGCGCCGGGCCACGGCGCCCGCTGCTTCTACCACGAGGAGGTGCCGGGCATCCCGGTGCTCACGCGCCCGCCCGACGAGGCGGCCGCTGCGACCGCCGACGGCGTCCTGCTCAAGGTGGACGACCTGGTGAAGGCGTACGGATCGGCCGGAAACCAGGTCTTCGCGGTCGCAGGGGTCGACATCGAGGTCGGCCGCGGCGAGGTGCTGGGGCTGGTCGGCGAGTCGGGGAGCGGCAAGACATCGCTCGCCAAGTGCATCGTGGGCCTCCTCGACCCGAGCGGCGGCGCCATCGAGTTCGACGCTGCCGATGTCACCTCGCACCGGCGCGGGCGCGAGGCGCGCCGGCGGCTCCAGATGGTGTTCCAGAACCCCGACAACGCGCTCAACCCGAGCCACTCGGTCCGCACGATCCTGCGCCGCTCGCTCCAGCTCCTGGCCGGCGTCCGCGGCAAGGACCGCCAGGACGCCCTGATGGATGACCTGGCCAGGTCGGTGCGGCTCGAGCCGCGCCACCTGGACGTGCGCCCGTCGGCGCTCTCGGGCGGCCTGAAGCAGCGGGTGGCGATCGCGCGGTCGTTTGCGGGCAGCCCGTCCCTCGTCCTGTGCGACGAGCCGACCTCGGCGCTCGACGTGTCGGTGCAGGCGGCGATCCTGAACCTGCTCGTCGACCTCCAGCGGCGCGAGGGGGTGTCGTACGTCTTCATCTCACACGACCTCGCCGTCGTCCGCTACGTCTCCGACCGGATCGCGGTGATGTACCTCGGCCAGATCGTCGACGTCGGCCCGGCCGACGCGGTGTTCGAGGCGCCGCACCATCCCTACACCGAGGCGCTGCTCTCGGCGATCCCGACGCTCGAGCCGGGCGGGAAGGCGCGGATGAAGCTCCACGGCACGCTGCCGAGCCCGAGCGACCCGCCGTCCGGGTGCCGCTTCCACACCCGCTGCCCGCGCTTTCTCGGCGACGTGTGCGTGAACGAGGAGCCTCCCTGGCAGTCGACGACCGACGGCGAGCGGTACCGCTGCCACATCCCGCCCGAGGAGCTCGCCCGTCTCCAGGCGGAGGCCGAGCCGACCGCCCGGGAGCCAGATCCCGCGCCATAACGCGCGATATATGCACGACGCGTGTACATTCTGCACGCCATCGTGTATGGTGAGCGCATGGAGTCCGCCGTTTCCGGCTGCCAGGCCGTCGAGCGCGCCGTCGCGATCCTCGAGCTCTTCGACGAGCGCCGCACGCTGCTTGCGATCGGCGACGTCGCCCGCGAGCTCGGCGTCCATCGCAGCACGGCGTCGCGCCTCATGGCGACGCTCGAGGCCGGCGGCCTGCTCGAGCTCGACGAGAACGGCGGCTACCGGCTCGGGCTGGGCCTCGTCACCCTCGCGGGCCACGTCCTGAACCGCTTCCCCGTCCGCGCTCGCGGCGGCCAGGCGCTGCGCGAGCTGCGAGACGCGACGGGCGAGACCGCGTGGCTCGGCGTCCTGGACGGCCACCGGATCACGTATCTCGACCAGGCGTCGAGCCCGCACGTGACCGTGAACGTCGACTGGGTCGGCGTCCGCCAGTCGCTCACCGAGGGCGTCACGGGCCGGCTGCTCCTCGCCTACCAACCGCGCGAAGTGATCGACAGGCTCGTCTCGGAGGCGGATCCCGGGGTGCCCGGGCTCTCCGAGACCGAGCTCGCAGCGGTGCGCCGCCAGGGGCACGCGCTTCGCCTGGGCGACGGCGAGGACGGCTACACCGGCGTCGCCGTTCCGATCCGCGACGGCAACGACGCGGTCGTCGCCGCGATCTCGCTGGGCGGGCCGCGGTTCCGCGTGAGCGAGGAGCGCCTGCGCGGCGAGCTTCTGCCCGCGGCGCTCCATGCCGCTGCGCGTGTCTCCGAGGCGCTGGGGCACCGGGCCGCCTGATGCGGCTGGGACGACGCTTCTTCGCCGCCGCCGGCCTCTCCGGCATGGCCTTCGGCGTGCTCGCGGTCGCCGTGCCGATGCACGTGGCGGCCCTCCACCGGCCGGCGTCGGTCGCGGGCCAGCTGCTGGCGTCCGTGACGATCGCCGTCGCCCTCGGGGCGCTCGCGGCAGGGCCGCTGGGCCGCCTGGTGGGGAGTGCCCGCAACGTGCTCGCCGTGTCGATGGCGGTGAGCGCCGCCGGGCAGCTGGTGCTGCTCGCGGTCGCCGAGACGACGCCCATGCTCGCCGGAACCGTGCTGGTGGGCCTCGGCATCGGGCTCTTCTGGGTGAGCAGCCAGACCCTGCTCGGCAAGGCATCCGGCTCGAAGGGCAGCGAGCGCAACTTCGCCTACCACTACGCGGCGTACACGCTCGGAGTCGCGGGCGGCTCCGCCCTGGCCGGCGTCGCCGTCGGCGTGCTGCGCTCCGCCGGCGCCGACGAGACGCTCGCGGTACGGATGAGCTATGCGGTCGGAGCGGCGGCGACGCTCGCGGCGCTCGGGCTGTGGCGGCCGGAGCGCTACCGGCGCGAGGACGTCCCCCGCCAGGTGCACCCGCGGGTTGCCGCCGGCGGGGTCGCGATGCAGCTTCCCGATCTCCTGCTGGTGGCGGCGCTCGCGCTCATGCTGCCGCTGGCGCCGCTCGTCCTGGTGCGCCAGTTCCACCTCGCGCCGCTCGTCGTCGGCCTCACGTTCGCGGCCGTGCAGGGCGGCAAGGTGGCCGGCACGCTCGCCGGCCGGATCACGTGCCGCGAGCACGGCCACCGGGTCGCGATCCTCGCGCTGCTCGCGGCGGGGGCGGTGCTGAGCCTGCTGCTCTCGATCTCGACCGACGTCCTGGGCGCGCCGCTCTTCATCGCCGTCCTCATCGCCACGGCCTTCGTCACGACGGGCGCGTGGCCGCTCATCGTCGATTCCGCCCTTGCGCGCACCGCGCCGGCCGATCGCCCCGGCGCGACCGTCACATGGAACGTCTGCGAGTATGGCGTCATCGCCGTCATGACCGCCATGTCGGGTTGGCTGCTCGCCAGCTTCCACCGTCCGGCGCTGCTCTTCACGCTGGGCGCGGCGTTCCTGGCCGCCTCGGCGGCCGCGGCGGCGGTCGTGCTCCTGCGCCCCGTCTACACGCCCGACGTCCAGTGACGGTCAGGCTGGGCATGATCGGCGCCGGCTGGATCGCCCGCGAGCACGTCGCGAGCATCGCGGCCCTGGAGGGCGCCGAGCTCGAGGCGGTGGCCGACCTCGACGCAGGCCGCGCGGAGGAGCTGGCGGCCGCTGCCGGGGCGACGGCCTACACGGACTGGGGCGCGATGCTCGACGCCGAGACGCTCGATGCCGTCGTCGTCTGCACGCCGCCGCTTCACCATCGCGATCCGTGCCTGGCGGCGATCGAGCGCGGCCTCGGCGTGTACCTCGAGAAGCCCGTGGCGCGCACGACCGAGGACGCTCGCGCGATTGCGGCCGCCGCCCAGGGCGCGGTCGTGGCGGTCGGCTACCAGTACCGCGCGATCGACTTCCTGCCCGATCTCCGGGCCGCCGCGCACGACGACCCGCCGGGGCTGCTCGCGTCCTACAGCGTCGGCGCCACCGCGGGACGGCCGTGGTTCGTGCACCAGGCCGAGGGTGGGGGCCAGGTGCTCGAGCGCGCCAGCCACCACATCGACCTCCAGTGCGCGATCGCCGGCGAGGTGGAGTGGGTGCAGGCTGCGGGCGCCCGGGTCGACCTGGCCGGCGCCGACCGCCCGCAGGGCTCCGACATCGACGACGTGATCTCGCTCTCGCTCGGGTTTCGGTCGGGCGCGCTGGGGACGGTGCTGTGCGCCTGGACGAGCCCGGAGCTGCCCTCGGCCTACACGCTCGACATCGTCTCGGCCCGGTCGAGCGTGCACGTCGAGCTCGACCCGGCCTTCACCGCGCGTGGCACCCGTTCCGGCGTCGACGTCAGCCTGGCCCTTGGGATGGCGCCGATCCAGCGCGGAATGGAGCGCTTCCTCGAGGCGGTGCGCGCGGGCGACCCCTCGCTCGTCGCGTGCCCGGTCGCCGCCGCAGCCGACTCGCTCGACGTGGCGCTCGCGTGCGAGCGCGCGCTCGCGACAGGCGGCCGGGTCACCGTGGAGGGATGACCGACCACGACCTCGTGATCCGCGGCGGTCGCGTGGTCGGCGCGGGCGGCGAGCTCTCGGCGGACGTCGCGATCGACGGCGAGCGCATCGCGGCGGTCGGCATCGGGCTGCGCGGCCGGCGCGAGATCGACGCGGGCGGGCTGTACGTGATCCCGGGTGCCGTCGACGGCCACGTCCACATGCGCACCGACCGGCCGGTGCACGTCTACGACGACACGTTCGAGACCGGCACCATCGCGGCGGCGTTCGGGGGCGTGACGGCGATCGTCGATCAGGCCCAGGTGGAGCCGGGGACGCCGCTCGTCGACGGGGTCCGCAAGCGCCTGCGCGAGGCGGAAGGGAGCTGTGTCGTCGACTACGGCCTGCACGTGAACCTGCGCGAGCCCTCGCTCGAGCGGGCAGCGGAGATCCCGCAGGCGATGGCGGAGGGCTGCCCGACGGTCAAGCTCTTCATGAGCTACGAGACCTATCTCCTCCCCGATGACATCCTGTTTCGGGCCATGCAGCACGTGGCCGCAAGCGGCGGGATGGCCGTCGTGCATGCCGAGAACGGCGTCATCGTCGCCGAGCTCCAGCGCGAGCTCGAGGAGTCGGGGCGGATGACCCCGGCCGCGTTCCCGGGCATCAGCCCGCCGGTGATGGAGGGGGAGGCCGCCCACCGCGCGCTCGCCATCGCACGGCTTGCCGGCTGCCCGCTTCTGATCTTCCACCTCACGACGGCCGACGCGGTGGCCGAGCTGCGCCGCGCGCGCGACGCCGGCCAGGCGGCGTTCGGCGAGGCGCTCCTGCACCACCTGCTGCTCGGCGACGAGCTCTACGCCGACGCCGAGCTGGCACCCCAGTTCATGGGGACGCCGCCGCTTCGGCCACGCGAGCACCGGGAGGCGCTGTGGCGGGCCCTCGCGGACGGCACGATCGACGTCGTCTCGACCGACCACGGTCCGCGCCGGCGAGCCGCGGACGAGACCGGCGTCCTTCGCCACCGGGCCGGCACAAGCGGCGTCGAGGTGCGGCTCGCGCTCATGCACTCCGAGGGCGTCCTCGGCGGCCGGATCGACCTTCCCCGCTGGGTCGAGCTCTGCTGCACGGCTCCGGCGCGCCTCCACGGCTTCCCAGGCAAGGGCCGGCTGGCGCCGGGGTACGACGCCGACATCGTGCTCTTCGATCCCACGGCCGAGCGGACGCTGACCGCGGAGCTTCTGCACTCGAACATCGACCACGCCACGTACGAGGGGATGCGGGTGCGCGGCTGGCCGGTCGTGACCATCGCGCGCGGCGAGGTCGTGGTGGCGGACGGCGGGCTCCGGGCCGAACCGGGCCGCGGCCGGTTCGTGCGCCGCGAGCATCCGGGTCGCGGCTGACATACTGGCGCCGATGCCCGAGCTTCTGATCGAGGGGGCCGCGGTGCTCCCGGCAGCCGGGGCCGACTGGCTCGAGGCAGCCGCGGTGCTCGTCCGCGACGGCCGCGTGGCCGCGATCGGTGACGCCGCCGAGCTGGCCCGCGCCCATCCCGACGCGGAGCGCGCCGGCGGGCCGGGATGCCTCGTCCTCCCGGGCCTCGTGAACGCCCACCAGCATGCCGAGGGCGTCTCGACCACCCAGATGGGGTTCGCCGATGAGCCGTTCGAGCCGTGGATGGTGCTCATGCACTCGCTGCCGACGGTCGAGCCGTACCTGACGACGCTCTACAAGTCGATGCTGATGCTGACGAGCGGCGTGACGACGCACGTTCACAGCCACTTCCCGGCCAAGGGCGGCTACGACGGCTCCGACGCGTACCTCGCCGAGCTCGAGCACTCGGTCCGGGCCCACCGCGAGGCGGGCCTGCGCACGGCGTTTGCGCCCTACTGGCGCGACAGGGCCTCCTTCTCGTACGACGACGACCGACGGTTCGCCGACGCGCTGCCCGACGACCTGGCGGCCGAGGTGCGCAGCCTGACCGGCGCGGCGATCTCGAACTCGGTCTACATCGACGCGGTCAGCGAGCTCGCCCGCCGGCTCGACGGCGACCCTCTGATCGGCGTGCAGCTCTCGATCGCCGCGCCGCAGTGGGCGTCGGACGGCCTGCTCGCCGCCGTCGGAGCCGCCTCGGCCGACCTCGGCCTCCATATCCACATGCACGCCCTCGAGAGCCTCCGCCAGCGAGCATGGGGCGACAGCGTGCACGGCGGGCGCGAGCTGTGGCACCTGGCCGAGCACGGCGTCCTTCACGAGCGGACGACGATCGCTCACGGCGTGTATCTCCGCGACGCCGACATCGACCTGCTCGCCGAGCGGCGGGCGATGGTCGCACACAACTGCTCGTCGAACCTGCGCCTGGCGTGCGGGATCGCGCCCGTGCGGCGGCTGGTCGCGCGCGGCGTCACGGTCGGCCTCGGCTCCGACGACATGGCCGTCGACGACGACGAGGACATGCTGGCCGAGGTGCGGATGGCCCACGTCGCCCAGCGGATCTGGGAGGGCCCGGAGCCGATGCTCGGGGCGAGCGACGTGCTGCGGCTCCTGTGGGAGGGCGGCGCGCGCATCGCCGGGCTCGAAGGCGTCGTCGGCCGGCTGGAGCCCGGCTACCACGGCGACGCGGTCGTGCTCGATCTGGCCGCGATGCGCGGCGTCTACACGTCGCCGCGGCTGTCGCTCGAGGATCTGGTGGTGAGCCGGGGCGGCCGCGCGCACGTGCGCGAGGTGGTCGTCGGCGGCCGGGTGCTCGTGCGCGACGGCGCGCCCGTCCACGTCGACATGGAGGCGCTGGCGATCGAGGTGGCCGAGGCCGCCGCCGCAGCGGACGCGGCGCGCGACCCGGAGCGGGTCGCGTTCCTGGAGCGCCTGCGGCCGTGGGCGCTCAAGCACCCTCCCGCGTTCTAGCGGACCGACACCTCGTCGCCGACCTCAGCTGCCCGGCGCTCGACGAACTCGAGCAGCTCCTCCTCGACGGACCGGTCGAGCGGCGGCCGCTCGTACTCGTCGAGCATCGCCCGCCAGCGGCGCGACGCGCGGGCGGCGTGGTCGAGCGACCCATTCTTCGTCCAGCGGTCGAAGTTCTCGGTGGAGGCCACCGTCGGCCGCCAGAAGCACTCGCGGAAGCGCTCCAGCGTGTGCTGGGCCCCGAAGAAGTGGCCGCCCTGCCCGACCTCGACGTGGGCCTCGAAGGCGAGACTGGCGTCGTCGACCTCGAGCGGCGAGAACTGGCGCTGGAGCAGGTCGAGGATCTCGCAGTCGGCGGCGAACTTCTCGAACGACGTGACGAGGCCGCCCTCCAGCCAGCCCGCCGACTGCCAGCACACGTTTGCGCCCGCCAGGAAGGCGGCGATCATCGTGTTGAACGACTCGTACCCGGCCTGGTAGTCGACCGACTGGCTCGCGGTGAGCGTGCCGCCGCCCGACCGCCACGGGAGGCCCAGCCGGCGCGCGACCTGGCCCGAGGCGTAGAGCCCGACCGCCGACTCCGGCCCCCCGAACGCGGGCGAGCCGCTCTGCATGTCGGTGCTCGAGAGGAACGAGCCCATGATGCACGGCGTTCCCGGCCGCAGAAGCTGGGCCAGCGCGACGCCGGCGAGCACCTCGACCGTCTGCTGGACGAGCGCCGCGGGCACCGAGACGGGCGCCATGGCGCCCATGAGCAGGAAGGGCGTCACGATCAGCGCCTGGCCGGCCTCGGAGTAGGCGATCAGGCCCTCCAGCATGCGCACGTCGTAGTGCAGCGGCGAGTTGACGTTCACGTTCGCGAAGATGACGGGGTCGCCCTCGAGGTCGCCGTGGACGATCTCGGCCATGCGGATGCAGTCCCCGGCGGCCGTCTCGGACGACGGCTCGCCTGACCAGACCCGGTCGGTCAACCGGATCGAGGCGAGCGCCCGCAGGAGATGGCGCGAGTCGAGCGGGATGTCGTTCGGCTCGAGCATGTTGCGGCCGGGCGTGTCGAGCGCGTCGGTCATGTGCGTGAGCTTCACGAGCTGCTCGAGGTCGGCCATCGTCCCGTCGCGGCGCTCGTCGCCCATGCGGACGAACGGCGGCCCCTGCACCGGGCAGAAGACCATGTGATCGCCGCCGATCCAGAGGTTCCGCTCCGGGTTCCGGGCGCGGATCGCGAACTCGCGCGGCGCGAGCGCCGCCTGCGAGCGCAGGAACTCGGGGTCGAACCGCACCGTCTCGCCGTCGACGGTCTGCCCGGCCTCGCGGAAGAGCTCGATCGCGCACGGGTGGTCGAACTGCACCCCGACCTCGGAAGCGAGGCGGTCGACCCCGTGGTCGATGGTCGCCAGGGCCTCTTCGGAGAGCGGCTCGAACCGCGGAGCCGAGTTGACGATCACGGAGGCTCAGTCTAGAGGCAGCCGGCGCTGGCCGTCGTCAGGCGGCGACCAGTGTCGGTGGCCTGAAACGACAATCGGCGTGTTCCCTGACAGTTGCGTCACCGGGGCGCTCGTCCGCGGCCCTCGGGTACAGCTCCTCGACAGGTTCGGCAGGCCGGTGGGCCGGCGTCGCGCACCGACCAGTGTCGGTGGGCTGCAACGACAATCGGCGTGTTCCGCGACGGTTGGGTGACCGGCGGCCCTCTCCACGTCCTGAGAACACCGTTCAGCC
>DATAEI010000186.1:0-18105 GCA_036258075.1 Gaiellales bacterium
GCGTCCTCGGGCGTGTCGGCGTTGGCGCGGACGCCCAGGCGGCGGGCCTCGTCCGCCCAGGCGGTGACGGCGGCGAAGTCGTCGGTCATCTGCGGCGGGACGAGCGGCACCGCGCCGCTGATCACGAGGCCGCGGCTGCCGTCGATCGAGATCTCGTCGCCCTCCGACACCACCGTCCCGTTCACCGAGAAGGTGCGTGCCGCCGCGTCGATCCTCAGGGCCTCGACGCCGCACACGCAGGGCTTCCCCATCCCGCGGGCCACGACGGCGGCGTGTGAGGTCATGCCGCCGTGGGCGGTGAGGACGCCCTGGGCCTGGATCACGCCGTGGATGTCGTCGGGTGTCGTCTCCCAGCGCACCAGGATCACCGGCTCGCCCGTGCGGCCGCGCGCCTCGGCGGTATCGGCGTCGAAGACCGCCCTACCGACCGCGGCCCCGGGCGACGCGTTGAGGCCGGTCGCGAGGACGTCGTAGTCCGCGCCGGGGTCGATCGCAGGATGCATCAGCTGGTCGAGCTGCCCGGCGTCGATCCGCCGTACGGCCTCGGCCTTCTCGATCACGCCCTCCGTGACCATGTCGCGCGCGACCCGCACGGCCGCCTGCGCCGTGCGCTTGCCGGAGCGCGTCTGGAGCACGTAGAACTGGTTTCGCTCGATCGTGAACTCGACATCCTGGAGGTCGCGGTAGTGCGACTCGAGGGTCGCCATCGCCTGCTCCAGCTCGCGGTAGCCGTCGGGGAAGTCGCGCCGCATGTCGGCGATCGGGAGCGGCGTGCGGATGCCGGCGACGACGTCCTCGCCCTGCGCGTTCACGAGGAACTCGCCGAAGAGGGCGCGCTCGCCCGTCGACGGGTTGCGGGTGAAGACCACCCCGGTGGCGGAGTCGTCACCGAGGTTGCCGAACACCATCTGCATGACGTTCACGGCGGTGCCGAGATCGTCTGAGATGCCCTCGTGGCGCCGGTACGTGCGCGCCCGCGGCGTGTTCCACGACGCGAACACGGCCTCGATCGCGCCGTCGAGCTGCTCGCGCGGATCCTCCGGGAACTCGCGCCCGGTCTCCGCCCGGCTGATCGCCAGGAACGTCTCGGCGAGCTCGCGCAATGCCGCCGCGTCGAGGTCGACGTCGGCCTTGACGCCACGCGACTGCTTCTCCTTGGTGAGCGCGTCCTCGAACCGATCGCCCGGCACTCCCAGGACGACGTTCGCGTACATCTGGATGAAGCGCCGGTACGAGTCTGCGGCGAAGCGCTCGTTGCCCGACGAGCGGGCGAGCCCCTCGACCGACCGCGGGTTCAGGCCCAGGTTCAGGATCGTGTCCATCATCCCCGGCATGGACACCGGCGACCCCGAGCGGACGGACACGAGCAGCGGGTCCGACGGATCCCCGAGCCGGCGCCCGCAGCGCTCCTCGAGGGCGGCGAGGTGCTGCGACACCTGGTCGCGCAGGCCGTCCGGCCACGTGCCGCCCTCGGCCAGGTACGCGCGGCAGGCCTCGGTCGTCACGGTGAAGCCGTCGGGCACCGGCAGCCCGATCGAGGTCATCTCCGCAAGCTCGGCGCCCTTGCCGCCGAGCACGTCGCGCATGTCGCTCGAGCCGTCGGCGAAGGCGTAGACGTAGGCCGCCACGGCCGGAGCATAGATCGAAATTCGCCGGGTTCGAGGAGGAGGGAAGAACAATGGAACCGGCACCGTCCTCTTAGGCACACCACGCCGATTCCGATGGGACAGCGGAACCTGAGGTGCGCCGTGAGCGGCGCACGAGGCAGCGTCCACAGGCCGCGCTGTCTTGAAGATGGGCTCAGCGGAAGGGCCCCTGGTGGGCGGCTCCTCGCGGGGCCGCCCACCACATGTCCCCCGGGGCTAAGGTGCGCGCATGCCGATGACCGTGGCGGCATGCGAGTGCGGCCGGGCCGATTGCACCGAGCACTTCGGCGTGGATCCGCGCGAGTGGCGGGCGGTGCACGCCGACGGCTCGCGGGCGGTCGCTCCCGGCCACACGTCCGGCTCGGCCGACGAGGTCGTCGTCGCCCGCCGGGGCGGGTACTGGGTCGTGAAGGGCGCAGACGCGGTCGAGGAGGCGTCGTGGGAGTCGTTCCCCGCCTCCGACCCGCCGCCCGGGCCTACGCTCTGACGCCCTCCAGCGCTGCCCGGCGCCTGGCCTCGACCAGCTCGGCGGCACGTGCCGCGGTCTCCTCGATCGCGAGGCCGGTGACATCGATCACCGGGCAGCCGAGCCGCTTGTGCAGGCTCGCGGTGATCTCGAGCTCCTCGTAGATCTCCTCGAGATCGGCGTAGCGCGCGCCGGCCCCGGCCGCGAGGGCGCGCACACGCCGGCGGCGGATCTCCGACAGCCGCTCCGCGTCGATCGTGAGGCCCACGAGCTTCCACGAGTCGACCTGGAAGAGCGAGGGCGGCGGGTCGACGCCGCGCACGATGGGGATGTTCGCGGCCATGTAGCCCATGTAGCCGAGGTGCATCGAGGTCGGCGTCTTCGAGGTGCGCGAGACGCCGATCAGGACGACGTCCGCCTGGGTCAGGTCGTCGGCGCCGCGGCCGTCGTCGTGCTTGACCGCGAACTCGATCGCGGCGATCCGGCGGAAGTACTGGGCGTCGAGCGGCGCGGTACGGCCGGGCACCATGGTCGCCTCCCGGCCGGAGGCGGTCGCCACAGCGTTGAGTGCCGGCCCGAGGACGTCCTGCACGACCAGGTTGTGCTCGCGCGCCAGCTCGACCACCGCCTCACGCAGGCCCGCGTCCACGAGCGTGTAGAAGACGGCGGCGCGCCGGCCCGCCGCCGACTCGAGCGCCCGCGCGAGCTGCTCGCGGGTCTGGACGCGGGCGTGGCGCACCATCTCGATCTCGGTCTCCTCGAACTGGCTCTGCGCGGCCCGGGCGACCCTCGCTCCGGTATCGCCGGTGGAGTCGCTCACGATGTGGATCTCGAGCCGGTCGCCCATCCCGAACCATCCTATCCCTGCAAACGACCGCATCGTCGTCATCGACCGGAACCGGGCCGTGGGGTCAGACCCCGAACGGTCCGCGTACCAGCGCTGTGATCGGGCCGTGACAGACGCCGGGCCGGATGGACGGACGCAGGTCACAGGGGCGTCACGCACATGCAACGCCAGAAGTTCAGGGTCTGACCCCACCCCGGCCTAGCCGGGAAGCTGGGCGAAATCGCCGAGGCGGCGCAGGCGGTCGCGCACGTTCGCGGCCAGCGTCAGGCGGTTGGTGCGCACCGCCTCGTCGTCGGCCATGACGAGCACCTCCTCGAAGAAGCGCTCCACCGCCGCCGCCAGCTCCGCCGCCGAGTCGAGCGTCGCGCCGTGGCCCGCCCGGAGCGCCTCCGCCAGGGCGCGCTCGGCGGGGTCCGCCAGGAGCGTCTCGTCGACGTCGCCCGCGGCGGTCTCGCCGGCGATGCGGGCGCAGCGGCCGTACGCGTCGCGAACCGCGTCGCGCCGTGGCCCCGCGAACGCGTGCAGGTCGCGGGCGAGCGCGGCGACCGCCGCCGGCTCGGTCTCGCCCGACCCGCGGGCGGCGCGCAGCTCCTCGATCGTCACGCCCTCCTCGAGCAGGACCGGCTCGAGCCGGTCGAGCACGAAGCCGACCGCGCCGTCGCCGACGAGCGCCGGCAGGTCGACGACCCACCCGCGCCCGAGCGCGATGGCCGCCAGGCCGGCGGCGGCCCGGCGCAGGCCGTACGGGTCACGGCTTCCGGTCGGCTCGAGGCCCGCCGAGAACGCGACGCGGATCGTGTCGCCCTTGTCGGCCAGCGCCACGAGCGCGCCGGCCGGGCTCGCGGGGAGCTCGCCGCCCGCCTCCTCGGGCCGGTGGTGCTCTTCGATCGCCGCACACACCTCCGGCGGCTCCCCCGCCTCGCCCGCATACACCGAGCCGGCGTAGCCCTGGAGTGCTGAGAACTCGCCGACCAGGCGCGACACCAGGTCGGCCTTGCACAGCTCCGCGGCGCGGAGGGCCGCCCGGCGGACGTCGTCAGGGAGCCCGTTTCGCCCGGCGAGCACCTCGACCAGCGGCCCGAGCCGCGCGGCCTTGTCGGCCAGCGACCCGCCGCCCTCGATGAAGCTCACCCGGTCGAGCTCGCCCACCATCGCCGCGAGCCCGTGCCTGCGGTCGCGGTCGTAGGCAAACCGGGCGTCGTCGAGCCGGCCGACCAGCACCTCCTCGTTCCCGCGCCGGACGACGTCGTCGGCCCCGCTGTTCGCGATCACGACGAACCGCGGCTCGAGCCCGCCGTCCGCCGAGCGGATCGGGAAGTAGCGCTGGTGCGACTGCATGGCCGTGACCGGGATGCGCTCCGGGAGATCGAGATAGGCCGCCGGGAACTCGCCCACGAGCACGCGCGGCCGCTCGACCAGGTACACGACCTCCTCGAGCTTCCCCATCGGGTCCGACCCGCCGTGCTCCTCGAGGCCGGCCCGGATCGCGGCCCGCCGCTCGCCGGCGTCGACGAGGACGCCGTGCGCGCGCAGGTCGTCGAGATACGTCGCGGCCGACCCGATCGGCACCGCGTCGCGGCCCGGCCGCGGGCCGCGGCTCTCGCCCGCGGCCGCGACGCCGGCGATCTGCGCGGCGACGACGTCCGCGCCGAGCTTGCAGACGAGCCAGCGGATCGGGCGCGAGAAGCGCCCGCCGGGCCAGCGCATGGTGCGCGGGAACTGGATCCGCCCGACCGCCGCGGCGACGGCGTCGCCGACGAGCTCGGCCGCGGGCACGGCGGCCGCCTCAGACACGGCCCACACGAACCCCTCCCGCTCCTCCAGCGCTCCGACGTCCAGGCCGTGCTTTCGGGCGAACCCCTGCCGGGCCTGGTCGGGGGCGTCCGCGCGGGGGCCGCGCACCTCCTCGCGCTTCGCCTCCCGGCCGTCGCGCACTCCGCGCGCGATCACGGCCAGGCGGCGCGGGGCCACGTACGCGCAGACGTCGTCCGCGGGGATCCCGGCGCGCTCGAGCTCGGCGGCGAGCAGGCCGGGGAGCGCGTCCTCGACGATCCGGCAGTGGGCGGCGGGGAGCTCCTCGCAGCCGACCTCGACCAGGAGGTCAGCCATCGCCCGAGACCTGCTCGAGATGGGCGGCCGCGACCGCCTGGGTCAGGCGCCGCATGCGCAGGATGTAGGCGGCCCGATCGGTGACCGCGATCGCCCGGCGGGAGTCGAGGAGGTTGAAGGCGTGCGAGCACTTGAGGACGTGGTCGTAGGCGGGAAGCGGCAGCCCCGCCTCGATGCAGCGGCGGGCCTCCGCCTCGTGGTCGTCGAAGTGGCGGGCGAGCATGGCGGTGTCCGCGAGCTCGTAGTTGTAGGCCGAGAACTGCCGCTCCCCCGCCTCGCGCACGGCGGCCCAGGTCACGCCGGAGCCCCACTCCATGTCGTGGGCGCGGCGCACGCCCTGGAGGTGCATCGCGAGCCGCTCGAGGCCGTAGGTGATCTCCGCCGACACCGGGTCGAGCTCGATCCCGCCCGCCTGCTGGAAGTAGGTGAACTGGGTGATCTCCATCCCGTCCATCCACACCTCCCACCCGAGGCCCCATGCGCCGAGGCTGGGGCTCTCCCAGTTGTCCTCGACGAATCGGACGTCGTGCTGCTCGATCGGGATCCCGATGGCGCGCAGCGAGTCGAGGTAGACCTCCTGCACGTCATCGGGCGCCGGCTTCAGGATGACCTGGTACTGGTAGTGCTCCTGGAACCGGTACGGGTTCTCGGCGTAGCGGCCGTCATCGGGCCGGATCGAGGGCTCGACGTACGCCGCCCGCCAGGGCTCCCCGCCGAGCACGCGAAGCAGCGTCGCCGGGTTCGAGGTGCCCGCGCCGAGCTCGGTGTGGTAGGGCTGGACGATGACGCAGCCCTGCTCCTCCCAGAACGCCTGGAGGGCCGAGATCATCGCCTGGAAGCTCGCCGCCATCGGACGCGGAAGCTATCAGGCGGGCGTGCCGGTTACGCCTGCAGCGTGCGAAGGCGGAAGCCGCCGTGGTGCTCGTAGGTCGACTCGACCACGCGCACCGCGTCGAACGCGGCGGGGCCGGGGAGCGGCCCGGCGGCGAGCGGCCGCTCGACGAGCGCCGACACCGCCTCGAGGCTCCCGGGGCGAAGCCGGAAGGCGCCGTCCTCGGCGGCACACAGGCCGCACACGGCGCCGCCCGCGGCGGCCGAGTAGCCGACCAGGGGGCGGTCCGAGCCGCAGCCGGCGCACGACCCGAGGTGCGGCAGGTAGCCGGCGAGCGCCAGGAGCTTCAGCTGGAACCCGAGCCCGGCGCCGTCGCGCACCGGGTCCGGCCCGGGCTCGACGCCCCGTTCGAGCAGGTCGAGAAACCGCATGAAGCCCTCGAAGACGCGCGGG
Source organism: Gaiellales bacterium (assembly GCA_036258075.1). Lineage (GTDB taxonomy): Bacteria > Actinomycetota > Thermoleophilia > Gaiellales > JAICJC01 > JAICJC01. The sequence goes on from DATAEI010000186.1 coordinate 6,354, forward strand.
TGCGGCTCCGGCTCGGGGAAGAGCTTCAGCACGGCCTCCGAGCCGATCTGGGCGACGGCGAGCGCGTACGGCGCGGCGCGCACGCCGGCGTGGGCCGCCACGATGTCGGCGCCTGACACCGTGTGCAGCTCGCCACGGCCCTCGTGCAGGAGCAGCTGCGCGCGGGTGAGCGGCTCGAGCCGCGCCCCGAACCGCGACGTCGTCTTGCGCACGCCCTTTGCGATCGCGTTCACGCGGCCGCGCTCGGCCGTGTACAGGTGCAGCACCCGGTCCGCCTCGCCGAACCGCAGCGAGCGCAGCACGACCGCGTCGGCCTTGTACGTGCGTCCCACAGCGTCAGTGTAGGGTGCCGCGATGTCGGGAGAGGTCGTGGTGCGGCCCGTGGAGCCGCGGGAGTACGAGGCGGTCGGCGACATCACCGCGGCCGCCTACTCATCGGTCGACGGGTTCTCCGCCGGGGCCCGCTACCAGGCGGAGCTGCGCGACGTCGCCGGGCGCGTCGAGACCGCCGACGTCCTCGTCGCCGCCGCGCCCGACGGGCGCCTCCTGGGCGCGGTCACGTACGTCCCCGGGCTCGGCCCGCTCGCCGAGTTCGAGGGCGCCGACGAGGCGGGCATGCGGATGCTCGCAGTCGATCCGGCCGCCCAGCGCCAGGGCGTCGGCCGGCTCCTGGCGCAGGCATGCGTCGAGCGGGCGCGGGCGGCGGGCCGCTCGCGGCTCGTCCTGCACACGACGAGCCACATGCACGGCGCCCACCGCCTCTACCGCGGCCTGGGGTTCACGCGGACGCCCGAGCTCGACATCCGCACCCAGGGCGGGATGCTGCTCGAGGCCTACGTGTACGCGTTCTAGGCCGCCGCCGTGTGCTCGGCGATGGCGTCGGCGAGCGCCTCCCGGTCCGCCGGCTCGACGCCGTGGCCCGCGCCCTCGAGGAGCAGGAGCCGCGCGCCGGGGATGGCGGCGGCCAGGGCCCGGCCGTGCTCGACCGGGAACATCGGGTCGGCATCGCCGTGCACGACGAGCGTCGGCGCCGAGATGTCGGAGAGCCGCCCCTGCGGCACGGCGCCGTCGATCAGCTCGTGGTTCCGGGCCGAAGCGTGATTTCGCGCACGCTCCGTCTCGCGGCGGGCGACGCTGCGGGCGAACGCCTCGTCAAACGGGCGGCGGCCGCCGGTGAGGATCCGCTGGTAGGTGACGAGATGGTCCACGACCGCGTCCCGGTCGGCCGCATCGGGCGGTGGCGTCTCCCAGAACCGGCTCAGCTCCTCCGTGGGGCCGGGGAGCGGCGCCCGCTCGTCCCCGGTCGCAAACGACGTGCTGATGAGGACGAGCGACAGCACCCGGTCAGGACGGTCGACGGCGAGCACCTGGGCGAGCGCGCCGCCCGCCGACACACCCACGACGTGCGCCGCCGGGATGCCGTAGCCGTCGAGCACGCCGGCGGCGTCGGCGACCAGGTCGGCCCCGTCGTAGCCGGGGCTCCCGGGCGGATACGTGACCGACCGTCCGGTGTCGCGATGGTCGTAGCGGATCACGAACCGCCCGCGGCCGGCGAGCATCGCGCAGAAGCCGTCGTCCCACCAGACCATCGATCCGGAGAGGCCCGTGACGAGCAGCACCGGCGGCTCGAACGGGTCACCGAACCCCTCGGTGCAGATCTCGACGCCGTTCGCCCTCACCATTCGCTCCGCCATCGCTACCCGGTGACTGCCCGCACCTCGGCGCCGGGAATCGCGGCGATCAGCCGCTCGGTCTCGACCTCGAACACCGCCCGCGGCGTGCCGGCGGCGCACCAGACGGTCGTGAAGCGGCGCAGCGACTGGTCGACGAGCGTCCGCACGGGCCGCTCGTGGCCGAGCGGCGGGACGCCGCCGATCGCAAAGCCGGTCGCGTCACGCACCTCATCGGGCGTCGCCCGGCGCACGTTCACGCCGACGAGCGCCGTGTCGACCCGGCGGTCGCCCGCGCACAGGACGAGCACCGGACCGCCGTCGTCGGCGAAGACCAGCGACTTCACGATCTGGCCGAGCTCGCAACCGGCCGCCGCGGCGGCCTCCTCGGCGGTGCGGGTCGACGCGTCGAGCTCCTGCACATCGACGTCGAGGCCGGCCGCGTGGAGCCGCTCGGCGACCTTCAGGGCTGTCGGGTGCACCGGGGGCACAGATGGGTTCCTCTCTGGGCGACGCGGATCTTCTCGATCGGCGTGCCGCACCGCGGGCACGGCTCGCCGTCGCGATCGTACGCGTTGAAGCGTTCCTGCATCGCACCCGGCGCGCCGTCGGGGCCGCGGTAGTTGCGGATGCTGGCGCCCTGGTAGGCGATCCCGCGCTCGAGCGTCTCGACGACGGCGGCGTGCAGGCGCCGCACCTCGGCGGCGGTCAGCTCCCCGCCGGGCCGCAGCGGATGGATCCGGGCCTGCCAGAGTGCCTCGTCCGCGTAGATGTTCCCGACGCCGGCGACGATGCCCTGGTGCAGCAGCAGCGCCTTCACCGAGGCCCGCCGCCCGGCCAGGTCCTGCCGGAACCGGCGCGGCGTCCACTCCTCCGACAGCGGCTCGGGGCCGGCTCGCTTCCGCAGGTACTCATCGAGGTTGCCCGGCTCGATCAGCCGCCACGTCCCGAACCGGCGCTGGTCGGCGTAGACGAGCGTCGCACCGTCGTCGAGCCCCAGGACGGCGCGCACGTGGGTCAGCTGCTCCCCCTCCTCGCGCCGGTGGTGAAACCACCCGGTCATGCGCAGGTGGACGACGAGCGTGCGGCCCGTCTCGAGGCCGAAGAGCAGGTACTTGCCCCGCCGCCCGGCCTCGGCAAAGCGCTCGCCGAGGAGCTCTGCCGCGACCGCCACCGGATCGTCGGGCGCGGTCAGGCGGCCGTCCATGATGTCGGCCTCTTCGATCGTCCGGCCGCGGAGCAGTGGATCGAGGCCGCGCCGGACGGTCTCGACCTCGGGGAGCTCAGGCACGGCGGCTTCTCATGCGAGGCATTCTGGCCGACGCTCCCGGAAGGTGGCTCAGACGACCGACGTGCCGGGCAGGTCGGCCGGGACGGCGCCGGTGAGCACCTGCATGACGGTCGCGCCGACGTCGGCGAAGGTGTCGCCGTCGTGGCGGCGGCCGACGAGCGGGGCGCCGGGGACGTGTGCCACCAGGAGGCCGTGCTCGCGCGAGTGGTCGGTCGAGGCCGTCGTCGGGTCGCAGCCGTGATCCGAGGTGAGGACCAGCAGGTCGCCGTGCCGCATCGCCGCCAGGATGCCCGGCAGGCCGGCGTCGAACTCCTCGAGCGCGTCGGCGAACCCGCGCGGGTCGTTGCGGTGCCCCCAGAGCATGTCCGTCTCGACCAGGTTGGTGAAGACCAGGCTGCCGTCGGCGGCTGAGCGTATGAGCTCGGCGGTCGCGGCGATCCCCTGCGCGTTCGACTCGGTCGGACGGCTGGTGTCGACGTCGCAACCGGCGAAGATGTCCGAGATCTTGCCGACGCCGTGCACCGTGAGCCCGGCCTCGCGCAGCCGCTGGAGGTGGTTCGGGCGGGGCGGCTCCAGCGAGAAGTCGTGCCGGTGCGGCGTTCGCCGGTAATTCCCCTCCGAGCCCTCGAACGGGCGCGCGATGACCCGGCCGACCGCGTGCTCGCCCTGGAGGATCGCGCGGGCCTTCCGGCACGCCTCGTAGAGCTCCTCGAGCGGGATCACGCCCTCGTGCGCGGCGACCTGGAACACGCTGTCGGCCGACGTGTAGACGATCCAGCTCCCCGAGCGCTCGTGCTCGGCACCGAGCCGCTGGATGATCTCCGTGCCGGACGCCGCCACGTTTCCGAGCACGCCGCGCCCGGTCGCGCGCGCGAACTCCTCGAGGATCGCGGCCGGAAACCCCTCGGGATACGTCGGGAACGGCTGCGCGGTGACGATCCCCATCATCTCCCAGTGCCCCGTCGTCGTGTCCATTCCCTTCGACCGCTCGACGAGCCGCCCCCACACCGCCGGCGCGTCCCGGCGGGGCGGGCATCCGCGGATGTCCATGACGTTCCCGAGGCCGAGGGCCTGCATGGCCGGCACCTCGAGGCCGCCCACCGCCTCGGCGGTGTGCGCGAGGGTCGAGGAGCCGGCGGTGCCGTACTCGTCCGCGTCGGGCAGGTCTCCCACCCCAACGGCGTCGAGGACGATGACGCAGGCGCGCGGCACTAGTCGACCGGAAGCCCGAACCGCGCGACGGTGCCCTCGCCGGAACGGCTTGCGCTCTCCAGAATCGATTCAAGAACCGTGACGGGCGCCGCTGCCGCCGGCGTGTGGCTGTGCACCGTCTCCAGGGGGTCCTCCTGGGCTCGGGCGGAGGAGTGTACCGACCTGCCCCGGGATGTGCGCGGGCACCTCAGGCGCGCGGATGGGCCTTGAAGTACGCCTTGCGCACGTGCTCCGGCGAGACATGCGTGTAGACCTGCGTGGTCTCGATCGAGGCGTGCCCCAGCATCTCCTGGACGCTTCGCAGGTCGCAGCCGCCCTCGATCAGGTGGGTCGCGAACGAGTGCCGCAGGGTGTGCGGCGTGACGTCGCTTGCGATGCCCGCGCGGCGGGCGTGGTCGCGCACGAGCTGGAACACGGCCTGGCGCGTGATCCCGCGGCCGCGATGGTTCAGGAAGAGCACATCGCCGCGCTGCGTCCGGCCGAGGTGCGGCCGGCCGCGCGAGAGGTAGGCGCGGGCCGCATCGATCGCGCCCTTCCCCATCGGCACGACCCGCTGCTTTGCGCCCTTCCCCATGCAGCGGACGAGGCCCTCTTCCAGATCGACGTCCGAGACGCGAAGCGACACGAGCTCCGAGACGCGCAGGCCGGCGCCGTAGAGCAGCTCGAGCATCGCCCGGTCGCGAAGGCCGCGCGGGGAGCCGTCGGGCGCGGTCACGATCGCCTCCGCCTCGGCCTTGGTGAGCGGCTTCGGGAGCGAGCGGCCCAGCCGCGGAAGCGGCACCGTGCGGCCCGCGTCGCCGCGCCCACCCTCGCGGGCGCGGTGCTTCAGGAACGCACGCACGGCCGCGAGCCGGCGCCGCACCGTGGCCGGCGACAGGCCCCGGTCACGAAGCGCGACGGCGTACTCGTCGAGGACGCCCACCGCGATCGTGTCGGGATCCTCGTGCTCGACGAAGTCGCCCAGGTCGACCAGATCGCGCCGGTAGGCCTCGACGGTGTGCGGCGAGGCACCCCGCTCGAGCTGGAGGTGGGTCAGGAAATCCGCGAGCTTCGAGTCGTACGCGCGCACCGCACGGCTTTTCGCCGCACATGCCGGGATTCCTCCACGCCGGGAGGGTCAGGCGGCCTGGAGCGGCAGGACCTGCGAGAGCGGCGTGTACTCCATGCCGACCGCCTCGGCGACCGGCTCGCAGGTCACGTGGCCGTCGGCGACGTTCACGCCGAGCGCCAGCGCCGGGTCGGACGCGAGCGCGCGCTCGAGGCCCTTCTCGGCGATCGCCTCGATGTACGGCAGGGTCACGTTCGTGAGCCCCCAGGTCGAGGTGATCGGCACCGCTCCGGGCATGTTGGCGACGCAGTAGTGGACGATGCCGTCCACGACGTACGTCGGGTCGGAGTGCGTCGTCGGCCGCGATGTCTCGAAGCAGCCGCCCTGGTCGATCGCCACGTCGACCATGACCGACCCCGGCTTCATCGACGCGAGCATCTCGCGCGTCACGAGGTGCGGCGCCTTGGCACCGTGCACGAGGACGCCGCCGATCACGAGGTCGGCCGCCGGCAGCGCCTCCTCGACGGCGTGGCGGCTCGACATCTGGAGGAGGACCGTGCGGCCGAGGCTGACGTCGAGCTCGCGCATCCGGTCGACCGAGCGCTCGAAGACCGTGACGTCGGCCTGCATGCCCTGGGCGATGAGGGCGGCGTTGTAGCCGACGATCCCGCCGCCGAGGACGAGCACCTTCGCCGGCAGCACTCCCGGCACGCCGCCCACCAGCCGCCCGCGGCCGCCGAACGGCTTCAAGAGGTAGTACGCGCCGACCTGAGCGGAGAGGCGTCCCGCCACCTCGCTCATCGGCGCGAGCAGCGGCAGCCTCCGGTCGGCCGTCTCGACCGTCTCGTAGGCGATGCACGTCGCCCCCGACTCGACCAGGCCGCGGGTCAGCTCGGGCGCCGCGGCCAGGTGGAGGTAGGTGAAGAGCACCTGCCCGGGCGAGAGGCGCTGGTACTCGCCGTCGAGCGGCTCCTTCACCTTGAGCACCATCTCGGCGTCTCCCCAGACGGTGTCGACGTCGACGATCGAGGCGCCGGCGGCGCGGTAGTCGTCGTCGCTCATGGCGCTTCCCTCACCCGCGGTGGTCTCGATCAGCACGTCGTGGCCGCGGCGGACGAGCTCGGTGACGCCGGCCGTGGTCAGGGCGACGCGGTACTCGTCGGGCTTGATCTCCTTGGCGACGCCGATGCGCATCTCAGCTCGCGATTGTAGATGGTTGCAGGGGGTTCCGGGCGGCGTCTATCAGCGCGAGGGTGACGTCGAGCATCGTGTCCAGGTCGGAGGCGGCGATGTGCTCGGAGGCCGTGTGGATCTCGGCCATGCCGTTGCAGAGGTTCACGCACTGGAGACCGGCGGCGTTCCAGACGTTGGCGTCGGCGCCGCCTCCGGAATCGATGTAGGCCGGCTCGCGCCCGCAGGCCTCGAGCGCGCGGGCCGCCAGGCGGACGGCGTGGTCGGACCGCGAGAAGCGATAGCCGTCGTACTCGGGCTCGATCCGGCTCTCGAGCTCGCACTCCGCGAGGTTGGCGGCGAACGTGGCGGCGTCGAGCATCGCCTGCACCTGCTCGCGAAGACGGGTCGTGTCGCGGCTTCGGGCCTCGGCCTGGACGACGCACTCGGGCGGCACGATGTTGCCGGCGATCCCGCCCGTGACCAGCCCCACGTTCGCGGTCGTCTGGGCGTCGATCCGCCCCAGCGGCATGTCGGCGATCGCCCGGGCCGCCGCGACGACCGCGCTTCGCCCCTCCTCGGGGGCGATGCCCGCATGGGACGCGCGGCCGATGAAGCGGAACCGCACCGTGCGCTGCGTCGGCGCCGAGAGGACGATGTTCCCGATCGGCGCTGCGTGGTCGTAGCAGTAGCCGACCCGGGCCCGCAGGCGGGACGTGTCGAAGGCCTTGGCGCCGCGCAGCCCCACCTCCTCCATCGGCGTCAGCACGAGCTCGACGCCCGCGTGCGGACGGCCGCCGCGGACGAGCTCGGCCACGGCCGCCAGCATGACGGCCACCGCGGACTTGTTGTCGGCCCCGAGGATCGTGTCGTGCCGGTTCACGACGATGCCGTTTCGCACCTCCGGGTCGATCGGGCCCGTCGGCGGCACCGTGTCGAGGTGCGCGTTCAGGAAGATCGGCGTGCCGTCCTCGCCGTCGGTCGGCGGCAGCGCGACGTGGATGTTCCCCATGTCGGAGCCGATCCCGGCGCCGGTGTCGTCCTCGGTCGGCTCGAGGCCCAGGTCGCGCAGGTAGGCGAGCGTGCGGTCGGCGACCGGCCGCTCGCGGCCCGAGGGGCTCGGGATGGCCGCCAGCTCGCGGAAGAGGTCGAGGACAGGGGTCGCGGTGGCGGCCAACGCGTGCCGACTCTACGCGGTTTCGCCGGCGCGGCGCACGCCGTAGAGGTCGCCGTACTTGGCCCATAGGTAGGCCATGAACGGCTCATGGGTGAGGCCCGACCCGGTGACGTGCGTGATCAGGTCCTCGCCCTCCATCAGATAGCCCGGCCGGTGGACCTTCTCGCGCAGCCAGCCCAGGAGCGGCGCGAAGTCACCGGCCTCGACCTGGGCCTCGATGGCGGGCAGGTCGACCCGGATCCGCTCCCACAGGAGCGCCGAGTACAGGTTGCCGATCGTGTAGGTCGGGAAGTAGCCGAACGCGCCCGACGACCAGTGGACATCCTGGAGCACCCCATCGCCGTCGTGCGGCGGGGCGATCCCCAGGCGACGGCGGTAGGCGTCGTTCCAGGCCGCGGGCAGGTCCGCCGCAGCGAGGTCGCCGCGCATCAGGGCGAGCTCCAGCTCGAAGCGGACGAGGATGTGCATGTTGTAGGTGACCTCGTCGGCCTCGACGCGGATCAGCGACGGGGTCACCCGGTTCACCTGCCGGTAGACGTCCTCCGCGGTCGCGCCGTGCATCGCACTGCCGAAGATCTCGTGCATGACCGGCGTGTAACGGCGCCAGAACGGCAGGCTGCGCCCGACCAGGTTCTCCCACAGCCGTGACTGCGACTCGTGCAGGCCCAGCGACGGCGCCTGGGCGATCGGCGTGTCCTCGTACTCGGGGTCGAAGCCCTGGTCGTAGAGCCCGTGGCCCGCCTCGTGGAGCGTCGAGGAGAGGCCCGAGAACGGGTCGGCCTCGTCGATCCGGGTGGTGAGCCGGATGTCGTGGAGCGCGATGGTGGTCGTGAACGGGTGCGCCGAGCGGTCCTGACGGCCCGCCTCGAAGTCGAAGCCGATGTCGGCCAGCATCCGGATCGTCAGGTCCCACTGGCACGCGTCCGAGAACAACGCCCCGGCGAACGGGGGATCCGCAGGCGGGCCGGCGGCGCCGATCGCGTCGATCAGCTCGGTCAGCTCCGAGGCGAGCGCCGCAAACGTGCGCTCGACGCGCTCGGTGCGCATGCCCGGCTCGTAGAGGTCAAGCAGCGCGTCGTAGCGCTCGCCGTCATGGCCGAGCATGTCGGCCTGCTCGCGCTTCAGGTCGACGATCTGCTCGATGCACGGCAGGAACGACGCCCAATCGCGGTTGCGCCGGGCCGCCTGCCACACGGCCTGGCCGCGCGACGTGGCGAGCGCCAGCCGGCGGATGAAGTCGTCGGGGAGGCGCACCGACTGGTCGCGCTCGCGGCGCAGCACCCGCACCATCGCAGCCCGGGGCGTGTCGAGGCCGTCGCCGGCGGCCTCGTCGAGCAGCTCGCCGAGCGTCGGGTCGACCAGCCGCTGGTGGCTGATCACCCGCAGCGTCGCCGTGGCCCGTGCCCGGCCCTCGGCCCCGCGCGGCGGCATCATCGTCTGCTGGTCCCAGGACAAGAGCGCCGAGGTGCGCCAGAGGTCGGCAAGCTCGCGCATGCGATCCTCGAGCGACTGCCAGGTGGCGGGGTTCACGCGGGGAGGTTCTCGGCCGGCTGCGCGGGCGCCGCCGCCGCGGCCGTGCGTGCCACGGCCGCACCCACGAAGTCGCGGAAGAGCGGCTGCGGCCGGTTCGGCCGGGACTTGAACTCGGGGTGGAACTGGCTCGCGCAGAACCACGGGTGATCGCGCAGCTCGATGATCTCGACCAGCCGCTCGTCGGGCGAGGTGCCGGAGACGACCAGCCCGTCGGCCACGAGCTTGGGCCGCAGGCTGTTGTTGACCTCATAGCGGTGGCGGTGGCGCTCGTAGACGACCGGCTCGCCGTAGGCCGCGGCCGCCCGCGTGCCCTCCGCCAGCGTGACGGGATCCGAGCCGAGCCGCATCGTGCCGCCCATGTCGGAGACGCCCTTCTGCTCGGGCAGGAGGTCGATGACCGGGTAGGGCGTCGCCGGGTCGAACTCGCTCGAGTTGGCGCCCTCGAGGCCCACCACGGTCCGCGCGAACTCCACCACGGCCACCTGCATCCCGAGGCAGATCCCCAGGAACGGCACGCCGTTCTCGCGCGCGAACCGCGCGGCCGCGATCTTGCCCTCGATCCCGCGGACCCCGAACCCGCCCGGGATCAGGATGCCGTCGGCCTGGGCGAGGCGGCGCTCGGCCTCCTCGACCGAGAGCGTCTCGGCGTCGACCCAGACGACCTCGAGCCGCGTGCCGTGGTGGATCGCGGCGTGGTTCAGCGCCTCGACCACCGACAGGTAGGCGTCCTGGAGCTGGACGTACTTGCCCACCAGCGCGATCCGAACGCTCCCGTCGGCCTCGCGGATCCGCTCGACCATCGTCTCCCACTCGCGCATGTCGGGAGGGCCGGTGACGAGCCCGAGCCGGTCGCATGCGAGCCGGTCGAGGCCCTCGGCCTGCATCGTGAGCGGGATCGCGTAGATGTTGTCGGCATCGGGCGCCGAGATGACGGCGTCGACGGGGACGTCGGTGAAGAGGGCGATCTTCTCGCGGATGTCGCGCGAGAGCGGCCGCTTCGAACGGCACACCACGACGTCGGGCGCGATACCGATGCGGCGCAGCTCCTGGACGGAGTGCTGCGTCGGCTTCGTCTTGAGCTCCCCGGCCACGTCGATGTACGGGACCAGCGTGCAGTGGATGTACATGACGTTGTCGCGGCCGGCCTGGTTTCGGAACTGGCGGATGGCCTCGAGGAACGGCAGGCTCTCGATGTCGCCGACCGTGCCGCCGATCTCGGTGATGACGACGTCGACGTCCGAGGAGTCGGCCGAGAGCGTCACCCGGCGCTTGATCTCGTCGGTCACGTGCGGGATCACCTGCACCGTCGAGCCGAGGTACTCCCCCTTGCGCTCGCGGCGGATGATCTCGTTGTAGATCGAGCCCGTCGTGTGGTTCGAGTTGCGCGAGAGGAACTCGTCGACGAAGCGCTCGTAGTGGCCGAGGTCGAGGTCGGTCTCGGCGCCGTCCTCGGTCACGAACACCTCGCCGTGCTGGAACGGGCTCATCGTCCCCGGGTCGACGTTGATGTAGGGGTCGAACTTCTGAAGCGACACGCGCAGACCGCGCGCCTTCAAGAGGCGCCCGAGCGACGCCGCGGTGATCCCCTTGCCCAGCGACGAGACGACGCCCCCGGTCACGAACACGTACTTGACCTGCCTGCTCACGTCCCGCCCCTTCCCGAGTGGTGACCGGTTACGGGATATGGATCATACGCGACGGCGCCGACGGGGCGCCCGCTAGCGGAGCGCGCGGCACGCCTCCGCGCAGGCCCGGCAGGCCGCAGCGCACGCGGCCATCCCCTCGCCCATCCGCTCGCACGAGACGGCGCAGCGCTCGCAGACATCCGCGGTGAGCGCGGCGGCCTGGTGGGCGAAATCGGAGCTGCGCAGCATCATGTCCCGCGCCGCATCGCACATCTGGGCGCAGTCGAGCATCAGGCGTGCGTGGAGGAGGTGCGCGGGCTCGCCGCGCTGCTGGAGACCCCATGACAGGGCCTCGATGCACGCCTGGTGGCAGTCGGTGGCCGCCGCGATGGCGACGGCGAACCGCTCGCCAGCCCGTGTCGCAGTCAGGTGCTCGGTCATCCCCGCTCCTTCCGCTCTACACTGCTCCGCCGTGCCCGTATGCGCATTCTGCCAGGAAGGCCGCCGGAGGGCATCCTGACCGTCCTCCCCATCCGCACCGAACGGCTCCTCATCCGCGAGCTCGAGGAGTCCGACGCCGACGGCGCGCACCGCGTGTACGGGGATCCCGAGGCGATGCGCTACGTGGGGGCCGACGGCGCGCCGCGCACCCGCGAGCAGAGCGCGGCCGGCGTCGCCCGGATGATGGATGGACAGGAGCAGAACGGGTTCAGCCTATGGGCGGTCGAGCTCCAGGAGACCGGCGAGATGATCGGCGTGTGCGGCGTCGTGCACGTGGACGGCACCGGGCCGGACGTCGAGCTCGTGTACGAGTTCCAGCGCTCCGCCTGGGGCCAGGGCTACGCGACGGAGGCCGCCCGCGCCTGCCTCGCCGCGGCGCTCGGGCCGCTCGGCCTGAAGCGCGTGGTGGCGCTGGCGTATCCGGAGAACGCGCAGTCGATCCGGATCATGCAGAAGCTCGGCATGCGCGACACCGGCATGATCGACGCGTACGGCCACCAGCTCGTGTGCTACGAGGCCATCGCT
>DATAEI010000187.1:0-2695 GCA_036258075.1 Gaiellales bacterium
GCGGGGCAGGGCTCGCTGGCCCTCTCCCGCCATGACTTCCGCGGCGCGCTCGCGCTCGGCCGCCGCGCGCTCGGGATCGACTCGGCCAGCCCGTACGCGATGGGCGTCGTCGTCGACGCGAACGTCGAGCTCGGCCGCTACAGCGCCGCCCGCACCGCGATCGAGCGACTGCTCGACCAGCGCCCTGACCTCGCGTCCTACTCACGCGCCTCCTACTACCTCGAGCTTCACGGCCGCACGGCCGCGGCTCGCAGGGCGCTCGTCCAGGCGACCCAGTCGGGTGCGCCGTCGGGCGAGAACACGGCGTGGGCGTACCTCTACCTCGGCAACCTCGACTTCAACCACGGCCGCTACGCGGAGGCCGAGCGCAGCTACCGCACCGCCCTGCACACCTATCCCGGCTTCCTGCACGCGCGTGCCGCGCAGGCGAAGCTGGCGGCCGCCCGCGGCGACTACGCGGCGGCGATCGCCGGCTACCGGGCGGTCGTCGAGCGCTATCCGCTCCCGGCCTACGTGATCGCGCTGGGCGACGTCTACCGGGCGGCCGGGCGGCCGACCGCCGCGAGACGCCAGTACGCGCTCGTGCGGGCCGAGGAGCAGCTCTACGCGGCAAACGGCGTGAACGTCGACGTCGAGCTCGCGATCTTCGACGACGACCACGGCGGGGACGTCACCCGCGCTCTCAACCGCATGCGGGCGATCGTGAAGATCCAGCCCAGCGTGACGGCCGAGGATGCCCTGGCCTGGACGCTCTTCAAGGCCGGCCAACGGCGCGCGGCGCTCGCGGCTGCCAACCGGGCGCTCAGGCTGGGCACACACGATTCGAGCTTCCTCTACCACCGGGGCGCGATCGAGGCATCGCTCGGGATCGACGCCGCCGCGGCCCGCGACCTGCACGCCGCGCTTCGGCTCAACCCGGGCTTCTCGCTCCTCTACGCGCCCGATGCCCGCCGCCTGCTCAGGCGGGTGAGATGAGTGACTCCCGACTCCCGAGCGCCCGGACGTCCGGCCGTTGTGTGGGCGGCAACCGTGGCGGGGCTGCGGCTGTGAGCCGGCGCCTCGCAGCGTCCTCGGTCGCGTCGATAGTGGCAATATCGGCGCTCCCTGCGTCCTTGCGACGCTTGGCTCTCGCCGCCCTGGACATCACGGGAATCGGGAGCCGCTCATCTCGCATGATCCGCCGCCTCGCGGCAGTGCTCGCCGGCGTCGCCGTCCTCGCGGCAGCGGTGCCGACGGTCGCCCAGGCCCATCCGCTCGGGAACTTCACGGTCAACCGCTACAGCCTCGTCGAGGTCGGCAAGGGCTCGGTGAACGTGACCTTCGTGCTGGACGAGGCCGAGATCCCGACGTTCCAGGCGCTCGGCGGCCGGCCGACGCCCGAGGGGGCCAGGGCCTGGGCGGAGGCGCACGTCGCGACGTTCGCGCACCGGCTCCGACTGACGGTGGACGGCCGCCAAGTGGCGCTCGTGCCCGACGCCGGCCGGGTGACGGCGACGCTCCGAAAGGGACAGGGCGGCCTCGACTGCATGCGGGTCACGGTGCCGCTCAGCGCCCGCATCGCCGGCGGCGGGCCGTTCACCGCCACGTTCGAGGACGACACGTTCGGCGACCGGGTGGGGTGGAAGGAGATCGTCATGCGGGCCGCGCCGGGCGCCGTGCTCACGCAGTCGTCAGCGGCGACGCACGACGTGTCCGACATGCTGCACCACTACCCGTCGAGCATGCTCTCGACGCCGCTCGACGTCCGTTCGGCCACCTTCGGCTACCGGTACGGCACGGGTACGAGCGTCTCGGTCGGCGCCCCGAAGGGGAGCGGCGGCGAGAGCGTCGCCGTCTCGGGCGGCGCCTTCACCGACCTCGTCACCCACCGCGACCTGGGGCTCGGCTTCATCCTCGCGGCGATCGCGATCGCGATGTTCTGGGGCGCGGTGCACGCGCTCTCACCCGGGCACGGGAAGTCGATCGTGGCTGCGTACCTGGTCGGCTCGCGCGGGACAGCCCGGCACGCCGCGTTCCTGGGCGCCACCGTCACCATCACGCACACGGCGTCGATCTTCGCGCTCGGGATCGTGACGCTCTACCTGTCGCGCTACATCCTCCCCGAGACGCTCTACCCGTGGCTCTCGGTCGTCTCAGGGCTGGTGGTCGTGGCGATGGGCGCCTCGATCCTCGTCCGCCGCGCCCGGCGGCTGCGCGCGCACCACCATCACCACCACCACAGCGACGACCACGACCACGACAGCCATGACCACGACCACCACCACGGGCCCGGGGGGCACACCCACGAGCCGCCCGCGGCGATCACGGCGCGCAGCATGCTGGCGCTCGGGATCTCGGGCGGCATCCTGCCGTGCCCGTCGGCACTCGTGGTGATGCTCGGCGCGATCGCCGTGCACCGGGTCGCGTTCGGGCTCCTGCTGGTGGTCGCGTTCAGCATCGGCCTCGCGGCGACGCTGACCGGCGTCGGCCTGCTCGTCGTCTACGCGCGCCGGCTGGTCGATCGCGTGCCGTCGAGCGGCCGGGTCGTCCAGGCGGCGCCGACGTTCAGCGCCGCGGTCATCACGCTGCTCGGCATGGGCCTCACGATCCAGGCGCTCGGGACGTTCCCCGGCGGCGTGCCGCTGATCGGCTGACCGCCGGTCGGGCGCGCGGTCAGAAGTTGGAGCTCGCCCGGCAGGGCCCGCGGACGATCACC
>DATAEI010000188.1:0-4152 GCA_036258075.1 Gaiellales bacterium
CGGTGCCAGGCAGCGCAGATTCAGCCGGTGGGCGCCGGGTCGGGCGCCGGCGCCCGCGCGATGCCGGCGATCCGGTACGCATCGGCCTCGTCGAGCGTCTCGTGCTCGAGCAACGCGCGCGCCAGCGCCTCCAACTGGTCGCGGTGCTCGCGAAGCTGGATGAGCGCCGCGTCGGCGCACTCGTCGAGGATGCGGCGCGCCTCGCCGTCGACCAGCTCGCGCGTCCGCTCGGACGGCTGGGCGACGCCGGGGAAGAGGGTCGGCTCGTCGTTCGGGCCGGGCAGCACCGAGACCGGGCCCACCGCCTCGGTCATGCCCCACCGGCCGGCCATCATCCGCGCGATCCGGGTGGCCTGCTCCAGGTCGGACTCGGCGCCGGTCGTCAGGTCGTCGTAGATCAGGAGCTCCGCCGCCCGTCCGCCGAGCGAGCCGATGAGGCGCCCGCGCAGGTAGTCGGCCGAGTAGCCGTACCGGTCGCTCTCGGGGCTTTGGAACGTGACGCCGAGCGCCCGGCCGCGCGGGATGATCGAGATCTTGCGCACCGGGTCGGCGCCTGGCTGGAGCATGCCGAGGAGCGCGTGGCCCGACTCGTGGTAGGCGGTGCGCTCCCGCTCGGCCGCGGAGAGGACGATCCGGCGCTCGGCGCCGAGCACGATCTTCTCGAGCGAGTCGGTGAAGTCGGCGAGCTGGACGCGCTCGTGATTTCGACGGGCCGCGGTCAGGGCGGCCTCGTTCACGAGGTTTCGCAGGTCGGCGCCGACCATGCCGGGCGTGGTCGCGGCGATCGCCTGGAGGTCGACGTCGTCGGCCAGCGGCACGTCGCGGGTGTGAACCTCCAGGATCAGCTTGCGGCCCGTCTGGTCGGGCGGGTTCACGGTCACGCGGCGGTCGAACCGGCCGGGACGAAGGAGCGCGGTGTCGAGCACCTCCGGCCGGTTGGTCGACGCGATCACGATCACGCCCTCCGATCCCGAGAACCCGTCCATCTCGGTCAGGATCTGGTTCAGGGTCTGCTCGCGCTCGTCGTGCCCGCCGAGCGAGGCGCCGCCGCCGCGGGCACGGCCGATCGCGGCGAGCTCGTCGATGAAGATGATCGCGGGCGCGGCCGCCTTCGCCTGGGCGAAGAGGTCGCGCACGCGGCTCGCCCCGACGCCGACGATCGCCTCGATGAACTCCGACGCCGAGAGCGAGAAGAACGGCACGCCGGCCTCGCCGGCCACGGCCCGCGCGAGGAGCGTCTTCCCGGTGCCGGGCGGCCCCGAGAGCAGGACGCCGCGGGGCACGCTCGCCCCGAGCTTGGTGTAGCGCCCCGGGTTTCGCAGGAAGTCGACCACCTCGACGAGCTCGTCCTCGGCCTCGTCGATGCCGGCGACGTCCTCGAAGTTCACCTCCTGCTTGGTCTCGGCCGAGTCGTAGCGCTTTGCGCGCGAGCGCCCGAACCCGCCCAGTGCGCCCCCGCCCGCGGCCGACTGCGCCCTGCGCATGAGCAGGACGAACAGGCCGACGAGGAGGATGGTCGGCCCGAAGCCGAAGAGCAGCGTCTGCCACAGCGGCTGGCCCTCGTCGATCGGGTGGGCGTTGATGACGACGTGCTTCTGGAGCAGCAGGTCGATCAGGCCGTCGTCGGCAAAGGCCGGCCGTTCGGTCTTGAAGTGCGTGGACGGCGAGCCGTCGGTGCCCTTGGGCGGGGCGGTCTCGGTCTTGAAGTCGCCCTCGATCGTGTCGCCCGTCGACGTCACCTCGGCGACGTTGCCCTTGCCGACCTCCGCGCGGAAGAAGCTGTAGGGCACCGACAGCCGCGAGGGCCCGTTCGACGCCTGCCCGGCGATCACGTAGTTCACGACCAGCAGCACGAGCAGGATCAGCCAGAAGCGGTTGCCGCCCGGCATCGCGCTCATCCGCCGGCCCAGGCTCTGCCCGGGGACTCCGTCCGGCCGCCGCCCGGGCGCTGTGGGTGCGTCCGCCATGGCCCGAGTCTAACGATCCGGGGTTGGACGATCCTCGATGCGGTCGGCGGCGGCCTGGATGTGGATCCGCATCGCCTCGGCCGCCGCGTCGGCGTCGCCGGCCGAGATCACGTGGATGAGGGAGTGATGGGTCATCGCGTGTTCGACCAGTTCGTCCGGCGTGAGCGTCCGGATCGTGGCGCGCAGGAATCTGTTGATGCGACCGCGCAGGCTGGAGGTGACCTCGATCAGGATCGAATGGTCGGCCTGCTGCCACAGGCGTTCGTGGAACCGGTTGTCGAGCTCGAGCACGCTCGCCGCGTCGCCCTTCTCCGCCGCGCTGAGCATGCGGTCGGCGAGGCGGCTGAGGTCGCGCTCGGCCCGCGGCGTCCAGCGCTCGCACACCCGGCGGACGACGAACGCCTCGAGCAGCACCCGGATGCTGGACACCTCGGCGATGCTCTTCGCCGTCAGATGCGCCACCCGGGCGCCGCGGCGGGGGAGCCGGATGACGAGGCCCTCGTCCTCGAGCTTCGTGAGCGCCTCGCGCACCGGGATGTGACTCACGCCGAGCTCGTCGGAGAGCGTGCGCTCGACGAGCCGCTGCCCCGGCGCGTACTCGCCGTTGTGAATCGCCTCGCGCAGCCGGTCTGCGACCGCATCGGCCAGACGTTGCTCTGGAAGGGGCTGGATCGGCGACGCCATCTCTCTGCCAGATCCAGACGGTATCCGATGCCACTTGCGTGCGCTACAGACAGCCCGCCGCCGCCGCGGTGGCCGGGAGGTGCCATCCGCGGCGGCGACATGTTCCGTGTTCCGCCGAAGCGCCCCAAGCTTCAGGGGGAGCGCGCTCCCTGCTCATGCTGCCTCCTGCGGGACGCGGGAGCGGCGCATGATGCGGCGCCGCCTGACCTTGGTGCGCTCGGTGCGGTTGCTCGCGACCGAGCGCCTGATCTCCTCCTGGCGGGCACGCTCCAGGATCTCGGCCAGGTACGACACGGCGAGTGAGACACGGACGTCGGGATGCGTATTCATGATGTCACCTCCTCTCTGAGGTGTTACGTAACGGATACGTCTGGACATGCGGCTGCCTCCCGTAATGGGATGGGGAGTTAACGAACGACGCGCGGCCACGAGGGCCGAGGACTGACGCTTACGCCGGGGGGAGCCTTAGGGCTCTACGCCGCGACGTGTGCGCAATGCGCCGGCGCCGCGCCGGCCCAAATGCCGGCCTCCACCCCGAGGGCGAGCGTCATATCCGCGCTGAGCATGAAATTCACGACACTGCCTCCTTTCGGGGTGGTGGGACGCTGACAAGTACGCGCGGCCAACATACCACGGTATCAGGACGTGTGCAACTTATTTAACGAACGTCGCGTCAACGAGCGCGCGGATCTCGTCCGCCCCCTCGGGGCGTATGCGATCCATCGGCGCCCGGACGTCGGCCGTGACGGCCACGCCGCGCGCGGCGAGCGCCGTCTTGAGCGCCGCCTGGAACGGATGGCGCTCGATGCCCGCCCGCAGCTCGGCCAGCCGGGCCGCACCGGCCTCGTCGGGCGAGTCGACCACGGCGCGCACGATCTCGGGGAACGCTGAGGCGAGCCCCGACACCGAGCCGATCGCACCGGCCGCGAGGCCCTGCGGGATGAGCGGCTCGGAGCCGACGAAGACCGGAAGGCCGAGCCCGAGATACGGGGCGACGCGGTCGAACGGCGCCTCCGAGACCTTGAGGCCGGCGAGGTTCGCCGAGCGCTCGCGCAGCCGCTCGACCACGTCGATCGCCAGCGGATAGCCGCTGCGCGCCGTGAAGGCGTACGGATAGAACGGCACCGGATCGCACGCCGCGGCGGCGGCAGCGAGGTGCTCGAGCACCGCGTCCGGCCCGAACGGGTAGTACGGCGGCGGGATGACCGCGACGCCGTCGGCCCCGATCGATGCGGCGTGCGCCGAGAGGGCGACGGTGTCGGCGGTGGACTGCGCGCCGCAATGGATGATGAGCGTGCCCTCGCACGCCTCGCGGAAGCGCGCGGCGGCGCGCATCCGCTCCTCCAGCGAGAGCAGGACGCCCTCGCCGGTGGTGCCGAGCGCGAAGAGGCCATCCACGCCGCCCTCGGCGAGGACGCCGACATCGGGATCGCCGCCTCGGGCGCAGGCCGCCCGCTCGGCCGGGTGGCGGAGCCCGCCGAGATCGCCGCTGCGATCGCCT
>DATAEI010000189.1:0-16886 GCA_036258075.1 Gaiellales bacterium
ACGGGCTGCGCCGTCATGCTGAAGCAGTCCGGGTTCGACGCCGGCGCAGCCGCCGCGATCTACCTGCTCGTCACCCGTCGCCGGGCCGGCATCGCCCCGATCGCGGTGCTCGTCGGCTCCGCCCTCGTCCCGGTTGCGATCGGAGCGGCTGCGTCCGCGAGCGTCTCGGACTGGTGGTACGCGCTCGTGACCTACCGCGGGCAGGCCGACTCCATCCTGACGGGCTCGCTCTCGGCCCGCCTGGACATGGCGCGCGATTCGCTGCCCGCCGCGCTCAAGGCGCTCGGGCCGATGCTGGTCCTCGCGCTCCCGGGCGTCCGCCGGTCGCCGCTCATCGTCCGGCTCTGGGTCGCGACCGCGGCACTCGGCGTGATCGGCGGCGGCAACTTCCACGCCCACTACTACCAGCAGCTCGTCCCGCCGCTCGCCGTGCTCGCGGGCATCGGCGTCGCCGCGGTCTGGGAGGCGCGCTCCCGCTTCTGGGCCGGAGCCGCCGTCGCAGCCGCCGCCGTGGCGCTCGGGTTCACCGCGCCGCTCTGGTTCGACTCGGGCACGGCCCAGGCCCGGGAGGTGTTCCCGAACGACCCCCACCTCCTGACCGACGGGGCGGTCGTTCGCTACGTCCGCGCCCACACGGAGCCGGGGCAGCGGATCTTCGTCCTCTGGGCGGCGGCCGACATCTACTATCTCGCCGACCGCGACCCGGCCGTTCGGTACCTGTGGTACCGGAACATCCAGACGATCCCGGGCGCGCTCGACGAGGCCCGCCGCGCGCTTTCGAGCTCCGACCCGCCCGCGCTCGTCGTGATGGAGAACCTGCCGGCCGGGATCGACGGCAGCGGCCGGACCGGGCGGATCCTCGAGCACCGCTACCGGCGCGTCGCGACCGTCTCGGGCGTGCCGATCTACGCGCCGCGCGAGAGCTGATCGATCGATCGCTCGGCGACCGCCGTCACGAGCCGGGCGGCGAGCTCGATGCGCGG
The DNA here is from genome assembly GCA_036258075.1 of Gaiellales bacterium. Classification (GTDB taxonomy): domain Bacteria; phylum Actinomycetota; class Thermoleophilia; order Gaiellales; family JAICJC01; genus JAICJC01. The sequence continues at coordinate 984 of DATAEI010000189.1, forward strand.
CTCGAGCGTGGCGATCTCGATCCACTCGGCCGGCGTGTGGTCGTCGCCCCCGACCGGGCCGAGCCCGTCGATCGTGGGGATGCCGTCGTCACCCGTCCAGCAGCCGTCCGAGACCCCACCCGAGTGCTGCTCGCCGATCCGCAGGCCGACCTCGCCCGCGAGTGACAGCGCGAGGTCCACCAGCCAGCCCGTCCGCGGCATCGGCGGCCAGGTGCCGCGATCCTCGATCTCCCCGGTGACGCCGTCGTAGGCGCCGTCACGCCCGAGCTCGGCCAGCGCGAAGAGCAGATCCTCCGGGGCGCTCGAGCGGATGTCGAGCGTCGCGCGCGCCTCGCCGGGCACGGTGTTCGCGGAGTCGCCGGCCTGGACGGTGGTCACGACAGACGTCATCTCGGGCCGGCCCGCCGTGAGGCCCTCAATCCGGATGATCTCCCGGGCGAGCGCCGAGACGGCGCTCCGTCCGCGGTGCGTGTCGGCGCCGGCGTGCGCCGGCCGCCCGTGCAGATAGAGCGTCCGCCAGACGGCGCCCTTTCGCTCCGATACGAGGTCGCCGTTCGCGCGCGCGCACTCGAAGACGAGCGCCGCCGCCGCGCCTGCCGCCTCGGCGCAGACCGCCGGCGCGCGCAGGCGCGTCTCCTCGTCGGCGCACACCAGGAGCCGCACCTCCGAGAATGGGCGCTCGGCCGCGGCGGCCAGCCGCTCCATCGCGGCGACCGCGAGGAGCACGCCGCCCTTCATGTCGGCGACCCCCGGGCCGAAGCAGCGGTCGCCCTCGCGCCGGAACGGCCGCCGGGCCGCCTCGCCGAGCGGGAAGACGGTGTCGGTGTGCCCCAGGAGGGCCACCATCGGGCCGCCGTGCCCGGGGAGCGTGACGACCATGCTGCGCGCCGGCCCGTCGGGCTCCGGCACCCACCGGCTGGTGCAGCCGATCGGGGCGAGCCACTCGGCCACGCGCTCGCCGATCCACTCCTGCTCCGTCCCGTCCGACGGCGAGTCGTGGTTCACGAGCTCCTCGAGCCGGGAGCAGAAGCGCTCGACCTCAGAAGCCGTAGCGCTCCTCCTTCCACGGGTCGGCGTCGTTGTGGTAGCCGTAGCCCTCCCAGAAGCCCGGCTTGTCGACGTCCGAGAACTCGAGCCCGCGCAGCCACTTGGCGCTCTTCCAGAAGTAGCGGCTCGGCACCATGAGGCGGAGCGGGTGGCCGTGCTCGGGCGTGAGCGGGGCGCCGTCGGCCTCGTAGGCGAGCAGCGCCGCGTCGTCGTCGACCGCCTCGAGCGGCAGGTTGGCGGTGAAGCCCTGCTCGGCGTGGGCGATCACGAACCGCACGCTCTCGAGCGGCTCGACGGCGGCGAGGATCGCCCGCACCGGCACGCCCCGCCACGGCACGTCCAGCCGCGACCAGCGCGTCACGCAGTGGATGTCCGCGACCGTCTCGCGCTCACCCAGCGCCTTCAGCTGGTCGAGTGAGAGCCGCAGCGGGTGGCGGACGAGCCCGAACGCGCGGAAGTCCCAGGCCGCCGGGTCGACGTGCGGCACGCTCCCGGCGTGCAGCACCGGCCACTTGTCGGTGTAGTACTGGCCCGGCGGGATGCGCGACTCGTCGATGCCGGCCTCGCGGGCCTTGCGGTCGATGCCGGTGCGCGCCATCGGCGTAGTCTGCCGCCTCCCGGAAGGCCGCGGCGCGGTTGTACGCTGCGGTCATGAGCGTGATCCCCGACCGGGCGCTCGTCCGGATGACCGGCCCCGACGCCGTCGCCCACCTCCAGAGCATGGTGTCGAACGACGTCGAGGCGATCCCGGCGGGCGGCGGCGCCTACGCGCTCCTCCTCACGCCCAAGGCGCGGGTGATCGCCGATCTCGAGGTGTTCAACACGGGCGGCGAGCTCGTTCTGGCCTGCCCGCCCGAGGTGCGCGACGACCTCGTCGACGTGCTCGTCCGCGCCCGCTTCCGCAAGAAGGTCGAGCTCCAGCCGGCGACCGGCGCCGTCGTCTGGGGCGACGCCGAGGGCGCGCTCGCGACCATGGAGACGCCGATCGGCCCCTACCGGCTGGTCGCCGACGACCCGGCCGGGAACGGCGCGGGCGACTGGGAGGTCGCCCGGATCGAGGCGGGCATCCCCCGCTTCGGGCACGAGTTCGGGCCCGACACGATGCCGGCCGAGGCCGGCCTCGTCGAGCGGGCGGTCAGCTTCACCAAGGGCTGCTATCCCGGGCAGGAGCCGATCGCGCGCCTGCACTACCGCGGGCACGCCAACCGCGGCCTGCGCGGCCTCGCCTTCAAGCGCAGCCTGCCGGAGCCGGGCGCCGCGGTCGTCGCGGACGAGCGCGAGGTGGGGCGGGTGACGTCGGTCGCGGAGTCGCCGCGGTTCGGCCGGATCGGCCTGGCGGTGCTGCGCCGCGAGGTGGCCGACCGGCAGAAGGTCGAGGCCGGCGGGGTCGCCGCCGTGGTCAAGCCCCTGCCGTTCCGGTAGCTACTTCTCCCAGTCGCCGATCTCGTAGGCCTTGCCGGGCACGGCGCCGATCACGAACAGTGTCGTCGGCGAGGCCGTCGCTTCGATCTTCCGCTTGACGGAGGGCCCGACCGACACCATGCCCCCGGCGGCGATCGTGACCGCCTCGCCGTCGAGCGTCGCCTGCACCTCGCCGGCATGGACGAAGTACAGCTCCTCCTGGCCGGACTCGTGCTCGTCGTGCTCGGGGATGAGCACGTTGCCCGCATCCTTCGTGACCGCGTTCACCCCGAACGAGCTGATCCCGAAGTGATGGCGGACCGATTTCCACGTCGCCGGCCAGTCGGGCTTCACCGGCGGGATCTCGTTCACGTCTGCGACCTTCCAGCTCGTGCTCATCGAGCGCCTCCCGTTCCTATTCCCCTGCGAACTCCATGATCTGCCGGCCCCGGTCGCGGAAGCCCTGCTTCAGGTAGAAGTCGGGGATTCCCACCTCATGGTCGTCCGGGGTCACGCGCAGCTCGATCGACTGTATTCCACGCCGCCGGCACTCCGCCACGGCGCTCCGCAGGAGGCACGACCCGATGCCGCGCCCGCGGGACGAGGGCTGCACCCAGATCTCCTCGATCTCGGCCGATGCGCCGCCGCCCGCCGAGATGCGGATCGTCGTCGTCGCGACGGCGGACTCGCCCGCCAGCGTGAAGAACCCGCGGCCGGGGTCGTCGAGGATCGCCTCGACGTTCTGGCGCAGGTGGCGCACCTCACGGCCCTCATGGCTGAAGAACGCCTTCAAGAGCCGCGTGATGGTGTCGGCGTCCTCGGAGGTGGCCAGACGCGGCGTGGCTGCGGTCATTCCGCCACCCCGCAGTAGTCGACGGCGGCCAGCGCGAGCGCCTGCGTGCACGTCACGAGGTCGGCGACGGGGACGTACTCGTCGATCGTGTGCCCCCAGGCCAGGGACCGGGGGCCGAAGCCGATCGACGGGGTGTCGGCGAAGCGGGTGAAGGTCGCCGCGTCGAACCAGGAGTCGAGGCCGCCGAGCGACGGCGGCTCGCCGGCCGTCGCGCTCGCCTTCGCGACCGCCTCGACGATCGGGTGGGCGGCGTCGACCTCGGCGGGCGGGATGTCGAGCGCCCATTCGACGACGGGTGGGTGGAGCGCGAGCCAGGGGTCGGCTGCGGCCGCGGCCGCGATCCAGGCCTCGACCTCGGCCTCGACGGCCGTGCCCCAGCCGTCGCCGTCGGCGTTTCCCGGGAGATACATGACCTCGCAGGTCAGCGAGCACGAGGCGGGATAGGTCACCGTCCACTCGCCCCCCGAGATCTTCACCGGGACGATCGTGCCCGACGACAGGTGCGGGTGGCGCTTGTCGGGCCGGCCGCTCCACTCCTCGCGCAGGCGCCGCACCGCATCCAGCACGACCGACATCTTCTCGATGGCGTTCACCGCGCCGCCGTCCTTCCAGTGCGGCTGCGCCATCTCGGCGTGCCCGGGGCGGCCCTCGACGGAGATCGTCGGCGTGAGCGACCCGCGGCAGGCGACCCACACCTCGAACGCGGTCGGCTCCGGCACGATCCCGGCGTCGGCGCGCACCCCGTGGCGGGCCGCGGCGAGGCCGCCCGCGCCCGACGACTCTTCGTCGGTCACGGTGTTCACGACCAGGTCGCCGGCCAGCTTCACGCCGAGCCGCGAGAGCACCTCGGCGGCGTAGACCATGCACGCGACTCCGCCCTTCATGTCGCACGCGCCCCGGCCGTAGAGGTTGCCGTCGCGCACCTCGGCCGCATTCGGGTCGCTCGTCCAGCGGTCGCGCGGGTCAGAAGGAACCACGTCGATGTGGCCGTTCAGGAGCAGGCTTCGGCCGCCGCCGCCGCCGGCGAAACGGGCGGCCAGCTGCGGGCGGCCGGAGAAGCCGAGGCCCGGCGGGATCTGGCGCGTGCCGGCGACGTCGCCCGGGTCGGGCTCCCAGATGTCGACGGCTGCGCCGGCCTTCCCGAGGCGCTCGCCCAGGTAGGCCTGCAGGTCGGCCTCGTCCCGGGCCGGGTCGTCCGGGTCACGCGCGGTCGTGTCGAAACCGATCAGCGCTGATGTCAGCTCGACCAGCTCCTCGCGCCCGGCGGCAACCTCGTCGAGGATGCGCTGTTCCAGCGTCACTGTCGGCGATGATAGGTGACGGTTGGACGACTTCGGCGCACACGACGGCCGCGACCGGGCCCGCCACCGCGCTCGCCGCGAGCGGCGGATCGCGATCGTCGCGCTGGCGCTCGCCGTCGCCGTCGTGGCCGGTGTCGCGGCCGCGCTCGGGCTCTCGTCGCCCGCCGATCGCGGCGGCCGCTCCGGCGCCGCCGGAAGCCTGCCGCGGACCTCGAGCAACGCGGCGACGACGGCCACGAGCACCGAGCCTCCCGACACGACCCCGCACGGCACGGTCACCTTCGCCGCCGTCGGGGACACGATGCTCGGCACCACACCGACCCTCCCGGCGTCGCCCGGCACCTACCTGAGCTCCGTGCGCTCGGCGCTCACGGGCGATGTCGTCTTCGGCAACCTCGAGGGCACGCTGACCGACCAGACCGCGTCGAAGTGCGGCGGCGCGCCGTCGTCGTCGTGCTTCGCGTTCCGGGCCCCGCCCGAGTTCGCCCGCGCCCTGCGCGACTCGGGGTTCACGATCATGTCGAACGCGAACAACCACTCGTACGACTTCGGCCCGACGGGCGAGGATCAGACCGTCCGCGCGCTCCACCGGGCCGGGATCGCGCAGACCGGGCTCCCCGGCGAGATCACGATCGTGCATGTCCGCCACCTCCGGATCGCCTTCCTCGGGTTCGCGCCCTACCCGAACACCGGGCCGCTGAACGACCTCGCGGCGGCGCGCCGGATCATCCGCAAGGCGGCCGCGAAGGCCGACCTGGTGGTGTGCGCGATCCACGCCGGTGCGGAGGGCACCTCGGCGCTCCACCTCACCGGCGGCGACGAGACCTACCTGGGCGAGGACCGCGGCGATCCGGAGGCGTTCGCGCACATGGCCGTCGACGCCGGTGCCGACCTCGTGCTCGGGTCGGGGCCGCATGTCCTTCGCGGGATGGAGCTCTACCACGGCCGCCTGGTCGCCTACAGCCTCGGGAACTTCGCCGGGTACCACAACTTCAGCCTCGAGGGCGTCCTCGGGGAGTCTGCGGTGCTCCGGGTCACGCTGTCCGCGGACGGCCGCTTCAAGGCGGGCCGGATCGTCGCGGTGAGGCTGGTCGGGGCGGGCCAGCCGGTGCCCGACCCGTCGGGTGCGGCGGCGCGGCTGATCGGCCAGCTCTCGCGCGCCGACCTGGGCGGGCGCGGGGTCCGGGTCGCCCGGGACGGCACGCTCTCCCGCTAGCGGCCCTTCCAGGCTCTGGCTGCTTCACCCGTTCGGGGCATTCCTCGTTCCCTCGGCCCTCGCTATGACGAGAGGGACGCTCCGTTCGGCCTCCCGAAGAGCCTTCCTGCTCCGGCCACCGCCCTCCCCCCGACGGCGGTCGTGGACGTCGCTCACCCCCGCAATACGAGCACGAAAGGCTGCGAATCATGATCAAGTGGAATCATCGCACTCTGCGCGTCGCGCTGGCCCTGACCGCGATCGCGTCGTTCGTCGTGTCCTCTGGCGCCGGCGTTCGCTGGGTCGCCTAGGCACCTCGCGCAACCTGGTGCTCACACCGCCGGCGGGGGCGGCCGATAAGACTCCCGACCGCCCGTGAGCTCCCGAGCATCAACCCCGTCCCAGACGTATCCGCCCCGGCTGCTCCGGTACATCGTCGCCGTCATCGCGGTGACAGTGCCGGTGGCGGTCGGGGCGATTCTGCGCATCGCCGCCTCGCCGCCTCCGGGTGACGTCATCGTCGGCGTCATCGCGTTCGCCGCAGCCGCGCTCGCGGCTGAGGCCAAGCCGGTTCCGCTCGACGAGCAGGGCCACCGGCGGGTCTCGCTGGCGTTCGTCTTCCTGCTCTCCACCCAGGTGCTCTTCGGCTGGCAGTACGCCGTCCTCGCGGCCCTCCTGGCCGCGGCGGCTGTCGAGGTCGTGGAGCGCGGCGTCTCGCTGCGCGGGGCGTTCAACACCGCCACCTACGGCCTCTCCGCCTTCGCCTCGGCCGTGCCGGCGTTCCTGCTCGGCGTCGACGGCACCCGGATCGGCGCGGCCAACGCCGATACGCTGGTCGTGCTCGCGTTCTCCGGCGGCGCCGCCTACCTGGTCACGAACGTGATGCTCGTGGCGATCGCCGTGACGCTGGCCCAGGGCGTTCCGCTGCGGCGGATGTCGCACGAGTACATGAGCCACTCCGGGCCGGCCTTCGTCATCATGGCCTTCATCTCGGCGCTCGCGGTGTCGCTGTGGAAGGTGAACCCGACGCTCGAGATCCTGCTCGCCGGGCCGCTCTTCGCGCTCGCCCTGTACCAGCGCTACGCCTACCGCACGGTGCTCGCCGTGCGCGACGCCGAGACCGACGCGCTGACGGCGCTCGGCAACCACCGCTCGTTCCAGACCGACCTCCGCGAGGCGCTCGCGCTCGCCGCGTCCACGAGCAGCGCCGTCTCGCTGGCGCTGATCGACCTCGACGACTTCAAGAGCATCAACGACCGCTACGGGCACCCGGTCGGCGACAGCGTTCTGACGCAGGTGTCGGAGATCCTGCGCGAGTCCTTCGGCAGTGAGGCGGCATACCGCGTCGGCGGCGAGGAGTTCGCGCTCATCCTGCCCGAGCGGGCGGGCCCGATCGCCTATGCCGACATCGAGCGCGTCCACCACCGTCTGTGGCAGAGCACCTTCCCGCACGGCGAGCCGGTCACCGTCAGCGCCGGCGTCGCGACGTTCCCCGACCACGCCGACGACCGCGAAGAGCTGCTGAAGGTCGTCGACGCGTCGCTCTACTGGTCGAAGAACCACGGCAAGAACCGCTCGTGCCTCTACTCCGACTCAGTTGTCAGGATCTACACGCCCGCCGAGATCGCGAGCGTCGCCGAGCGCACCGCGCGGCTGCGCGCCGCCGAGGGCCTCATCCGGGTCGTCGACGCGAAGGACACCTACGCCGGCGCGCACTCGCAGTCGGTGTCGCGGCTCGCCGAGGGCATCGCGCGCTCGATGGGCCTCGACATGGAGACGGTCGAGCAGGTGCGGCTCGCGGGCCTCCTACACGACCTCGGCAAGATCGCGATCCCCGACCGGATCCTCCAGAAGCCCGGGAAGCTCGATCCCGACGAGCTGCGAACCATGCGCGAGCACCCCGAGCTGGGCTACCGCCTGCTCGAGGGCCTCGGCGTCTCGCCCGTCGACCGCTGGATCCGCCACCACCATGAGTGGTGGGACGGCTCCGGCTATCCGCTCGGCCTGGCGGGCGACGAGATCCCGCTCGGCTCGCGGGTGATCCTGGTCGCCGACGCATTCGACGCGATGACGTCGGACCGGGTCTACCGCGCGGCCGGCACCTCCGAGGCGGCCATCGCGGAGCTCCGCCGGCGAAGCTGGACGCAGTTCGACGCCCGGATCGTCTCCGCGCTCGAGACCTACCTGGCCTCGGACAGCTCGCACCTCGCCGACGTCGAGAGCGCGGCGAGCTGATGGTGCTGCTCCTGGCAGTCGGGCTCGGGATCGCGGTCGGCTGGCTGGCGGGCGGGCGCCTCTCGCGGCTTGCCGACCTGCGCCTGCGCGCGATGTGGCTCTTCTACCTCGCCATCGGCCTCCAGATCGTCGCGTTCCCGTCGCAGACCCTGCCGTGGAGCGTCGGCGACACCGTCGCGATCGGGCTCTGGCTGGCGTCGTACGGATGCCTGGTGATCGCCGCCGCCTGCAACCTGCGCGTGACCGGCGCCGCGGTCGTCGGCCTTGGCATGGCGTCGAACCTGATCGCGGTGGTCGCCAACGGCGGCCACATGCCGGGCCTCCCGTCGGCGCTTCGCGCCGCCGGCCACACGTACACGGGCTCGCACAACAACGAGATCGTGGCGAGCAACCCGCACCTGGCGTGGCTCGTCGACCGCTGGGCCGTGCCGCACTGGATCCCCGGTGGGAACGTCTACTCGGTCGGCGACGTCCTGATCGCCGTCGGCGCGGTCGTCATGGTGTCGGCCGCAATGGGCGGGCGGGTGCCGTTCCTCGGCCGGGTGCGCCGTCAGCAGCCGCTCGAGACGGGCCTTGCCGGCGGGCCCACCTCGACGCCGTAGCGGCGGTCGACCTGCCGCAGCCGGCCGCGGTAGACCTGCATGTCGGCGTGCGTCCAGTCGCCGTGCGTCTGGCAGCGCCACGCCGCGTAGAGCTCCTTGTGGAACGGGCTCGTGAGGCTCTCGTTGTGGCCGATCACGTTGCGAAGACGAATGCCGTAGCGCCACTGGAGCCACGCGGTCAGGCGCAGCGACGCGCGCATCTGGGCGGCGTTCCCGAGCACCTGGGCGTCGCTCATGCCGACGTGCTCGATCCCGATCGCCGTGTAGTTCAAGCCGACGGTGTGGCGGCAGATGGTGTCGAGCCGGACGAGCTGGTAGATGGTGCCGTCGGTGTCGATCACGAAGTGCGCGCACGTTCCCGGCAGCTCGTGCAGCTCCGAGTCGGGCACATCGGCCGCGAACGTGGCGTAGGCCGAGGCGAACGTCGAGCCGGCGGTGTAGTGCTCGACGATGACCCGCGGCCGGTCGAGCCGCCACGTGTCGAGGCCGTAGTGGCGCTGCGCGTAGGCCGCCGTCTCGGCCCGCCGGGTGGCCGAGAACGGGATGGGCTTCCACACGATGTGCGGCTTCGGCGGGTGGTAGGCGGCCCAGTGCCCACCGGGCGCCTTCCCGCCCTGACCGAAGAGCTCGTGATGCTGGCAGCCGCTCGCAAGAGCAGCGAGGACGACGAGCAGGCCGAGGGTGGCGCGCATCGGGGAATGGTAGGCCGGGCCGATGGCTCGGCGCCGTGCGCGTGGTGGGACGCTTCTGCGACGTTCAGGCCACCTCAGGCCACGAGTGCCAGGGGGCTGAAGCTCCCGGCGTTCGGGATGACCGCAGCCGGATCGGTGCCCATCCAGTTGCCGAGGAGCTCCGTGTAGATCTGGCGGTAGTCGACCGGCACCTTCAGGTTGCCGTTGCCGTCGAGATCCTGCGGGCGGATGCCCGGGAACGGGCTTGCGATCCCCGGCTGGACGTGCGTGCCGATCACCATCGCGAGGCCGCCTGCGCCGTGGTCGGTCCCGCCGCCTCCCGAGTCGTTGTCGTCGACCCGGCGGCCGAACTCGCTCCACACCAGCGTCAGGACGCGGTCGGCGATCCCGTGGGCCTCCAGGTCGGCCTGGAAGGCGGCCAGCGTCTGCCCGAGGGACGACAGGCAGCCCGCCTGGCGGTTCACCTGGTTGTCGTGGAAGTCGAAGCCGTCGTCGAAGCTCAGGCACGCGACCCGCACGCCGAGGTTCGAGCGGATGAGCCACGCCAGGGTCGACATGCGCTCGTCGAACCCGGTCGTGCCGTAGCCGAGCCCGTTGGGCGGGATGGTCGTCGTCCCGAGCCCCGCGAGCTGGTTCGCGACGTCGACCGCGCCGCCCACCGCCTTGTCCGCGGCCGCCATCTGGGCGTGCACGGCCGTGCGCTGGGCGAGGTCGCCGAGCGTCTGCACCATGAGCGCCTCGTCCGTCCATACACCGTTCAGCCCGAACTGCGCCGACTGCGGGCTCGTGAGCACCGCGACGGGGTTCGCCGCGCTCTTCATGGAGCCCTGGAGGGTCCAGTCGACCGAGAGCGCCTGGAGCGGGTTGTCGGGGTCGCCGTTCTGGTCGACCCAGCGCCCCAGCCAGCCCGTGGCCGGGTCCGGATCGAGCTCGCCCGCCTGCCAGAACGCCCGCGAGTGGAAGTGGCTCAGGTCGGGCGGCAGGTAGTCGACCGCCGGGATGACCGCCATCTTGCCGGCGTCGTAGAGCTGCTTGAAGCCGGTCGCCGCCGGGTTCCAGCGGAAGTCGGGCGTGGCCGCCGGCCCGGCCAGCGTCAGGCAGGCGTTGGGATCGAGGCCGATGTAGTTGCGCGCCTGCTGGTAGGCCGGCAGGTTCTGGCCGTCGACCGGGACGAGCGTGTTCAGCCCGTCGTTTCCGCCGTCGAGGAAGATCGAGACGATGACCGGGTCGGTCACGCCGCCCGGTGTCGCCGCCTGCGCGGCCGCCGCCTCCCAGATGCGGTTCCACGAGAGCATCGAGGCGCCGTAGACGGTGATCGTGGCGATCGCGCCGTTTCGCAGGAAGTCGCGCCGCGAGATCCCGGCGGTCGCGCCCTCGAGCACCGCCCGGGGGATGGGGACGCGCTGCCCCTGCCGGCGCAGCATGGCGGCGCGTTGGGTCGTGTGCCAGTCATTGCAGCCGCAGGCTGTCATCGCGTCACCTCGGGTGGAGTTCAGGACAGGAATCCGTCGGGGCCGGCGAGGATGAGCGCGCGGAGCACGCGCTGGCGCTCGACCCGATCGTGGGGGCCGAGCACGTGCTTGCCCGCCGACACGTAGTTATGGGCGTCGAAGAACGACTGTGCGTAGGCCTGGAGCTTCGTCCGCGCGCCGCTCGACACCCACGGATGCGAGAGCGCGGCGATCGCGCGCTTCACGGCGTCGGCGGCCGACTCCTGGCCGGGATCGTCGACGGTGCCGCGCAGGAGGTAGTCCGTCGTGTCCCAGTACGCGTGGGCGGAGTTCGTGTTGAGCCATGCGGCGCCCTGATCCCAGCCGGAGACGTTCGGCGGGTAGAAGGGCACCTGGCCCATCGCGTCGAGCAGCCACGCCCAGCTGTCCTCGGTGATGAACCGGCCGGTCATCCTGAGCGTCGAGGCGACGAAGACGATCGGGCCCTTCACGAGGTCGGGCGCGTCGAGCGCCTGGTACATCGCCCCGTGGCGCAGGATGACGCGCAGCAGCGGCTTCAGCTTGTACCCGGATGCGAGGTAGTTCCCGACCATCATCTGCATCGCCGACTTCGGCGGCGGCGTCGGGATGAAGTACGACCACAGCTTCCACGCCAGGTACGGCGCATGGTTGGGGTGGTGGACGACGAGGCGGACGACGTCACGCCAGTCCCAGGTGCCCGAGTGGCCGAAGATCGTCTTCGTGCCGGTCGCGTGCCATGACGGGTCGTAGAAGGTCGGATTGTCCGCCTGGGCGTTCCCCCAGTCGTAGCGCCAGCCGGTGAGCGCGAGCGCGGCCGCGTGGATGTCGGCCTGGGTGTACATCTTCGACTGCTTCCACATGCCGAAGGTCGCGGCCTCGAGGCCCGGGTCGTTCCCGAGGCAGAAGAGCTCCATCAGCTCGCGGGCGTAGTTCTCGTTCGGCGCCCATTTGGCCGAGTCGGCGCCGTTCAGCCAGAGCAGCATGGCCGGATCGTGGGTCAGGCTGGTGACGAGGTCGAGGAAGCTCCCGACCGCGTGCGCGCGCAGGAGCTGGTTCTGGCGCAGCATGTGGCGCGTGTTCCCGACCCCGGCGTTCGACGTCGCGAAGTGGTCGTGCAGGTTGAGCGTCATCCGCTCCTCGAGCTGGTTGTGCGACCGCACCATGCGGTCGAGCCACCAGAGCGTGTCGTGGCCCCACGCGTTGGCCGGCGAGATCGGGCTGCCGTTCACCGTGGGCGCGGGGCCCGAGAGCTTCGCGGGCGCAGCCGGGGCGAGCAGCTTCTCGATCGCGCCGTTCAGCCCGAGCGCGCGATAGTGGGCGATCTGGGCGTCCGACCCTGAGAACCCACAACGCCAGAGCAGGCGGCGAAAGTGCGCGGTGGTGGCATTTCTCGGGAGTGTCGGGTATTGGTTAGCCAATGGGGTTCGCTCGCCTGTGTTTGGTGTTGATCGCGCTCGCTTGCCTTGCGGGATCGTCGAGCGGCGCCGCCGCATCCACGACCCGAAGCGTCGGCGTGAACGAGACCGAGTACCGCATCACCCTCGGCCGAACGACCGTGCCCCACGGCCGTATCACGTTCTTTATCGCCAACTTCGGCCAGGACGACCATAACCTGAAAGTGGCACGTCACCAGATCGGCCACGGCTTCAGCGGCCGCATCCCGGCGGGCGGCCGGACGCAGTTCACGGTGAAGCTGAGCCCGGGCAGGTACAACCTCTTCTGCACCATCCCCGGCCACCGCGCCATGGGGATGCTCGCCCGGCTCACCGTCACCTAGCTCAGCCGGCTCGTGCGATCGCCTCCTCGAGCCGGTCGAGGAACGGCACCTGCGCGGCCTTCAGCCTGCGCCGGGCCTCGTCCGGGGCGAACCACTCGACCCGGTCGATCTCCGGGAACTGCTGGACACGGCCGGAGCGCGGCGGCCATTCCATCTCGAACGTGTTGCTGACGGCGGCCGCCGGGTCGAGGTCGCCCTCGACCGCCCACGCGACCACGAGCTTCCCGGACTTCTGCACGATCTCGCCGAGGCCGATCATCGGCGCTTGGGGCAGCTCGTGACTCGTCTCCTCGGCGAACTCGCGCCGGGCGACGGCCTCGAGCTCCTCGCCGGGCTCCGCCTCGCCCTTCAGCACGGTCCAGTGGCCGTGATCCTTCTTCGCCCAGAACGGCCCACCGTTATGGCCGAGCAACACCTCCAGGCGGCCGCCGTTCCGGCGCCACAGGAGGATGCCCGCGCTCGTCCGCCCCGACTTGTCGACTCTGGCCCTCACAGGCCGAATCTAGTCGACGACCTCGCCCCAGCAGCTCCAGAAAGGTGGTGCGGCCCCGCCCGCGTGGCCGGCCGGCCTGGCCGTCGACCTGGCCGGCAACCACCCTGCGGCGCGTCGGGCCGGGACCCGGCCGCGCTCTGACAGATCTGGTCGGGCCGAAGTCGCCGTGGGCGACCACGCTGGGCGGGCGCCGCGCGTCGGCAACCGCCGCCCCGCGGTCACCGAACTCGTGAACGACACCGTCTCCCACTTGCAGAAGCGGCGCCGGTCGAATCGATCCCCAATCCCTCGATCCATGTGCGCACCGAGCCTACTGCCCCGCTCCGGCGCGGCCATGAACGCCGTGTACGGATCCGGTAAAGGCCGTCGTCCACCCGTGCCGCTAGCGTGGGAGTCGTGACGGCGACTGCGTGGGGTCAGACCCCGAACTTCCTGCGTGACACCTCCGTGACGTCCGTGTGCGTGGTTCCCGGGCAGGGCCGCGACGACCCTGAGTGCCCGCGCTGCGCGGTGGTCATGATCTGGACGAAGGCCTCGTGGCACTGCCCCTCGTGCCGCTACAAGGAAGGGTGCTGCGGCTGATCCGGCCGGGGTGGCCGGCGCCCGCCCGCACCCGTACCCTTGAGCTGTGAGCCCGTCGCCGCTCGAGCTGTCCGTCACTCCCACGCCGCACACCGCGAGCGCCGTGCGGGCGATCCGCGAGGCCCGTGCCCAGGTGCCGTGCCGTGGCTCCCTGTGCGCGGCGCTCGACCTCTCCGACCCGGACGGCGCGCTCGACCCGGACGTCTACGCCGAGGCGGTCTTCGCGCTCGACGTCGGCGCGCGGGTGTTCGGGCACGACGCCGCCACCGAGGTGGGAGCCCACTGCGAGGACGCCGCGCTCGTGTTCGACGTCGCGGTGTACCACCTGACCGGGTCGCCGGCCGACATCCCGGCCGCGCTGAGCGCGTTTCGCCGCGCCGCCGGGCCGCTGCTCGAGCAGACGCGCACCGCCTGACACCGGACCTGGGTAGGTCCCGGGCACCCTTTTAGGTGACAGAACCTCCCAGCTGCGGTGAACTTGCACCGAAGTCGTCAAGCATCGCCCGAACCAGCCGATCTCCGAATTGATCGCCGCTACTTCTTGGCGTTTCGTTTGATCTGCTTCAGTTGGGGGTCTACATCATGGTTCTACGTCTCTGGCGCGTCGCCGGCCTGGTTCTGGCCGTCGCCGTCGCCGTCACCACGGCGCTGGCCGTCGCGACGACCGCCGGCGCAACGTCGGTCGTCCCGCACGTGTCGGCCGCCGCCGTCCAGCAGGGGTGGCAGTTTCCCGTCCCGGGCTGGACGAAGACGAACAAGGAGGCCGGCCGCGTCGACGACATCCTGCGCGTCGGCAACGTCGTCTTCATCGCCGGCAATTTCGTCACCGCAGCCGACCACAGCGGCGACGTCCAGCCGCGCACCTACCTGGCCGCCGAGGATGCGACCACGGGCGAGCTCCTGCCGTTCGCGCCGCAGCTGAACGGCCGGGCGTACTTCCTGGCCGCGTCGCCCGACCGAAAGACGCTCTACGTCGGCGGGGCGTTCACCACCGTGAACGGTGCGCCGCACTCGAGGCTCGTGGCGTTCGACATCGCCTCCGGGCAGGTGTCCGCCGTGCTCCCGAATCTGGCGCTGAACAGCTCCGTCAAGGCGATCGCCGCCACCGGCAGCGATCTCTACATCGGCGGCGGGTTCACGACGGTGTCGGGCGAGGCCCACAGCCGCCTGGCGAAGCTGTCGCTCTCCGGCGGGCAGTTTGCCCTCGACTCGACCTGGCGCGCATCGGCCTCGGACGAGGTGCGCGACCTGATCGCCGACCCGCTCAGCGGGCGGCTCATCGTCGCCGGCTGGTTCAAGGTGCTCGACGGGGACGCGTCATCGCCCCACCTGGGAGCGGTCACGCTGGCATCGGGCAGCCTCGCCACCTGGGCGAGCCACCCCGGCTACGAGGTGCTCGACATCGCCCGCTGCGGCACCGAGCTCTACGCCGCGATGGGTGGCCCGGGCGGCACCGCGCTGGCCTTCGACCTCGCCACCGGCCGTCAGCAGTGGTACTACAGGACCGACGGCAACGTCCAGGCGGTCGCAACCGTCGGCGGCTACCCCGTCTACGGCATGCACGGCGACTACGTCGCTCCGCAGGCGAACGTGTCGATGAGCGAGTACGGCACCAGCAAGCGCATCTCGCGCCACAAGGTGTTCATGCTCAGCCCGGCGGGTGTGCTTCAGAGCTGGGCTCCGCCGCTCACGTCCACCCAGGGGGTGCTCGGTGTGTGGGCGCTCCGGGGCGGCGGCGGCACCATGTACGTCGGCGGTGACTTCACCCGTGTGGACGGCGGCGACCAGGCTCGCTTCGCCATCTTCCCGAGCGTGTAGCGGATCGCCCATCGGGGCTCCGGGGCAGCCGTCCCGGGGCCCCGCTCCCGTTCTAGTCGGGAACGACGCTGCCGCAGGCCTCGTCGGCGAAGCGCAGGGCGCGGACGTAGGCGTCGCGCAGGATGCGGTCTGCGGCGGGCACCGGCTCGCCGAGCGCCTCGAACTCGCCGCGCTCGTACGCCGTCACCCACTCGAGCACCTCGCCCATCGGGCCGGCGCGCTGCAGGAGCGCGAGCGAGACGTCGGGCCCCAGCGGGAGCTCCGCCAGGACGTCCTCCATCCGCATGTTCATGAAGGCGTCGATCACCGAGAAGAGGCCGACCGTGAAGTAGGCCTCGGTATCGGGCCGCTCGAGCTCGTGCGAGACGAGCTCGGCCATCTTGCCCCGCAGCATCGCGGTGCGGGTGAGCTCGGCCGGCGTGTCGTCGAGCCCGG
>DATAEI010000190.1:0-9769 GCA_036258075.1 Gaiellales bacterium
CGTACCGACCCCCAGCACGATCAAGAACGCCTTCACGATCTGACCGCCGGTCGAGCTCGGCGCCGGCACCGAGCCGACCGTCGCGATCGTGTCGAGCGTCCACGTGACGCCGCCCCACACCGAGGTGTCCTCGGTGACGACGAAGCCCAGCGTCCCCCCGACCAGCAGGACCGCGAAGAGCACGCCGAGCCGCGCGAGCTGCCCGAAGATGAGCTCGAGCAACGTCCAGTCGCCGGTGGCCCGGCGGTGCGCCCGGTCGGTCATGTCTCGAGAGCGCATCACCGCCCGCGACTCTAGTGCCGCGCGACGGCCCGGTGCCCGCCGTGTAGCGTTGGGACGGTGCCCGCCGCCGCCCCCGCCGCGATCCCCACGAGCCTCGTCGGCTCCTACGCGCAGCCCGACTGGCTGATCGACCGGGAGCGGCTCCTGCACCGCTTCCCGCCACGAGTGCGCGCGAAGGAGCTGTGGCGGATCGATCCGCAGTACCTCGAGGAGGCCCAGGACGATGCGACCCTCCTCGCGATCCGCGACCAGGAGCGGGCCGGGCTCGACATCCTCACGGACGGCGAGCAGCGCCGAGAGAGCTACTCCAACCGGTTTGCGACCGCGCTCTCGGGCGTCGACATCGTGAATCCCGGGACGGCACTCGACCGCAGCGGCCATCCCAATCCGGTGCCGCGGGTGATCGGCACCATCGAGCGCGGCCGCTCGGTGCAGGTGCGTGACGTGCAGTTCCTGCGCGCGAACACCTCGAGGCCGATCAAGATGACGGTGCCGGGGCCGTTCACCATGTCGCAGCAGGCCCAGAACGACCTCTACGAGTCCGACGCCGAGCTCGCGCTGGCCTACGCGGCGGCCGTGAACGGCGAGATCGCGGATCTCTTCGCCGCCGGCGCCGACATCGTCCAGATCGACGAGCCCTACATGCAGGCCCGGCCCGAGAAGGCGCGCGAGTTCGGGCTCGCGGCGCTCCGGCGGGCGCTCGCCGGGATCGAGGGGACAACCGCGGTGCACATCTGCTTCGGCTACGCGGCGATCATCCACGAGCGGCCGCCCGCGTACTCCTTCCTGCCGGAGCTCTCCACCGCCCCCTGCGATCACATCTCGATCGAGACGGCCCAGTCGAACCTCGACGCCGCGATCCTCGAGACGCTCCCGGGCAAGGGCATCATCCTCGGCGTGATCGACCTCGACACGCACGAGGTCGAGTCGGCCGAGACCGTCGCAGGCCGGATCCGAAAGGCGCTCCCCTACAAGCGCCCGGACGAGCTGACGGCCGCCCCGGACTGCGGCATGAAGTACCTGCCCCGGGACGTCGCCTACGGCAAGCTCGAGGCGATGGTCGCCGGCGCGGCGATCGTGCGCGCGGAGACCTAGGAGGCGGCGGCAAGCGCCGCCCGGACGCGCTCGGCCGCCTCGGGCGACGCCGGCGACATCGGCATGCGGACGGCGGGCGTCGGGATCCTGCCCTCGAGGTGGAGCGCCGCCTTGATCACAGCCGGGCTCGGCTCCGCGAAGAGCGCGAGCACGAGCGGGAGCAGCGCCTCGGCGTGCCGCCGGCCCTCCGCGAGCTCGCCGCGGCTGCCGCAGGCGATCATGTCGACGAACCGGCCCGTGCACAGGTGCGCCGAGGCAGCGATGGCACCGGCGGCACCCATCACGACGAGCGGGAAGAGGAAGGCGTCGTCGCCGCCGAGCATCGCGAAGCGGTCGCCGGCCTGGGCAAGGACGGTGAGCGTGTCCGCGTCGATCCCACCGACCGCCTGCTTCACGCCCGCGATGTTCGGCGTCTCGGCCAGCTCCAGGAGCGCCGTGGCCCCCAGCCCGCGCCCGGTGCGGTACGGGATGTTGTAGACGACGAGCGGGACGGGTGAGCGCTCCGCGACGGCCTGGAAGTGGGCGACGATTCCCGCCTCGCTCGGCCGCACGTAGTAGGGGACGACGGCCAGCGACGCCGCGACGCCGGGGACGGCCGCGAGCGCCTCGTGGCGCTCGATGGTGGTGCGGGTGTCGTTCGTCCCGGCGCCCACGACAAGGACCGCTCCAGTGGCCTCGCAGACCCCCGCGATGACCTCGACCACGGCCGCCCGCTCCGCCTCGTCGAGCATGTGCGGCTCGCCCGTCGTCGCGAGCGCCACGACACCCGCCGCCCCGTCGCGGATCACCCCGGCGGTGAGCTCCTCAAGACAGCGGAGGTCGACGCGCCCATCGGCTGCGAAGGGCGTCACCATCGGGACGAACACGCCGGCGGGGCGAAGCTCGCTCGCCATCGGCTCGATGCTAGCGCGATGAGTTCGCCCGACCGTCGCGGTCTACACGGCCGACAACCCCGGACGCCGGAGGCGAAGATGGCACGCATCACGCTCGACATCACCATGTCCCTCGACGGGTACATCGCCGGCCCCGATCCATCGCTGGACGATCCGCTCGGGAAGGGCGGCGAGGACCTGCACGAGTGGATGCTGCGGCTGGCCGCCTGGCGCTCCGCGCACGGGTTGGAGGGCGGCGAGACCGGGCCCGACGCCGAGCTCGTCGAGGCGCACATCGCGTCGTACGGCGCGGTCGTGATGGGGCGGCGCATGTTCAGCGGCGGCGAGGGGGGCTGGGACGACGACCCGATGGCGAACGGCTGGTGGGGCGACGACCCGCCCTTCCGCGCGCCGGTCTTCGTCGTCACGAGCCACCCGCGCGAGAGCCTCGAGATGCGGGGCGGCACGACGTTCCACTTCGTGACGGACGGGATCGCGGCGGCGCTCGACCGGGCAGTGGAGGCCGCGGGCGACCGTGACGTCCACGTGGCCGGCGGCGCCGACGTCGTCCAGCAGGTGCTGAACGCCGGGCGGTTCGACGAGATCACCGTGCACGTCGCTCCCAGAATGCTCGGCTCGGGCCGGCGGCTGTTCGACGGGATCGACCCCGACCGGGTGAGGCTCGAGCAGGTGCCGATGCCGGCCTCGCCGGCGGCCACGCACCTGCGCTACCGGGTGACGCCCTCGGGGCGGCGCCTGCCCGTCACGCGACGGCCGGCTGCTCGCGATGCGCCAGCATGAGCGGGATCGGCGCCAGCGCGATGATGGTCGCCCCGAGGGCGATCGCAAGGACGCCGAACGCCGAGTAGGCGGCGCCGCCCGCGAGCGCCAGTCCCGCGCCGGTCATCCCGGAGAGCAGGTCGGTGAAGCCGATGAGGCGGCCGCGCTCGGACGGCGCCGCGACATCGGAGAGGTGGGCGGACGCCGCGACGTACGACACGTTCCAGCCGAGGCCGAGGCCGAAGAGGCAGAACGACGTCCACAGGATGCTCGAATGCCAGCCGAGGCCGAGCGCCGACGCAGCCATCACGACCAGTCCCCCGACCAGCGCCGGCATGCGGCCGATGCGGTCGATCATGTCGCCGATCACGAGCACCAGCGAGTACATGCCGATGATGTGGAAGCTGATGACCGTGAAGATGTCCTCCTCGGCGTGGCCGTGGCCGACGACGACGTAGCCCGTCAGGTTCATCACCGACACCATCACCGCGAAGCTCGTCACGGCGGCGATCACCGCAGCGATCGCCCCCGGCCGCGCCAGCACCTCGCGCAGCGGCGGCGGCGGCCCGGCGGCGGTGTAGTGGGGATGATCCCGGGCCGTGAAGGCGGCGAACACCTTGGGATCGGGCCGCACCTGGAGGATGATGCAGAGCCCGACGACCATGATCGCCCCGGCGGCGAGGTACGGGATCACCAGGTCACCCGAGTCGAGATGCCGGCCCGAGAGCAGCGGCCGGAACACGAGCGGGCCGAGCGCCGCGCCGAAGAGCGAGCCGAAGAGCACGTAGGAGATCCCACGCGCCCGGCGCGCGGGCGGGTACAGGTCGGCGGCCGCGGCGCGGACGAGGAGCACGGTCCCGCTCGATCCGCCGATCATCACGAACCCGAGCAGGACGAGCGGCGCGGACTCGAGGCCGGCGCCCGCCGCGGCGATGACGCACCCCACGGTGCCGAGGACGCACCCGAAGGCGACGACCGGCACGCGCGCGTACCGGTCCATCGCCCTGCCGGCGGGCATGGCGGCGACCGCGGACGACGCCAGGAACACGGCGGGCCCGAGCCCCAGGATCGACTCGATGCCCGTGACCAGGACGAGCGTGATCGTCGAGACGGCCACGACCAGCTGGAGCATCCCGCTCAGGCAGGTGAGCGTCGCGGCAAGGAGGATCGTGTTTCGGCGGACGAGCGCCGGCGAGGGCGCCTCAGAGATCACGCAGCGCTCGCGTCGCCCACCCCGAAACGAGCAGCACGATCGCGCCGATCAGGCCCAGCACCAGGCCTGCGCCCGTGAGCGCCAGGATCACGAGGAGCGCGCCCACCCCGATCCCGGCGTAGCCCGTCCGGACCATCTGCCGCTTCTTCTGCTGTCGCGGAGTGAGCGCCATCGCCGAATCGTCGCACAGCGCGGCGGGCGGTGCCTCACGGCACGTCCCCGAGCGGGAGTGGCCGCGGGGCCACCGGGGCGGAGTGCACGATCGAGGTGGTCGTCTGGCCGACGACGGCGAAGCGGTCGAGGATGCCCTCGAGGTCGTCCATCGAGCGCAGGTGGAGCTTCGCGATGTAGCAGTCCTCACCGGTGACGCGGTGGCACTCGACCACCTCCGGCGTCGAACGGGCCACCTCCGGCACCTTGTGGAGCTGGCGCCGGGCGGGCCGGATGCGCACGACCGCCGCGATCGGGTAGCCGATGGCCCGCGGGTCGATCCGCGCCGAGTACCCGGTGATGACGCCGGTCTCCTCGAGGCGCTGGACGCGCTCGCCGACGGCCGGCGCCGACAGGCTCACGCGCCGCCCGAGCTCGGCCATCGACACGCGGCCGTCGTCCTGGAGCTCGATCAGGATCCGGCGGTCGATCTCGTCGAGCAGCGGCCCATCGTAGGCGGACGACCGGCGCTGCCGTTGTTCCGAAGGCGAATGCACCCGAACACCGTAGCTCACCCCTTCCTGCGCGGCAACCGCCGGGTCAGAATTCGGGCATGCGCCGCTTCCCGCCGTCCGGCTACTTCGTCGGGAGCGCCGTCTTCCACTACCTCGGCCCGGCGTTCGCCGTGCTGCTCTTCACGCGCGTCGAGCCGCTCGGCGTCGCGTGGCTTCGGATCGTGAGCGCTGCGGTGATCCTCGGTGCGTGGCGGCGGCCGTGGCGGGCGATCGCCCGCTGCGACCGAAGGACGCGGCGCCTCATCGGGCTCATGGGCCTCGTCCTGGCCGCCATGAACGCCGCCTTCTACACGGCGATCGACCACCTGCCGCTCGGCACCGTCGCCGCCGTCGAGTTCCTCCCGGTGATCGGCCTCGCCGCGATCGGCATGCGCACGCTGCGGAACGCGGCGGCCCTCGTCCTGGCCGCGGCAGGCGTCGTCGCTGTCACCCATGTCCAGGTCGGGGGCACCCCCGTCGGCCTCGGCCTCGCGTTCGTGAACGCCGCGCTCTTCGCCTGCTACATCGTCGCCGCCCACCGCGTGGCCCAAAGTCCGGGCGTCGCGGGCATCGACGGCCTCGCCGGGGCGATGGTCGCGGCCGCCGTCGTCGTCATGCCGGCCGCGCCGGCCGCCGGCGCCGCGCTCACCGACCCGGCGCTGCTCGGCGCGGGCATCGGCATCGGCGTCACGTCGTCGGTCATCCCCTACGTCTGCGACCAGCTTGCGATGGCGCGGCTGCCGCGGCCGACGTACGCGCTCCTCGTCTCGCTCCTCCCGGCAACGGCGACCGTCGTCGGCCTCCTCGTGCTCGGCCAGGTGCCGACCGCCACCGACGTCGCGGGCGTCGCGCTCGTGGTCGCCGGCGTCGCCGTTCACCGAGAGCCTCAACGCCGCTTGGAGAACGACGATAACCGGGGCGATGTTCGGCAAGAAGACGCCTCTCGCCGTGGTCCTCGTCCTCGGGATCGGAGCTGTCGCTGCGATCTTGCACCTCCAGACCGGCGCCACCCAGAGCACGAACGCGGAGCTCACGCTCGCGCGCGTCAAGATCGACCTGAACGCGCTCCAGATCGCGCCGTTTCACGCCAACCCGAAGACGGGCGGATCGCCGGTGATCGCGCGGCGCGAGATGGACACGGAGATGGCCGCAATCACCCGCGAGCTGGCCGCGCTCCGGGACGACGAGCCGCCGAGGCCGCTCGAGCGGATTCTCATGCCGCTCAACACCGACTACACGGCGCTCGAGCAGATCTACCGGATGGGCGCGTACGGCAACAGCTACGGCGCCGAGGCCGACGTGCTCGGGACACAGGCCGACCGCTCGGCCCGCCGGGCGACGAGGCTTCTGAACGCGGCCAGCCGGACGTACGCGGCGCGCGCCGCGAGCGCCCAGGCCAAGGTCACGGACGGCTCGATCGCCGCCATCATGGTGCTCCTTGCGGCGTTCGCGTTCTTCTTCGTGCGCTCGTCGGCGGCGCATAGAACCGCCGAGCGGCTCGCACGCGAGAACGAGCGCCTCCTGGCTGCGAGCCGCGAGGAGGCGCTGACCGACGCGCTGACGGGGCTGCCCAACCGGCGCGCGCTGGTGAACGACCTCGCCGAGCTCTTCGACCCGGCGCGGGACGCCGTCCCGCACCTGCTGGGGCTCTTCGACCTCGACGGCTTCAAGCAGTTCAACGACACGTTCGGCCACCCCGCCGGCGACGCGCTCCTCACCCGGCTCGGCCGCCGCCTCTCAGACGCGATCGAGGGCGAGGCCAAGGCGTACCGGATGGGCGGCGACGAGTTCTGCGTGCTCGCGCCCTTCGGCTCGGGCGAGGACACCTTCGCGGTCGCCGACCTGGCAGCGAAGGCGCTCTCGGAGGCCAGCGACGGCGTCGTCATCGAGTGCTCCTACGGCACCGCGTCGATCCCGTCAGAGGCGCAGACGATGGAGATGGCCCTGCGCCTGGTCGACCACCGCCTCTACGACCGCAAGACCGGCCGGTCGTCGGCAAGCCGCCAGAGCACCGACGTCCTCGTCCAGGTGCTGCGCGAGCGCGGCGCCGACCTGCACGGACACCTGACCGACGTGGCCCGGCTTGCGGCTGCGACCGCGCGGGCGATGCACCTTCCGCACCACGAGGTGAAGCGGATCGAGCTCGCCGCCGAGCTGCACGACGTCGGCCAGAGCGCGATCCCCGACGCGATCCTGACGAAGCCCGGGCCGCTCGACGAGACCGAGCGGGAGGTCATGCGCCGGCATCCCAAGATCGGCGAGCGCATCGTCCGGGCGGCGCCGTCGCTGGCGCGCACGGCCGACCTCGTGCGCTCGAGCCACGAGCGCTTCGACGGCCGCGGCTATCCCGACCAGCTCCCCGGCTCGGCCATCCCGCTGGGCGCCCGCATCATCGGCGTCTGCGACGCGTTCGTGCGGATGACGACCGCGCAGCCCTACCACGCGGCGCAGTCGCCGGCCGAGGCGCTCGCGGAGCTGCGCCGCTGCGCCGGAAGCCAGTTCGACCCCGGCGTCGTCGAGGTGGTGTGCGACCTGGTCGGCCGTCACGGCCGCTACGCGGCCGCTGCCTGAGCGCGGCTACTCCTCCGGCGTGTTCAGGTAGTCGATCGTCGCCGTGCGCAGATCGGTGAAGTCCTCGAGCTGGATCCGGCCCCACCCCGTCTTCGTGCCTGCTGCGCCACCGAACGGCGGCCGCCCTTCCCAGTAGCCGGTGGTCTCGTTCACCTGGATGCTGCCCGCCCGGACCTCGTTCACGAACCGGAAGGCGCGCCGCAGGCTCGCGGTGAACACCGCCGCCTGGAGGCCCAGGTGCGAGTCGTTCGCAAGCGCGATCGCCTCGTCGTCGGAGCGGAAGGTGGTGATGGGGAGCACGGGCCCGAACGACTCCTCGCGGAAGAGGAGCGTCTCGGGCGCCACGCCGTCGACCACGGTCATCTCGTAGTAGAGGTCGGTTGGGAAGCCCTCGGCCCGGCGGCCGCCCGTCAGGACGCGGGCGCCGCGGTCGCCGGCGTCGGCCATGGGACGGTCCATCTTGGCCGCGACGGGCTCGTTGTTGAGCGGCCCCATCGTGGTCGCCTCATCGAGCGGATGCCCGAGCACGACCTCGCCCGCGCGGGCGAGCACGAGCTCGACGAACTCGTCGTGGGCCCGCTCCTCGACCAGCACGCGCTCGGTCGCGACGCACACCTGGCCGGCGAGGTAGGCGGCACCCTCGACCGCTGCCGCAGCGGCCGCTCCCAGGTCGGCGTCGGCGAGGACGATCTGGGGCCCGTTGCCCGACGCCTCGATCAGCGTGCGCTTCATCCCCGCCGCGCGCACGATCGCCTCGCCGGTGCCGTGCGACCCCACGAACCCGATCGCATCGACGCCGGGATGCGTGACGAGCGTCTCACCCGCCTCGCGGGCGCCGTTCACGACGGCGATCGAGCCGGCGGGCAGGCCGGCCTCCTCGAGGATCTCGACCAGCCGCACCCCGGAGAGCGGCGTGAACTCGCTGGGCTTCAGGATCACCGAGTTGCCCGTCGCGAGCGCGGGCGCGACCAGCTCGGACGGGATCATCATCGGGAAGTTCCAGGGGGTGATCATGGCGAAGACCCCGTTGGGCTTTCGGAACGTGAAGACGACCTTGCCGCGGCGTTCGCTGGGGATCACCGCGGTGTCCATCCGCTTCACGTCCTCGGCCGCCATCCGCAGGTTCCCCGCCGTCTCCTCGATCTCCTCGACCGCCTCGGTCCGGAGCGGCTTTCCCTGCTCCAGCGCCACGTCGCGCGCGAGGTCGTCGAGCCGCTCCTCCACGATGTCGGCCGCCCGGTGCAGGATCGCCGCGCGCTCGTGCACGGTCATGTCCTCGAGCAGCGGCTGCGCCGCCCGGGCGGCGGCAACGGCCGCGTCGATCTCTGCCGGGCTCGAGACGGCGACCTCGCCCAGCTCCTCGCCCGTGGCGGGACTGCGCACCTGGATCGACACCGTGGCGGCCATGGGCTGACTTTAGACTGCGCGGCATGCCGACGACACTCGAGCGTGCACCCGCCGGCCTCACGTCCGGCCGCGACGTGTGGCTGAAGCGCGAGGACGAGCACGAGCTGGGCGCCTTCAAGTGGCGCGGGGCGCTCCCGGCGATGGAGGCGTTCCGGGATGCCGGGGCGACGGCGGTCGTGACTGCCTCGACCGGGAACCACGGCGCGGCGTCGGCGTGGGCCGCCGCGCGGCTCGGCATGCACGCCATCGTCTACGCCCCGGAGGGCTCGACCCGGACGAAGCTCGAGCTGATCGAGCGCCACGGCGGCGAGATCCGCATCTTCGGGGCCGACTTCGACCTCGCGAAGGACGAGGCCCAGCGCGTCGCCGAATCCGAGGGCATGCCGTTCTTCGCCGACGGTGCCGAGCAGGCGCAGTACGGCGGCTACGCCGGCATCGCCGACGAGCTGCTCGACCAGCTCGATGCGCCGCCCGGGGCGGTGGTCGTCCCCGTCGGGAACGGCGCCCTCCTCGGCGGGATCGGCCTGCGCCTGGCCGAGCGGTCGCCCGCCACCCTGCGCGTCGGCGTTGTCGCCGCCGTCGCGCCGGTCATGGCCGAGTGCTGGGAGGCGGGGGAGGTCGTGACCGGGGAGGCCGGCCCCACGATCGCCGACGGCCTGGCCGTCCGGGTGGCGATCCCCTACGCGGTCGGGATCCTCGCTCGGGCCGCGCAGCGGATGCTGCGGGTCGACGAGCGCCGGCTGGCGGAGGCGATCGGCGCGCTGGCCGGCGCCGGCATCCGGGTCGAGGCATCTGCCGCCGCCGCGCTCGCAGCCCTGCCCGACGTGGAGCAGGTCGAGGGCGCG
>DATAEI010000191.1:0-32131 GCA_036258075.1 Gaiellales bacterium
GCCGGATAGTGCCTGTCGGGCCCGCGGAGGACGGCAGCGATCGCGTCGGCCTTGGATGCCCCGGGTGCGAGCACCAGCACCGACGCGGCCCGCTCGAACACCGGGAGCGTCAGCGTGATCCGCCGAGGCGGGGGCTTCGACGCCACAACCGCCACGGCCAGGCGATCGCGCTCGGCCAGCGCGGGGCTCTCCGGGAAGAGCGAGGCGGTGTGGCCGTCGGGCCCGAGGCCGAGCAGCGCCAGGTCGAGCGACAGGCCGTCGATCTCGCGCGCATAGGCATCGGCGGCAGCTTCGGGGTCGTCCTCCCCGCGAATCCGGTGCACGTTCGCCTCGGGGATGTCGATCCGCGAGAGGAGCGTCTCGTGCGCCATCCGGTAGTTCGAGCGGGGGTCATCGGGCGGCACGCACCGCTCGTCGCCGAACCAGATGTGCACCTGCGACCAGTCAATGCCCGGCGCGGCCGCCAGGAGCTCGTACGCGGGGCGGGGCGTGTTGCTCCCGGCGAGCGAGATGGCGCCGCCGGTGCGGGCGGCCGCCACCAGCGCCGCCGCCGCGCGCTCGGCGGCCTCATCGGGGTCGGACACGACGGCGAGCTGGATCGGCATCAGACCGACCGCGGCGCCCGCCGCCCGCGTGGTCTCGCCCGGAGCCGTGCGCGTCGCATCAGCACCGCGTGACTGCCGCGCTTGGTGCCGCGCCGCTCCGGCCGAAGCCGGATCCACGAGCCGTCCGGCTCGAGCACCCACGCCTGGGTGCGGTCGCCGAGCAGGGTCTCGAAGATCGTGGAGATCTCGTGCTGGAGACGCGGGTCCTCGACCGGCGTGAGCACCTCGATCCGGTGGTCGAGGTTGCGCGGCATGAGGTCGGCGCTCCCGAGGAAGTACTTCGCATCCTCGCCGGCCTCGAACGCGAGCAGGCGGCTGTGCTCCAGGAACCGGCCCGCGATCGAGCGCACGTGGATGCGCTCCGACATGCCGGGCACCCCGGGGCGCAGCGAGCAGATCGAGCGGGCGATGATGTCGATCCGCGCGCCCGCCTGCGAGGCGCGGTAGAGCTCCTCGATGATGGCGGCGTCGGTCAGCGAGTTGACCTTCATCCGGATCGAGGCGGGCTTCCCCGCCACCGCGGCATCGGCGACGGCGCGGATGTGGTCGATCACCCGGGTGCGCAGGTTGAACGGCGCCACGAGCAGCTTGCGGAACTGCTGCGGCCGCCCGAACCCGGTCATGTGGTTGAAGAGGTCGGCCACGTCCGCCGTGATCTCCTCGTCGTCGGTGAACAGCCCGAGGTCCTCGTAGAGGCGCGCGGTGCGGCCGTTGTAGTTGCCGGTGCCGATGTGGGCGTAGCGGCGCAGCACGCCGCCCTCGCGCCGGATGACGAGCGTCGTCTTCGCGTGGATCTTGAGGTCGCGAAAGCCGTGGACGACGTGCACGCCGGCCTGCTCCATCGCGCGCGACCACTCCACGTTGCGCCGCTCGTCGAAGCGCGCTTTCAGCTCGACGAGGCACACCGCCTGCTTCGACCGCTCGACCGCCTCGATCAGCGCCGGCAGGAGCGCCGTGTCGTCGGACGTGCGGTAGACCGTGGTCTTGACCCCGACGACGCCGGGGTCCTTGGCAGCCGCCCGGACGAAGGCCTCCACCGACGTCGAAAACGACTCGTAGGGCAGGTGCACCAGCAGGTCATCCGAGCGGATCCGGGCGAACAGGTCACCGGGGCCGGTCGCATCTGCGAGGCGTGCCCGGGTCACCGGCAGCCACGGCTCGTGCTTCAGCTCGGGCCGGTCGAGGTCGGCGATCTCTCCGAGGTCGGCCATGTCCATGAGCCCCGCCGTCTCGTACACCTGCGCGTCGGTCACGCCGAGGCCCGTGCAGAGGCGCTCGCGCATCCCGGCCGACATGCCTTCCGAGACCTCGAGCCGCACCGCATCGCCGAACCGGCGCCGGCGCAGCTCGAGCTCGACCGCCTCGAGCAGGTCGTCCGCCTCGTCCGAGAGCTCGAAGTCGGCGTCGCGCGTGACCCGGAAGAGGCTCTGCTCGACGATCTCGATGCCGGGGAAGAGGCGGTCGGAGAGGTGCGCGATCACCTCCTCGAGCGGCACGAGCCGCGTGCCCGGGCCGTGGCCCACGCGGACGAACCGGGCCAGGCCCTCGGGCACCTTCACCCGCGCGAAGCGCTCCTCGCCGGTCACGGGGTCGTGTGCGACGAAGCCGAGGCTGAGCGAGAGCCCGGAGATGTAGGGGAACGGCTGGCCGGGCCCGACGGCGAGCGGCGTCAGCACCGGGTAGACGTTGCGGTCGAACCAGTCGCCCAGCTCCTGTCGCTCAGCGTCGGTGCACGCCTCGAACGAGCAGATCTCGATCCCCTCGGCCCGCAGCGCCGGCGTGAGGACGTCCTTCCAGAGCGCATCCTGGCGGGCGCGAAGGGCGATGACGCCCTCCCGGATGTCGGCGAGGACAGCCGCCGGCGTACGGCCGTCGATCGAGCGCACCGCCAGCCCCGCGGCCCTCTGGCCCTCGAGGCCGGCAACGCGAATCATGAAGAACTCGTCGAGCGTCGCCGCGACAATCGAGCACATCCGCACCCGCTCGAGCAACGGCCACGACTCGTCCTCGGCGAGCTGGAGGCAGCGGAGATCCCATTGCAGCCACGACAGCTCGCGATTCAGGTACCGGTCGCCGGGCGCCTCCGGCGGGCGGATGAAGGCGGCGGCCAGCTCGTCCATCGTGGTTCGTCTGTCCCTCGTGGCCCCGGGTGCCCTGTCAGGCGGGCGCTAGTCCCAGGAGAACTCGGTCGCCTGGGTGGTCTCCATCCACCCGCGTGGCTGACCGTCGGCCGCTTCGACCGCCGGCATGGACTCGGTGTCTTCGGCGAGGTCGGCGACGACCGGATGCTCGCCGGTCTCCTCCTCCTCGCGCCGCGCGTCCGCCTCGGTCTTGAACAGCGGATGGTTCTCGAACGGGTCGTCTTCCTGGAACTCCTCCAGAGGAAGGTCGCCGTCGAGGTGTCGATTTCGGCGCTTCAGCTCGAGGTGATGCTCGATCGCAGAAGCAAACAGAGAGCCGCTCGTCGTCATCCACCGTCCTCCCGATCAGTGGTCACTGGGCACAAAATACCGGCGCCAAGTGTACCAAGCGATCGGGCGATACGTCCGGCAGGGGATGTGCGAACTGACGGTTTCACCATCCGTTCACCAGGCCTCCGCGACGGTGACATGGTTCTTGCCGTCGCGTTTTGCCTGGTAGAGGGCGGCGTCCGCCGACGCGATCAGATCGATCTGGGTCATCGAGTCCTCGGGGCCGGCCGCAACCCCGAAGCTGGCGGTGATCCCGTCGATCTCGTCGGGGCCGAACCGGATCGGCCGGGCGGCGATCTCACGCCGGAGCCGCTCGGCCAGCTGGGCCGCGCCGTCCTGGGCGGTCTGCGGCAGAAGGATCGCGAACTCCTCGCCGCCGTAGCGGGCCGCCATGTCGATCTCGCGGATCAGCTCGGCCAGCGTCGCTGCGACGCCGTGCAGCACCGCGTCGCCGGCGAGGTGGCCGCGTGTGTCGTTGATCTGCTTGAAGTCGTCGATGTCGAGCAGGATCAGCGAGAGCGGCGTCCCGAAGCGCTGGGCGCGCTCGTACTCGCGGCCCAGCACCTCGTAGAACTGGCGCCGGTTGGCGAGACCCGTCAGCGCGTCGGTCACGGCCTGGCGCTCGACGACGCGGTGCAGGCGCGCGTTCTCGATCGCGACGCCGGCCTGCACGGCGAGCGCCGACAGCGACTCGATGTCCTCGTCGCCGAAGACGCCGTCCTCCGGGTCGACCGTGGTCACGAGGCCGAGCAGCTGGTGCTCGCGCAGGATCGGCACGGCGAGCATCGCCCGTGGCGCCTGGACGACCTTGGCCTCGTGCGCCGACAGCGCCTCGCCCTCGAGGCCGATCCCGGCCGCGACGACCATCGGCAGGTCGGTTCGCGACCCGCGAGCGGTGCCGATCCGGGCCTGCTCGATCGCCTCGCCCCGTTCGGGGTCGTAGAGCAGGAGGCGGCCGCCGCGGGCCCGCGTGGCCTGCACGGCGGTGTCGAGCACGGCGCCGACGAGCGCGTTCAGGTCGTGCGTGGCGGCGAGGGTCTCGCCGTAGCGCTGGAGGGTCTCCTTGAACCGGCCGCGCTCGGCCTCGAGCTCGCCGACGCGCGACGAGAGCTCGGTCGAGATCTGGTCGATGGCCGCGCCGAGCTGGTCGAGCTCGTCGCCCCGTGCACCGCCCCGAGCGAGCACCATCGCCCGCTCGGCCAGGTCGTTGAGCGCCCGCGACATCCAGTCGGCGGCCGCGAAGGCCAGGACGCCGATGATGAGCGTCAGCAGGATCAGCGGCAGGAGGATCTTCAGCCGCTGCGAGTCGATCGCGTCGTTCAGGGCGGAGCGCGGGTACATCGCGACGAGCGAGCATGCATGCTGCTTGCTGCACGGCACCTCGACGGCCATCGTCCGCATCGCCACCCCCGCCACGTCGGCGTTCGTCGCCTCGCGGAAGGCCAGGCCGTCGACGGGCCCGGTGACCTGGCGCGTCGATGCCACGACGGACCCGTTCACCACGATGCCGATGGTCTGGAGGGTGTCGGCGCTTCCGCCGGCGCCCAGGTCGTTGATCAGCCCGGCGTCGAACGGCTCGGCGATCACCACGCTGCAGCCCTTGCAGCCGGGCGCCTTGACCGGGACGCGTCCTCGCAGGTACGGCGTGTCCGGGACTGTCCCGGCAACGACCCGGTTGTCGCGGAGGAGGGCGACCTCCGCGTCCTGAGCCCGCCGTGGCAAGAGCCCCTGGAGATACGTCTTCGCGATCGTGTCGCGAGTGCCGTTGAAGACGCCCTGCACCTTCAGGTCGGCCGCGACCGTGGCCGCCAGCGTGTCGGCTTCGGCCATCTGAGCCGTATACGCCTGGCCTCCGGCGGAGATGGCGGTCGCAAGCCCGTTGTCGACGCTCGCGACCTTGTCGTGCTGGAGCAGGCGCAGCACGAGGAAGCCGGCGGACACCAGAGGTACCAGTGCCAGCCCGATCAGCACGATGGAAAGCTTGTGACGAAACCGCACCTAGGCGCTCCCGGGGAGGGCGTCTCGATTGTATCGGCGAGCCTGCGCGCTGCCTCCCCCGGACGGGGGATGCCCGCCAGGGAGAATTCACCTCAGGAGCAGGGGTTCCTGCTTCTAGTACGCGGCCAGATCGCGCGCCGCCCGCAGGATGTCGTCCTCCGTCGGCAGGTATTCGCGCTCGAGCACCGGGGTGAAGGGGATCGGCGTGTCGATCGCGGCGACGCGCGTCACCGGCGCGTCGAGGTGCTCGAACGCCTCCTGGGCGACGATCGCCGCCACCTCGGCGCCGAATCCACCGGTCAGGTTGTCCTCGTGGACGATCATCGCCTTGCCGGTCTTTCGCACCGACTCGAGCACCGTCTCGCGGTCGAGCGGGATCAGCGTGCGCAGGTCGACGACCTCGACGGAGGTGCCCTCCGCCGCGAGCATGTCGGCGACCGCCATCGAGAGCCGGACCGTCGAGGCGTAGGTGATGATCGAGAGGTCGCTGCCCTGGCGGGCCACGCGGGCGTTCCCGATGGGCACGACCCGCCCCTCGGCGCCGGTCGCGACGTCGGCCTTCTCGCGCCGGTAGAGGAACTTGTGCTCGCAGAACACGACGGGGTTCGGATCCTGGATCGAGGCGCGCAGGAGCCCGTAGGCATCGTCAGCCGTGGCGGGGCACACGATCTTGAGGCCGGCATGGTGGTGGAACCAGGCCTCGACGTTCTCGGAGTGGTACGGGCCTCCGCCGACGCCGCCGCCGTTGGGGCAGCGCACGACCATCGGAACCGCCCAGCCGATGCGGTAGTGCATCTTGGCCGCGCAGGTGACGATCTGGTCGAACGCGATCGAGACGAAGTCGCCGAACTGCATCTCGGCCACCGGCCGCTGCCCGGCCATCGCGGCACCGATCGCGACGCCGGCGATGCCGGCCTCGGCGACCGGGGTGTCGATCGAGCGCAGCTCGCCGTACTTCTGCTGGATCCCCTTGGTGGCCCCGAAGGCGCCGCCCTGGCGGCCGACGTCCTCGCCGAGGCAGAAGACGCGCGGATCGGCCTCCATCTCGTCGTGGAGGGCGGCGTTGATCGCCTCGAGATAGGTGAGCTCCGGCACCGCGCCGCCTAGTCCGCGGTCTCCGCGAAGACGCCCTTGTGGGCCTCGGCGGCGTCGGGGTAGCCGTCGTCCTCGGACCGCTCGACGGCCGCACGCACCTCGTCGCGCACACGCTCGCGGATGCTCTCGAGCCGGGCCTCGGACACCTGGCGCTCCTCGAGCAGGTCGGCCTCGGCGCGCTTGATCGGATCCTTGTCCGACCACTCGGCGAGCACCTCCATCGGCATGTAGCTCTCGTACTTGTCGTGGGCCGCGTGACCGCCCATGCGGTACGTCTTGCACTCGACGAACTGAGGGCCCCCGCCGGCGCGGGCGGCGTCGACCGACGCCTTTATCGCCGCGTAGACCTCGAAAACGTCGTTGCCGTCGACGGAGACCGCCGGGATCCCGTAGGCGGCCGCCTTCTTGTGGAGGTCGGTGACCTTGGTCTGCTTCGAGATCGGGGTCGAGTACCCCCAGCCGTTGTTCTCGGCGACGAACACGGCCGGCACCTCGAGCACCGCCGCGATGTTGAGCCCCTCGTGGAAGTCGCCGCGCGAGGTGGCCGCGTCCCCGAAGCTCGTGAGCGCGACCCGCTCCTCGCCGCGCTGCTTGTAGGCCAGGGCGGCGCCGACGGTGAGCGGGATCATGTCGGCCATGTGCGACACCTGGCACGGGATGTTCCACTCGCGCCCGCCGATGTGCAGGTTGCCGTCCTTGCCGCGGGTCGTCGAGCCGGCCTTGCCCATGAACTGGGCGAAGATGCGCCACACCGGCACGCCGTGCACGAGGTAGGAGCCGAGGTCACGGATCCACGGCGAGAGCCAGTCACCGTCCTCGCCGCGCTCGAGCGGGAGCGCGATGCCGACGGCGATCGCCTCCTGGCCGCGGCCGGTGTAGTAGCTCCCCGGCAGCTTGCCCTGCCGGTACAGGTTGAGCGCCCGCTCCTCGACGGCACGGGTCAGCGTCATCCAGTAGTACAGGTCGAGGGCGAGGTCGTCGGAGATCTCGACCGACGGCAGGTCGGGGACGACGGAGATCTTGCGGGCGGGGGACGTCACTGTTGCGCGGTTATCGGCAGATCTGTCGGTGAGACAAGAGGGAGTGTACTGATGGCTCCAGTCGGGCCCTGCGGACCCGGCACAACGGGGTCTACGCCTAAAGCCGCGGATCGGATGGCCGAATACGCAGCCGATGGCGCTTCGCACGTCCTCCCTCTCGTCGTCCACCTCCGCCCCAACCCCCGCGGTCGACTGGCGCGTCCGGGTGCAGCAGACCGTGGCCGCGGCCACGACGGCGATCGCCGCCGGCGACCTCGACCGGCTGGCGACGGCCTACCTCGAGCTCGGCGAGTGGGACGACCGCCACCGCGCCTACCAGGCCCGCTGCGGCATCGTCGAGGCGGTCCTCGCCTACCGGCCGGCATCGTCCGACGCCTGGGTGGGCCCCTTCGTCGTCACCGCCGCGGCGCTCCTCGACGCGCTCGAGTCCGAGCCGCGCGAGCCGGTGCTCCTGAACCACGCGGGCGTCTTCCTGTACGAGCTCCTCGAGGCGGCCGCCGCCGAGGAGCTGTTCAAGGCGGCGCTCCGGCTCGATCCGAACGTCCCCTTCGCCGCCGACAACCTCGAGCAGGCGAAGATCAGAAAGCGCCAGAACGGCCGCCTGAAGGGCGCCTTCGGCGCGCGCATGCGCGGCCTGGGCGCCCGCGGCCGCAAGGTCGCCGCACAGGCGCGGTTCGTGCCCGGCCTCAAGCTCTCGCTCTGCATGATCGTGAAGGACGAGGAGGAGATGCTCCCCGGCTGCCTCGAGCCCCTGCACGGCGTCGTCGACGAGATGATCGTCGTTGATACCGGCTCGACAGACCGCACCGTCGAGATCGCGGAGTCGTTCGGCGCCAAGGTCGTCCACTTCCCGTGGAACGGCTCCTTCGCGGACGCCCGCAACGTCTCGATCGACAACGCCACGGGCGACTGGATCATGTACCTCGACGCCGACGAGCACCTCGAGGCGGAGGACGCCCCGAAGCTGCGCGACCTCCTCGGGCGCACCTGGCGCGAGGGTTTCAACCTCGTCGAGACCAACTACACCGGCGGCGAGGACACGGGGTCGGCCACGACTCACCTCGCGCTTCGCCTGTGGCGCCGCCGCCCGGAGTACCGCTTCGAGGGCCGTATCCACGAGCAGAAGACGCACACGATGCCGATGTACCTGGCGGAGCGGTTCGAGACCACGACGATCCGGGTTCGCCACTACGGCTACCTGAACCAGCGGATCGCCTCCAAGGAGAAGTCGCAGCGGAACATCGAGCTGCTCGAGCAGGAGGCGCGTGAGAACCCGAGCCCGTTCAACGACTACAACCTGGGCTCCGAGTACCTGGCCCTCGGCGATGCCGCCAAGGCCCGCATGCACTTCGACCGTGCCTGGGAGTCGCTGCGGTCGGTGCCCGGGATGGCGTCGGCCGGCTACGTGCCGCTCCTCGTCTCCCGCGCGGCCCGCGCCCGGCGCGAGGCGGGCGACCACGCCGCGGCGGCGCAGGCGGTCGAGGACGGCCTTGCGACGTATCCCGATCACACCGACCTCGTCATGGAGGCGGCGCTCTCCGCCCGCGAGCAGGGCGACCTCGAGCGGGCGCGTCAGCTCGCCGAGCGCTGCCTCGAGATGGGCGACGCGCCGAACCAGTACGCCGCGACGGTCGGCACCGGCACCTTCCTCGCCATGACCGTCCTCGCCGAGATCCGCGCCGCGCAGGGCGACGGCGCCGGAGCCGAGGAGCTCTACCGCCACTCGCTCGCCGAGCACCCCGAGTACGCCGGCCCGGTGCTGCCGCTGGCGGCGCTCCTCGCCGGCCGCGGCGCGCCGCTCGCCGAGATCGGCGCGATCGTGCCCGACCGCCCCTCCGCCCGGCTCCTGGCCGCTACCGCCCTCTACGAGACCGGACGCGCCGCGGACGCCGAGGTGTGGTTCCGGCAGGTGCTCGCCGCGCAGCCGGCCAACTCGGCAGCCCGCATCGGCCTGGCCGAGGCGCTGCTCTCGCAGAAGCGCTACGCCGAGGCCGCCGTCGAGGCGGCCGCCGAGCCGGCCGACTCCCCCGTGCGCGCCGCCGCGGTCGAGGTGCAGGTTTTCGCCGCCGCCGTCGCCGGCGACCACGCGGCCATCGAGCGGATCGTCTCCGACAACGAGGCCGTCGTGCCCGCGCACGAGGCGCAGCTCTTCACCGCCTGGGCCGCCGCCATCCGCGGCGATGCGCCGCCGTCCTGGCTGCCCGCCGCTGCCGGGCCGCTGGCCGGCACGTTTCTCGAGGCGCTCCTGCGGGTGCAGGAGGTGGACGCGTTCGTCGTCCTCCTCGGCGTCTTCGGCGCCGTCGCCGCCGACCCCCGCGAGCGGCACGAGTACCTCGCCACCATGTACCTGCGCCGCGGCTTCCTCGGCGCGGCCGCGGACGAGTGGATCGCCGTCGCCGAGAGCGCGCCCGACTGCCGGGCGATGATCGGCCTCGCGAAGGTCGCCGTCGCCAAGGGACTCCCCGAGGATGCCCGCGGGTTCGCCGCCGAGGCCGTCGCGCTCGAGCCGGGCAACTCCGCAGCGCGGGTCATCCACGAGACTATCAATCAGCGATTTCCACAAGCTGCCTAAATCTTCCTGGTGACGCGCCGATTACGTTAGTGAGATCAAGGTCCACGGAAGGATCAGGGAGGATCGACGTAGTGGACTACGGCCCAGCACCCATATCGGGCGTTCCCAAGCCCACTCAGCGACCGGCGCAGCCGTCGCGCGCCGTGCTGCGCGTTGTCGACCAGGAGCGCGACACGCCTCCGGCGGCCGTGGAGCAGCAGTTGGACGTCGCCGCGCGCGTGATCGAGGAGCTCTCCGCGCGCCAGGTGAACCTGCACTTCGAGGTCGACCACAACGCGGGCAGGGTCCGCGTCCAGGTCCTGAACGGCGACGGCTCGGTGGTCCGGGAGATCCCGGCCCGCAGCCTGTTCGACACGCTGTCGGGCGGCGGCCTCATCGTCGACGAGCGCGGGTAGGCACGTGGCCGATTCGACCTCGTCCGCTCTCACCGCTTCGACCTCGGCGGCGCCGCTCTTCAACATCGGCGGCATCGCGTCGGGGCTCGACACGAACACGATCATCGGGCAGCTGCTCGCGATCGAGCGCCAGCCTGAGGTTCGCGCCGCACAGCAGCAGCAGGTCGAGATGGCGCGCCAGAACGCGCTCCGCGACGTCAACACCCGGCTCACCAACCTCCAGACGGCGATCGCCGGCCTGCGGGACGTCTCCACGTGGGGCGACGTGCAGTCGGTCACCTCGTCGGATGCCGCGAACCTCGGAGCCGTTCGCACCGGCGGCGCTGCTCCGGGCGGCTACCAGGTGCAGGTCACGCAGCTCGCGCGCGCCCACCAGGTCACGTCGACCGCGCTCGCGGCCGCGGCAGCCGACGACACGCTGCACATCGCCGTGGGTGGCGGCACGCCCATCGACGTGGGCGTCAAGTCCGGCGACTCGCTCGCCACGATCGCGTCCAAGATCAACGGCACGTCCGGCATCCAGGTCTACGCCTCGGTCGTGAACTCGAAGCTCGTGCTCTCGGGCAAGGTGACGGGCGAGGCGAACACGATCTCCGTCACGTCCGACGACACGCTCTCCGATGACCTCGGCTTCACGGAGTCGCTCGCCGCCCGCGACGCGAAGTACACCGTCGACGGCGGCGCGCAGCAGTCGTCGGCGTCGAACATCGTGACCGCGGCGATCCCGGGCGTCACCCTCACGTTCAAGGGCGTGATGGCGAGCGCCGCGTCGATCGTCGTCGGCAGCCCCAGCCCGAACACCGACGTCATCCAGGGCAAGATCCAGGCGTTCGTCGACCAGTACAACTCCACGGTCGACTTCATCAACGCCAAGCTCAAGGAGCAGCGGGTCGTCAACCCGACGACCCCCGACGACCGGGCCAAGGGCGTCCTGAACGCGGACCCCGGCCTGGGCGGCATCCTGGCGCAGCTGCGCCAGGCGATCGGCAACACGTTTTCGGCCGCCCAGCCGGATCTGAACCAGCTCAGCCTGGTCGGCCTCTCGACCGGCAAGACGGTGGGCTCCGGCACGATCAACCAGGACTCGATCGAGGGCCTCCTCACACTCGACTCCGACAAGCTGTCCGACATGCTGACGAACCGGTTCTCGGACGTGAAGAAGCTCTTCACGAACGTCACCGGCACCTACGCGAGCGAGGGCCTCGCCCAGCGCCTCGACGACCTGATCACGCCGCAGGTGCAGACGGGCGGCGTGCTCGCCGGGCGGATCGCGGGAGAGCAGTCGGCGATTGACGACCTGAAGCAGCGCCAGAAGGACATCGAGACGCGGGTCGCCCTGCGCGAGACGAACCTGCGCGCCCAGTTCACGGCGATGGAGACGGCGCTCGCGCAGTCGCAGTCGATCCAGTCGCAGCTTTCCGGCCAGTTCGCCGCGCTCTCGCAGTAGCGCCTCAACTCGGGCCGCGGGCCGCCGACTACCCAGTCAGATGGACTACGCCGGTGCCAATCGAGCCTATACGGAGTCGAGCATCCTGACGGCGCCGCCCGAACGGCTCGTGGTGATGCTGTACGACGGGGCGATCCGCTTCCTGAAGCAGGCGGTCGTCGCCGAGAGCAGCGGCCAGCACCAGATGTTCCTCGACCGCCTCCGCCGCGGCGAGGCGATCATCGACGAGCTCAACGTGACGCTCGACATGTCGCAGGGCGACGTGGCAGCGCGGCTGCGCTCGATCTACCTCTTCTGCAAGCGGCATCTGGTCGAGGCGCACGTCAAGCGCGACATGAGCTGCATCGACGAGGTCATCCTCCTGCTCACCGACCTGCGCGAGAGCTGGCAGCAGCTGGCCGTGCAGGGCGCGGGCTCGCGGGCCGCGGCCGCCACGGGCTGAGCCCGTGGACGCCGTCGCCGCCTACGCCCGCCTCGTCGAGATGTGCGAGCAGGAGCGCGACCTGATCGCCGCGGGCGACTGGGACGCCGTCGTGTCGCTCGGCAAGAAGCGGGCCGCGCTCGCGGCCGGACTCCCCTCGCGCCCGCCGGCCGGCGCCCGCAGCCACCTGCGCCGGGCGATCGACCTTTCACGCGAGAACGCCGCCGCGCTGGCAGCGGCTCGGGCCGCCACCGTCGCCGAGCTGGGCCAGCTGCGCACGGTGCGACAGACGATCCGGGCCTACGTCGGCGACGCGCCCGCGGCCTTCGTCGACACGCGCAGCTAGGCACGCAAGAACGGGGTCAGACCCCATGGTGCGCCGACTCGGCCGTCGATCGACGTGCGCCAAAACATCGCAAACGGTCACGCGCCCGCAACGGTTCGCCGCGGAGGCGAGCCCGGGGTCTGACCCCGGGCTGGGTGCCGTGGCCGGATCGTTGCCGTGGTGTGGCGAATGTGCGTGATTCGGCACAGATCGCCGGCCCGAGGCGTTGCGATCCGGGACGACAGAGCATCGATGCTATGACGATCATGGCCGGGCGGCATGCATCGCGCCGGGCGGAAGGCATGGCCCGGCGCCCCCGTCGCGATTCAGCGGTGGAGCGCGAGGAAGGCGGCGACGGCCTCGCCGAGATTGCACGCCCCGCACGCAGCCTCGAAGCGCCCATCCGCAATTCGCCAGACGAGCCAGTCCGCCTCGGATCGCTCGACACGGTCGCTCGTGTCCGGCAGGGCCTCAAGGTCTGTGCCCACCAGGTCGACCGTGAGCCTCCATCCAGGATTGTCGAGCGACTCGATGGTGACGCCGTACGTGTGCTCCCAGTCGCCGTTGCACTGGGCGACGTACCACCGCTGAAGATCGTCCAACGGCTGGTTGACCCGCGGCTGTGCCACCGGCTCAGCCTAGGTCATCGACGTGCTCAACCCTGCCGTCCCCCGGCCGATTACGGACGTACCGCACGGATCGCGGGTCAGCACGACACCCATGGACGGGTCTTTCGTCTTTCGACGGGAGGGACCCCTACGTTGGAACTGTTCGACACCACCATCGTCGGGCTGGAGCGCGCCATGTCCGGATCCGCGCTTCGGCAGCAGGTGATCGCGAACAACATCGCGAACGCCAACACGCCGAATTTCAAGGCGTCCGACGTCGATTTTCACGCCGCGCTCGCGCAGGCGTTCGACGCGCAGCCCACAGTGGACCAGATCGATTCCACCGGCTTCGCCATCCAGACGGACACCACCAGCACCGGCCGGCTCGACGGCAACAACGTCGACATCGACCAGCAGATGGCGAACCTCAGCGAGAACACGCTCGACTACCAGTCGCTCGAGTCGGTGCTCGCCTCGCGCATCTCCATCCTGAAGACGGCGATCGGGCAGGTGCAGTGATGGGCATGTTCGACGCGTTCGCCATCTCCGGCTCCGGCATGACCGCCGAGCGGCTGCGGATGGACGTCATCGCCAGCAACCTCGCCAACGCCGACTCGACCAAGGGCGCGGATGGGCAGCCGTACCGGCGCCGCATGGTCGTGCTGCAGTCCGCGTCGCCCAGCTTCGACCAGGTGCTCGCGGGCGTGAAGGTGGCCGGGATCGTCCAGGATCAGAGCCCGCTCCGGCGCGTGTACGACCCGTCGCACCCCGACGCCGACGCGCAGGGCTACGTGACGCTCCCGAACGTGAACCCGGTGACGGAGATGGTCGACCTGATCACGTCGAGCCGCGGCTACGAGGCGAACGTCACGGCCATGAACGCCGCCAAGCAGATGTTCACCAAGACCTTCGACATCCTCCGCTGATGCAGATCCCGAACCTTCAGTCCATCCAGCCGGTCGACCCGTTCGGGACGTCCGACCTCCAGGTCGGCTCGATCGACTCCACCGGCACCGGCCCGAGCGCCTCGTCGCCCGCGTCGTCCTTCGGGAGCATGCTCACCGACCAGATCTCGAACCTGAACGACCTCCAGAACACCGCCTCGGCGCAGTCGCAGGCGCTGGCCACGGGCCAGGCGCAGGACGTGACCCAGGTCGTCGCGGACGTCGAGAAGGCGGCGCTCGCGATGCAGATGGCCGTTCAAGTTCGCAACAAGGCGGTCGATGCGTACAACGAGCTCTTCCGCATCCAGATCTAGCCCCTCCCCTCGAGCCCCCACATCATGCCCACAAGCATCAACTCCGTGCGCGACAGCTGGCGCAACATCGAGCCGCGCGGCCAGCTCACGCTCGTCATCTCGTTCCTCCTGATCGCCGTCACCGGGTACTTCCTCTGGAGCTACGCGACGAAGCCGAGCTACACCGCCGCCCAGACCAACCTGAACCCGGCCGACACCAGCCGGGTCACCCAGGCGCTCGCCTCGGCCGGCATCACGTACAAGGTCGTGAACGGCGGCACCGAGGTGGACGTGCTCTCGAGCCAGCAGTCCGACGCGCAGGTGGCGCTCGCCTCGAAGGGCGTCGGGCCCGGGAACCACGCCAGCCTCTCCGACATGTCGAGCCTCGGGCTCGGCGCGACCGACTTTCAGCAGCGGGTCGCGTTCCAGCGCGGGCTCGAGGGCGACATCGCCACGCAGGTCGAGGGCATCGACGGCATCACGGCGGCCCAGGTGCAGCTCGTCCTGCCGCAGGACACGCTCTTCCAGGACCAGGCCTCCGCCGCCCGGGCATCGGTGCTTCTCACCGACAACGGCGCGCTCACGGCATCGACCGTGGCGGGCATCGCGCACATGGTCTCGTCGAGCGTGCAGGGCCTCGACCCGAACGACGTCACGATCACCGACAACCTCGGCCAGCTCCTGTGGCCCGCCGGCGGCGCCGGTGCGGGTGGAGCGGTCGGAGCGACGGCGAAGATCGCCCAGCAGCAGTCCTACGACGCCCAGGTCGCCGCGGACATCAACGCGATGCTGGCCCGGACGCTCGGCCCGAACAAGGCCGAGGCGCGTGTCAACGCCCAGCTCGACCTGAACCAGGTGACGAACGACTCGGTCACCTACGACGGCACGTCCGTCCCGCTGGTCGTGCAGAAGGACGACGAGAAGCTGAACGGCAGCGGCGGCGGCGCATCGGGCGTCGCGGGCACCGGCGGCAACATCCCGCCGATCTACCAGAACGGCGCCGGCGGCGCCGGCGGCGCGGGCTCGAACTACACGCACCAGTCCGGCACGACCACCTACGGCGCCAACAAGACGATCTCGCACGAGACGGTGGCGCCTGGCGCGATCCAGCAGCAGAGCGTCGCCCTCCTGTTCGACTCGTCGGTGAAGCCGCCCGCCATCACCGCCATCAAGAACACCGTCGCCGGCATGGTCGGGCTCGACCCCAGCCGCGGCGACCAGATCACGACCGCCTCGGTGCCCTTCACGAAGGTGCCCGATGCGGCCGCGGCGTCACAGGGCCCGCTGGGCGTGCCGCTCTCGATCATGGACATCGTGAAGTACGTGGTCGGCGGCATCGGCAGCGCGATCTTCCTGTTCCTCGTCCGCAAGAACCTGAAGCGGCGCGAGGGCGACGCCCGCCACCCCGAGCCGACCTGGCTGCGCGAGATCTCCGGCCACACGCCGATCGCGGCGCTCGAGCCGGGCATGTCCGACCGCGTCCCGCCGGAGCTGATCCAGCACCGCCAGACGGTGCAGCGGGCGGCTGAGGAGATCGTCCACAAGCAGCCCGAGCACGTCGCCATGCAGGTGCAGCAGTGGATGAACGAGTAGCCACAGGGACGCTCTCCGGCCGGCGCAAGGCCGCCATCCTGCTCGTCTCGCTCGGCTCAAAGGGCGCCGCAGATGTCTTCAAGCACCTGCCCAACGAGCTGATCGAGCAGCTCACGGTCGAGATGGCCAAGATGCAGGCCGTCGAGCCCGAGCACGCCTCGTCGGTGATGCAGGAGATGGTCGATACGGCCTACGCGCGCGGCTACATCGCCGAGGGCGGCCTGCGCTTCGCGCGCGAGGTGCTCGAGCAGTCGGTCGGGGCGCAGCGCGCCGGCGAGATCCTGAACCGGCTCTCGGTCATCATCGAGCAGACGCCGTTCGAGTTTCTGCGAAACACGCCGGCCGACCAGATCGCAGCGTTCCTCCGCAACGAGCACCCGCAGACCGTCGCGATGGTCGTCGCGCAGCTCCCGAACACGGCGCTCGCGGCCAAGGTGATGGAGCTGCTGGAGCCCGAGCTCCAGGCCGACGTCGCGATGCGGATCGCGATGATGGGCCAGACCTCCCCGGATGTCGTGAAGGAGGTCGCCCTCGTGATGGAGCGCAAGCTCGAGACGGTGCTCCAGCGCGAGTGGGCCGCGGCCGGCGGGGTGCGCTCCCTGGCGGCGATCCTGAACGCGGCGAACCGCTCGACCGAGCGCAACATCCTCGAGCATCTCGGAAACGAGAACGACGAGGTCGCAAACGAGGTCCGCTCCCTGCTCTTCGTCTTCGAGGACATCCTGAAGCTGGACGACCGCTCGATCCAGATGGTGCTGCGCGAGGTCGACTCGAAGGATCTCGGGCTCGCCATGCGCGGCGCATCGACGGAGGTGCAGTCGAAGATCCTCGACAACATGTCCCAGCGCGGCGCGGAGATGCTGCGCGAGGAGATGGAGTACATGCCGCCGCAGCGGCGCCGGGTCGTCGAGGAGGCCCAGACCAAGATCGTCGGGGTCGTGCGCAAGCTCGAGGACTCGGGCGAGCTCGTGATCTCGCGCGGCGGCGATGCCGAGGACGAGCTCATTGGCTGAGACCTTCGAGTTCGGCAGCCTCGAGGCGCCCGCCCATCTCACCGTCGAGACCGGTACTCCGGAGGAGCGCCTGCGCG
Source organism: Gaiellales bacterium (assembly GCA_036258075.1). Taxonomy (GTDB): domain Bacteria; phylum Actinomycetota; class Thermoleophilia; order Gaiellales; family JAICJC01; genus JAICJC01. Next base: position 16,898 of record DATAEI010000191.1, read on the forward strand.
CGATCGCGGCCGAGACTCGCCGCCGGGCGCGCGAGGAGGGCTACGCCGAGGGATTGGCCGAGGCCCGCGCCCAGACTGCGTCCGCGATCGACGCGCTCGCAGCCGCCGAGCAGGGCATCCGCAGCCGCGAGGAGGAGTTCCTGCGTGCCGCCGAGCGCTCAGCCGTCGAGCTCGCAATCGCCATCGCCGAGAAGATCGTCGGCGGCACCGTGGCCGCCCGGCCCGAGGCCGTGCTCGACGTCGTGGCCGGAGCGCTCCTTCGCACCGCGTCCCGCCACCGCCTGGCGATCGAGGTGAACCCGGACGACCTCGAGCTCGTCGCCGAGAGCGCCGAGGGGCTCGCCGCCAAGCTCGGCGGCGTCCAGCGGCTCGACGTGGTCGCCGAGCGGCGCATCGAGCGCGGCGGCTGCATCGTGCGCACCGAGGAGGGCGAGATCGACGCGCGGATCGGCTCCCAGCTCGAGCGGGTCGCCGAGCTCCTGGCCGAGGCCGGCCGCCGCCGCGACGACGCCGCGCCCGACCTGAGAGCGGCGTAGGCACCCGTGCCCGACGCCACCCTCCAGCGCTACCGCGCCGCGGTCACCGAGGCCGACACGCACCGCCGCCACGGCCGCGTGACGAACCTGATCGGCCTCGTCATCGAGGTGACGGGCCTGCGCGCCGAGGTGGGCGAGCTCGTCACGATCTCGGCCGGGCGCAACCGGCCGCCGGTCCCGGCTGAGGTGGTCGGCTTCCGGGAGGGGCGGACGCTCCTCATGCCGCTCGGCGAGATGCACGGCATCGGGCCGGGCAGGCGCGTGGAGGCGACGGGCAACTCGTTTCGGGTGCGCGTCGGCGACGGCCTCCTGGGCCGCGTCCTCGACGGGCTCGGCCAGCCGATCGACGGCGGGCCCGAGCTCCCCGCCACCGACCTTCGCACCGTCGCCGGGAGCCCGCCGTCGCCGATGCACCGCGCCCGGATCTCGCAGCGGCTCGAGCTCGGCGTCCGCGCCCTCGACGCGCTCGTGCCCTGCGGGCGCGGGCAGCGCCTCGGCATCTTCGCCGGCTCGGGCGTCGGCAAGTCGACGCTCCTCGGCTCCATCGCCCGGTCGACGACCGCCTCGGTCAACGTGATCTGCCTCGTCGGCGAGCGCGGCCGCGAGCTGCTCGAGTTCATCGAGCGGGACCTGGGAAGCGCGCTCTCGCGCTCGGTCGTGGTGGTCGCCACCTCCGACCAGCCTGCGCTCGTCCGGATCAAGGCGGCGATGGTCGCGACGACCATCGCCGAGCACTTCCGCGACGACGGCCACGACGTCCTGCTCATGATGGACTCCGTCACCCGCCTTGCGATGGCCCAGCGCGAGGTCGGCCTCGCGATCGGCGAGCCGCCCGCGACGCGCGGCTACACGCCCAGCGTCTTCGCCATGCTGCCCCGCCTCCTGGAGCGCGCGGGGACGGCCGAGCGCGGCTCGATCACCGGGCTCTACACGGTGCTCGTGGAGGGCGACGACATGAACGAGCCGGTGGCCGACGCCGTGCGGTCGATCCTCGACGGGCACTGCGTGCTGTCGCGCGCGCTCGCCCACAAGAGCCACTACCCGGCGATCGACGTCCTCGAGTCGATCTCCCGGCTCGCAAACGAGGTCACGACGCCCGAGGTGCTGGCCGCCGCGGCGGCTCTGCGCGAGACGCTCGCGGCCTACCGGGCCAAGGAGGACCTGATCACCATCGGCGCCTACGCCGCAGGCGGCGACCCGGCGGTCGACTATGCCATCGCGAAGCTGCCGCAGATCGACGCGTTCCTGCGCCAGCGGGCCGACGAGTCGTCGGAGGCAGCGGCCACCGACGCCGCCGTCGTCCAGCTCATGAGCGACAAGGACGCCGCCGGTTCATTCCTCCCTGCACGCGCCGATTACCCGGACATCATCACCATGCCGGAGGCCTGATGTCCACCGCCGAGACCACCCGACAGCTCGTGATCTTCTCGCTCGGAAGCGAGGAGTACGCGCTCCCGATCACCCGCGTCCAGGAGATCATCCGCTACACCGAGCCGCGCATCGTCGCATCGCGCACCGCCTGGGTCCGCGGCGTGATCAACCTGCGGGGCAAGATCGTCCCCGTGTGCGACCTGGCCGAGCGGCTGGGCCTCGGGCTCGAGCGCTCCCCCGTCGCCAAGATCGTCATCGTCGAGACGGCGACCGGCACCGCCGGGATCATCGTGGACGAGGTCGAGGAGGTGCTGACGGTCGACGACGCACAGCTGGACGCCGTCCCGGCCGCCGATTCCACCTACGTGGACGCGATCGCGAAGCTCGGCGACCGGCTCGCCATCCTGCTGAATCCGGACGGCCTCCTGGCCGGCCTGGACATCGCGGCCTGAGTCTCCGATACCGCATTGTCGCGGTAAATCCGGCCCGGAGCGAACCGATTACCCGACTGTCCGCACCCGCCGGACGCCCGAACGCCATGCACACCCGTCCCACCCCCTCACCCTCCCGGATCCGCGTCGTCGTCGCCGACGACTCGGCCTTCATGCGGCACGTCATCGCCGACGGGCTGCGGGAGCGGGGAGCGGACGTGGTCGCGGTGGCCGCCGACGGGGACGAGGCGCTGCGCGAGTGCGCCCGGCACTCGCCCGACGTCCTGTCGCTCGACCTGGCGATGCCCGGCCTCGACGGCATCGGCGTCCTGAAGGAGCTTCGCGCCTGCGGCTCGGATGTCGCCGTCGTCGTCGTCTCGGCCTTCTCGCCCGCGCACGGCGCCCGCGCCGTCGACGCGCTCGCCGAGGGCGCCGTCGAGCTCGTGGCGAAGCCGTCCGGCGGAGTGCTGCCCGACGTCTTCTTCGCCGAGCTCTACGACAAGACGCACATGGCCGCGGCATCGCACCGCAAGACGGCCGCCCCGCCCCGGCCCGCTCCCGCCGCGGCTGCCCCGCCGGCGCCGAGCCCGGCACCCGTCCGCACGGCGGCCGCCCGCGCGATGGTGATCGCATGCTCGACGGGCGGGCCACGGGCGCTTGCCGAGCTCGTCCCGGCGCTCCCCGCGAACCTCGGCTGCGGCATCGCGATCGTCCAGCACATGCCGGCCGGCTTCACCGGGTCGCTCGCCGAGCGGCTGGACCGGGCCTCGCAGCTCACCGTCCGCGAGGCGCGCACCGGCGACCGGCTCACGCCCGGCGTGGCGCTCCTGGCCCCGGGCGGCTTCCACATGCGGCTCTCGGACGGCGGCACCGTCCGCCTCACCGAGGACGCCGAGATCGGCGGCCTGCGGCCGCGGGCCGACCTCACGATCTCCGATGCGGCCGCGATCTACGGCAACCGGCTGCTCGTCGCCGTGCTCACCGGCATGGGTAAGGACGGCCTCGAGGGCGCGCAGGTCGTGAAGCGCCTCGGCGGCCGGATCCTGGTCGAGGACGAGTCCACCTGCACCGTTTACGGCATGCCCCGGTCGATCTCCGAGGCCCACCTGGCAGACGCCGAGCTCCCGCTGGGCGAGCTGGCCGCCGCGATCGCCGAGGAGGCCCGGTGAGCGCCGAGCCGCACGCCCTGCACGACGACTTCCTGCAGTTCTGCACCGGCATCCGCCGGCTGACCGGGATCGACCTCGCGCAGTACAAGCGCCGCCAGATGGAGCGGCGGGTGCGCGACTTCGCCGACCGGCGGGCCGCCGACCTGCCGAGCTACCTCCACCTGCTCTCGACGAGCTGCGACGAGCTGAACGACTTCCTCGACCGCGTCACGATCAACGTCTCGCAGCTGTGGCGGAACCCCGAGCAGTGGGAGGCGCTCGCAACGATCGTCGCCGAGCTCGCCGGGACGGGCACGGTGCGCGCCTGGAGCGCCGGCTGCTCGTACGGCGCCGAGGCCTACACGCTCGCGGCGATCGGCCGCGAGGTCGCGCCCGGCGCCCGGCTCGAGATCGTCGGCACCGACATCGACAAGCGCATGGTCGCCAGGGCGCGCGAGGGCCGGTTCACGATCGAGGACGCGCGCAGCGCGCCGCCGGCCAAGCTGAAGCGCTGGTTCGACCGCGAGCCCGACGGCTGGCGCGCCAAGCCGGAGCTCCGCCTTCTGACCCGCTTCGACACCGGCGACCTGCTGAACGACCGGGTGCAGCCCAGCCGGTTTGACCTCGTCCTCTGCCGCAACGTCGTCATCTACTTCACCGAGCCTGTGCGCGACGCCCTGCATCGCCGGCTCGTGGAGTCGCTCCGGCCGGGCGGCTACCTGATGGTCGGGTCGAGCGAGCGGGTCGCCGAGCCACGCTCGCTGGGCCTCGACACCCCAGCACCGTTCATCTACCGGAAAGCCGACTGATGGACATCTCCGAATACCTGGGCATGTTCCTGGCCGAGAGCCGGGAGCACCTTCAGAACCTGAACCTCGCCGTGATCCGGATCGAGGAGTCGCCCGACGACCGCGAGACGATCGACGAGATCTTCCGGATCGCGCACTCGCTGAAGGGCATGAGCGGCACGATGGGCTTCGGCCAGATGGCGGCGCTCACGCACAAGATGGAGGACGTCTTCGAGACGCTCCGCGGCCGGTCCCAGGCGCTCGAGCACTCGGTCGTCGACGTGCTCCTGGGCTGCCTGGACACGCTCGAGGGCGCGCTCGACAACATCGAGACCTCCGGAGAGGAGGGCCTCGACTCGACGGCGCTCGTCGCCCGGCTCGGCGAGCTCGTCGGCGAGCAGGCCCATGCCGCGCCGGCCGGCCCGGCCGCCGCAGCGGCGGCCGCCCCGCTCCCCGAGGCCGTCGCCGGCTACGACGGCGACACGCCGCTTCTTCGCATCGAGGTCGCGCTCGTCGCCGACGTCATGATGCCGGCGGTGCGGGCCTACATGGCGCTCGCCGCCGTCGCCGACCACGGCGAGGTCGTCCACTCCACGCCCGGCTCGGACGAGGTCGACTCGTTCGACGGCCGCCGCCTCGAGGCGTGGATCGTGACCGAGCACGAGCCCGCCACGATCGATGCCGCACTCCGCGCCGTGCCCGACGTCGATGAGGTCAGCGTCTCGCCCGCGCCCGCCGCAGGCGAGGCGCCGGCCCCCGACGTTCCCGCCGCCGCGGCGCCCGCGCCGCCTCCCTCCGACGAGAAGCCGGCAGCGCCGGCCCAGGGCGCACCGCAGGCCCAGCGCTCGACGACCACCGTCCGCGTCGACGCGGAGCGCCTCGACCAGCTCATGCACTACATGGGCGAGCTCGTCGTGCACCGCACCCGGGTCGAATCGCTCGCCGCGGGAAGCGGCGTCGAGGGCCTGGCCGAGGCGATCGGCGACCTCACGCGCAGCTCGCAGTCGCTGCAGGCGATGGTGATGCAGGTGCGGATGATCGAGGTCGACGCCGTCTTCATGCGGTTCCCGCGGCTGGTGCGCGACCTCTCGACGAAGTTCGGAAAGCAGGTCGACCTGGTGCTCTCGGGCCGCGACACCGAGCTCGACCGCACGGTCGTGGATGCCCTCGGCGACCCGCTCGTCCACCTCATCCGAAACTCGCTCGACCACGCGCTCGAGCCGCCCGAGGAGCGCCTCGCCGCCGGCAAGCCGGCCACCGGGACGCTCGAGCTGGCAGCCCGCCACGCGGGCTCGAACGTCGTGATCACGGTGCGTGACGACGGCCGGGGCATCAACCCCGAGCTCGTCGCCCACCGCGCCGCCGAGCGCGGCCTCATCGCCGGGGACACGGTCGAGACGGTCGACATGGCCCGCGCGATCGAGCTCCTCTTCACGCCGGGCTTCTCGACCGCCGAGACGACGAGTGACATCTCCGGCCGCGGTGTCGGCATGGACGCCGTCCGAAACGCGATCCGCAGCCTCGGCGGGGCCGTGGTGATGACCTCCGAGCAGGGCGTCGGCTCGACCGTCCAGGTGCGGCTGCCGCTCACGCTCGCGATCGTGCCGGCGCTGCTCGTCGAGTCGCACGCGACCCCGTTCGCCATCCCGCTCGAGCGGGTCGAGCGCACCGTCAACGTGGCCGAGCAGACCGTCCGCTCGGTGATCGGCCGGCGCACGCTCGTCCTGGGCGACGGGGTGCTCCCGCTGATCGACCTCGCCGAGGCGCTCGGCTACGCGCCGGCACCCGCCGCCGGCTACGTGGTCATCGTGCGCGGCGCCGAGCGCCGCCTGGCCCTCGTCGTCGAGCGGCTCGTCGGCCAGCGAGAGCTGGTCACCCGCCCGCTGCCGGCCGAGGTCGGCGGTGCCGGCTCGCTCTCGGGAGGCGCCGTCCTCTCGAACGGCGAGATCGCCCTGATCGTCGATTGCGACGCCCTGGCGGACGCGTGCGGCGGCGCGAGCCCTCACCCCTCCGACCTGCCAAACGCCGCCTAGACAAGGAGCGTGAATCCCCCCATGAATCTCACTGATCTCCAGCTCGACGCTCTGCGCGAGATGTCGAACATCGGCTCCGGCAACGCCGCAACGGCGCTCGCCGGCATGCTGGGCCAGCCCGTGGACCTGCACGTGCCGACGGCGCTCGCGCTCGCGCTCGCGGACGCGGTGGACGCGGTCGGAAACGCGGAGGACACCGTGAGCGCCGTGATCATCGGCGTGTTCGGCGACCTCGACGCGACGGTCCTGCTCCTCTTCGACCCCGAGAGCGCCGACACGCTCTGCTCGCTCCTGGGCGTCGAGGGCGATCCCGAGATGGCGATGTCCGCCCTCGGCGAGATCGGGAACATCCTGGGCAGCTCCTACGTCCAGGCGATGGGCTCGATGACGGCCCTGCACATCGAGCCGCATCCGCCGATCGCGATGACCGACATGCTCGGCGCGATCGTCGCGAGCGTCCTCGCCGTGAGCGCGGTCGACACCGACCTGGCGCTCCTGCTCGACTCGCGCCTGACGGTCGACAGGACCGCCTGCAACTTCGGCTTCCTCTTCGTCCCGGGCGGCGACGGCGTTGCGCTGCTGCTCGACCGCCTCGGACTGGGAGAGGCGGCGTAAGTGCTCCGCCCGGCAACATCGCGACGTGACGAGGCGGGGCGCTAATGGCCGAGCTGGTCGTCCGCATGGGGGAGATCGCCGCGACGCAGAACGCGGGTGACGTCCTGGTCGGCCTCGGCCTGGGCTCGTGCATCGGGCTCGTCATGATCGACGACCGCGGGCCGGTGGCAGCGATGGCGCACGTCGTCCTTCCCGAGTCGAACGGCAGCGGGGCCGCGGCGGGGAAGTTCGCCGACACCGCCATCCCGCAGCTCATCCGGGAGCTGACCTCGATCGGCGCGACGCGATCGCGCCTGTCGGCGGTGATCGTGGGCGGCGCCCAGATGTTCGTGACGGCGGGCAAGCTCGACGTCGGAACCCGGAACGAACAGGCCGTCCGCGAGGCGCTGCGCGAGCACGGGGTCCCCGTCCGCGCCGCGGTCACCGGGGGAACGTCCGGCCGGACGATGCGCGTCTACCTCGAGAGCCGCAGGATCACCTGCAAGCAGGCCGGGCTCGACGAGGTCGAGATCGCGACGTGGGGCGGGCTCACCCAGATGGCGAGGGCGGCATGACCGACGTGCTCTCCAACGACCAGGTGGCGGCGCTCGTCGAGGCCGCCAAGCAGGGCCAGGCGGGCGGCCCGGAGCCCGCGCACAAGCGCCGCGCCAGGCGCGTGCGCGACATCGACTTCTCGCGGCCGAGCAAGTTCGCCCAGGATCAGCAGCGCCGGCTCGAGCGCGCCCACGAGAGCTTCTGCCGCACCGCCGGCCAGCGCCTCTCCACCGAGCTTCTGACCCCGATCGAGCTCGAGATCCTGAGCCTCGACCAGGTCACGTGGTCGTCGGCGATCGGGCAGATCCCGCAGCCGTCGATCTGCGCCACGATCGAGTACCGGCCGCTCGGGACGCAGGTGCTGATGACCGCCGAGCTGGCGCTCATGATGCGCCTCGCCGAGCGCCTCATGGGCGGCACCACCGCCACCACCGTGAAGCCGCGCGAGCTGACCGAGATCGAGATCGCGCTGGTGCGGCGGGTGTTCGACACCGTGCTCGAGCAGCTCTCGGCGACGTGGAGCGAGCTCGCGGCCGTCACGACCCACCTGCTCGGCATCGAGTCGCAGATCGCGAACGTGAACCTGGCGCCGCCGAGCGAGCCGACGCTCATGCTCACCATCGAGGCGAAGGTCGACGGCAGCTCCTCGACCATGTCGCTCGTCCTGCCGCACCGGGCCGTGGAGCCGATCCTCGAGCACCTGTCCGGCAGCCAGTTCGGCGAGGTGCAGGTCGACGCCGCGGCCCAGCGGGCCGTGCGCAGCGGACTTGCGGCGGTCGCGGTCGAGCTGCGGGCGGAGGTGGCCTCGCGCCAGATGCCCGTCGACGAGATGCTCGCGCTGAAGCCCGGCGACGTGCTGCGGTTCCGCGTGCCCGCCGCGCAGGGCGTGACCCTCTTCGCGGGCCAGGTGCCCGCGCACACGGCGCAGCCCGGCCGCAACGGCAACTGGCGCGCGGTTCAGGTCACCGGACGGGCGGAGGGCCGGTCATGACGACCGACGAGGCACTCGTCAAGCTCGCCGAGTCGACCGCGGAGGCCGTCGCCCAGGTGCTCGAGGTGGTCTCGCAGGCGGCCGTCGAGCGCAGCCACGTCGCCGTCGTCCACTCCGACGACTCGCCCCTTCGGGCGATCCCGGTGCCCGCCGTCGTCGCAAACGTCGCGTACGTCCACGGCGTGACCGGCGGCAACATCTTCGTGATGACGCGGCTCGGCGTCCAGCGCCTCGCCGCCGCGATGATGGGCACCGACCCTGCGGCAGTGCAGGAGAGCGAGGAGCTCTCGGAGCTCGAGCTCTCGGCCGCCGGCGAGGCGATGAACCAGATGATGGCCGCGGCTGCCGGCGCGACGGCCGGGGTGCTCCAGGAGGAGATCGAGATCAGCCCGCCGGAGACGCGCCTCTTCGCGACGGTCGGCGAGGCTGTCGAGGCGTACGAGCTCACGCCGCACATGACGAGCGTCGGGTTCACGCTGCTCGGCGAGCCCTGCCGACTGCTCCAGCTCGTGCCGAACGCGTTCGTCGTCCGCATGACCCGGGCGCTCGACGAGCTCGCCGCCGAGGCGGCCGGCGGGCACCTGAACCGCGAGGGCCACGACGGCATCTCGGACACGGCGATCCGCTCGATCCCCGTGCGGGTCTGGGCCGAGCTCGGGCGCACGCACATGGCCGTCGGACGGGCCGTGAATCTTGCGTCGGGAGCGGTGGTCGACCTCGACCGCGCACCCGACGACCCCGTCGATCTCTACGTCAACGGCCGCCGCTTCGCCACCGGGAGGCTCCTCCTGGTCGAGGACGAGTGGGCGGTCCGAATCGAATCCGTGCTCCCGGCCGGGGGCGCTCCAGATACCGATATCCCAGGAGGAACCCACTGATGGCACGCGTTCTCGTAGTGGACGACGCCGCCTTCATGCGCAAGATGCTGTCCGATGTGCTCGCCAAGGGCGGGCATGAGGTGATCGGAGAGGGTGCGAACGGCATCGACGCCGTGAACCAGTACCAGGCGCTGAGGCCCGACATCATGACCCTTGACATCACCATGCCCGAGAAGGACGGCCTGACGGCGCTCAAGGAGATCCTGAACCAGGAGCCGACCGCGTGCGTGGTCATGTGCTCGGCGCTCGGGCAGGAGGCGAAGGTGCTCGAGGCCATCAAGGCCGGCGCCAAGGACTTCGTCGTGAAGCCGTTTCAGCCCGACCGCGTCCTGGACGCCATCGGCAAGGCCCTGTCCTAACAAAATGCTCAAAAACCAAGTGAGTCAGTCGATTACCCGGCCTGACCGCTTCGGACCCCCGTGGAAAACACTCAGTTCACCTTCAGACTCGAGCCGATTCGCGCCCTGCGCCAGCAGGCCGAACGCCAGGCTCAGGAAGCCCTCGCGCGCGAGCTGCGAAGGCAGCGCGACCGCGAGACGGAGCTGGACGCGGCGACCCGCCGCGTCGACGACGCCCGCGGCACGGGCGACCTGCGGCCGGGCACCGAGGTCAGCGGCCAGGACCTGCGCGCGTTCCAGGCGTACATGGAGCGCGTCGAGCGCGAGCGCGACGCCGCGGAACACGGCGTCGCCGCCCAGGCGCTCGAGGTAGACGCCGGCCGCTCGCGGCTGGCACGCGCCTCCATCGAGCACGAGACGCTCGTCCGCCTCAAGGCTCGCAAGCGCACCGAGCACGACCGCGCCGTCGCCCGCGCGCAGACCGCGCGGCTCGACGAGATCGCGATCGCCCGCCACGTGCGCCTCCGGCGCGAGGAGGCGGCATGAGCCTCGACGCCGCCATGGCCCGGATCGGCGAGATCCGCTCGCTCGAGGCGACCCTCGTCGCCGCGCCGGCCGCCGCCTCGCAGGCGGCCCCGGTGCAGGCGTTCTCGCAGGCGCTCACGCAGGCGCAGGCCGGCACGGCGGCACAGGCCGGCACGGCCCAGGGCCTCCCGGCCGCCGCGCAGCAGTACCTCCCGCAGGTTCAGCGGGCCGCCGCCCGCTACGGCGTCGACCCCACGCTGATCGAGGCCGTGATCCAGCAGGAGTCCGGCTGGAACCCGCAGGCGACCAGCGCGTCGGGCGCCGCGGGCCTCATGCAGCTCATGCCGGCCACCGCCCGGGGCCTGGGCGTCAGCGACCCGTACGACCCGGCCCAGTCGATCGACGCCGGCGCGCGCTACCTGCGCGGCCAGCTCGACCGCTACCACGGCGACGTCCGCCTGGCCCTGGCCGCCTACAACGCCGGGCCCGGCGCGGTCGCCCAGTACGGCGGCGTCCCGCCCTATCCCGAGACCCAGAACTACGTCGCCGCGGTGCTCCAGAACATGCAGCGCTTCGGCTCCACCCTGCAACCCACCGGGAGCTCCCTATGAACGACGTCCCCGTCGTCGCCGCTCCGCCGGCGCGCGACCACGCGCCGCCGGAACGCGGCCAGGAGCCGGCCCCCTCGGATGCGTTCGCCGCAGCCCTGGGAGCGGCTCAGCCGGCCGAGGCACCGCCACCGGCCGCCGATCCCACCGCCCGGACCGCACCTGCGGAGGGCAAGAAGGCCGAAGGCGACTCCTCCGGCCCCGACACCCGAAAGACTGCCGACGCGGACACTCCCGCTCTCGTGACGGCTCCCGCCGCCATCGTGCTGCCGCAGCCCGCCGTACCCGTCGCCGCCGCGCCCGCGCCGGCGGAGACCGCCCCCGCGGCCGTCTCCGCCGTCCCGGCCGCGACCGCACACTCCGCCACCGTCCGCGGCGGCGTCGCGGCCGAGGCCTCCGTCCCGGCTCGGATCACGACCGCGGCGCAGGATGCGCCGAGCGCGCCGCAGGCCGGCACGCCGCAGGCGTCGGACACGGCTCCGCCGGCCCCCCAGAGCGCGGTGCGCCAGGACGCGCAGGCCGCGGCCGCGGTGGCCGAGAACGCCCCCACGGCCGGGCCGGCCGTCCCGGGTACGGCCGCAGCGCACCGTCCGTCGAAGCCGCGCAGGGGCGAGCACACCGGCCCCGCCCGCGGTGCCGAGCACACCCGCCCGCACGCACCTGACCGCCCGGCCGTGGCTCACGCCGCCCGGGCTGCGGTCCGCGGACCGTTCCAGGGTCAGGCGGCGGGCGAGCGTCCCGCCGACGCTCCGGCGCAGGCCCAGGCGGCCGCACCGGCCGACCCGCAGGCGCCGGTCACGGCTCGCGCCGACGCTCTGGCCCGCACCTCCGACCGGCCGGCCGAGCCGGGCCAGCAGGCCGCCCCGCGCGTGCGGGTGCGTGACGTGCCGGACGTGGCCCGCGCAACCCTGCGGGTCGCGGTGCGCCAGAACGGCAGCGCGATGGCCCGGATCAGCCTCCACCCGGCCGACCTCGGCGGCGTCCGGATCACGATGCGCGTGCACGACGGCGCCGTGTCCGCGACGCTCGCAGCCGAGACGCCGGCGGCGGCCCAGGCGCTCACGCAGACCGTCTCCGACCTGCGGCGCTCGCTCGAGAGCCAGGGTCTTCAGATCACCTCGCTCGACGTCCACGTCGCCGGCGACGGCCCCGCCTCGAGCGGTGACCGCCGCCAGGCGGCCGACCTCGCGCGGGCCATGAGCACCACCACCGACCGGGCGGCGTCCGAGGACGTCGTCGACATCACGACCGAGCTGCACCTCGTCCCGCTCGGGACGCAGGTGGACGTGCTCGCCTGAGGAGGGAACGATGAGCTCCGTCACACCGACCACGGCCGGCGCCCTTGGCACCGCCGCGGCCGGCACGAACCCGAATGCCATCCTCGGGAAGGACGACTTCCTGAAGCTCCTGGTGACCCAGCTCCAGCACCAGGATCCGATGAACCCCATGGACGACAAGGACTTCATGGGCCAGATGGCGCAGTTCTCGTCGCTGGAGCAGATCACGAACCTCGTCGAGGCGACGCAGCGCGAGGCGTTCTCGAACCAGATGTCCCAGGCCGTCGGCCTGATCGGCCATCAGGTCTCGTGGGTCGCCGCCGACGGGACGAACGGATCCGGCACCGCCTCCAAGGTGTCGGTCTCCGACGGCGCGATCCAGATCACCGTGGGCGACTCCCAGGTCACTCCCGAACAGATCGTGCAGGTGTCGTAGCCCGATGTCTGCCGAGCCCGTCCGCCTGAACCCCGCACTGGCGCCTCCCGGCGTCGGCGCTCCCCGGCTCACGCCGGCGGCACCCGCCGCCGACGGGACCGGCGCGAGCTTCGAAGGGGTGCTCCGGGCGAAGCTCGACAAGACCGCTCCCGTCCAGTTCTCGGGCCACGCGCTCGAGCGGCTCCGGCGGCGGGGCATCGACATGGGCGAGGCCACGATGGCCCGGCTCGAGGACGGCGTCAGCCGTGCCTCCGCGAAGGGGGCCAGGGAGGCCCTGGTGCTGATCGACGGCACCGCGTTCGTCGTCTCGGTGCGGAACCGCACCGTCATCACCGCGGTGGGCGCAGATCAGATGCGCGACCGCGTCTTCACCAACATCGACAGCGCAGTCATCAACTAACCACAGACACGCGCCGCACGGGCTGGACCTCGCTCGAGGAAGCCGGCGGCCAGAAGGGAAGCGATCCCCATGATGCGAGGAATGTTCGCCGCGATCAGCGGCCTCAAGGTCCACCAGATGATGCTGGACGTCACGGCCAACGACATCGCGAACGTCAACACCATCGGCTTCAAGGCCGAGCGCACGAGCTTCAAGGACGCCCTCAGCCAGACCCAGCGCGGTTCAAGCGCTCCGAGCGCGACGCTCGGCGGCACGAACGCCCTCCAGGTCGGCCTCGGCGTCCAGCTGAACGGCATCGACAACCTGATGTCGTCCGGCGCCGTTCAGTCGACCGGCAACGCCCTCGACGTGGCGGTGCAGGGCGACGGGTTCTTCCGGATCACGGACGATCCGGCCGGCTTCGGCAACATCCTCTACACGCGCGCGGGCAACTTCTCCCGCGACGCCAACGGCGACGTCGTGACGCCGGAGGGCTACTACGTGGTCGGCTACACCATCGATCCGGTCACGAACGCTCCGACCTCGACCCAGACGACCATCAACGTCCCGGCGAACACGAAGTCCGTGACGATCGGCCAGGACGGCATCGTCACGACCATCGACTCGGCCGGCGTCGTCACGCGCGTCGCGGCCATCTCGATGGCCAAGTTCCCGAACAACGAGGGCCTCGAGCGCGTCTCGGGCAACAAGTTCGCCTCCTCGAACAACTCGGGCGCCGAGTCGGTCGGCACCGCCGGCACGAACGGCATCGGCACGCTCTCGCCCGGCTCGGTCGAGATGTCGAACGTCGACCTCGCGCAGGAGTTCACCAACATGATCACCGCGCAGCGCGGCTTCCAGGCGAACAGCCGCATCATCTCCACCGCCGACGAGATGCTCCAGGAGCTCGTGAACCTGAAGCACTAGGCCGGACGGGCCCCGCGGCAACGCGCCGCGGGGCCCTCCCCACCCCCGGAGACCACTCCCCATGATCCCCCTGCACCGCATCTCCCAGCCCGACCACGAGCTCTACGTCAATCCCGAGCTGATCCAGACGGTCGAGGCCAACCCCGACACCGTCATCTCGCTCACGAACGGCTCCAAGTTCGTCGTGGCGGAGACGCCCGCCGAGGTGGCCCGGCTCGTGCGCGACTGGCAGGCCGGGATCGTCGCGGCAAGCGGCGCGCACCCCGACACGAACGTCGTGCCGCTGCGCTCGCTTCGTCCTAGAGCGTGATGAAGAACAAGCAACTGTGGTCGATTACCTGAACAAACGTCGTTCCCCGCAGCCACGGACGGCCGCGGTTCACACCCGAAGGATCGGAACCCCGTGAAAGCCATCACCGCGATCGGCATCGTGTGCGCCTTCGGCGCGCTCCTTGTCTCGAGCATCATGGAAGGCACTCAGCCGATGGCCTTCCTGAACATCCCCGCGCTCCTGCTCATCGTGGGCGGGACGTCGGGCGCTGTCATGGCGTCGACGAACTTCCAGACGTTCATGGCCATGCCGAAGGCGATGATCATGAGCTTCAAGGGCTCGACCGTCCAGTCCGGCGGCGTCATCCACGACATGGTGGCCCTCGCCGAGAAGGCCCGCCGGAACGGCCTGCTCGCGCTCGAGGAGGACGTCGCCAAGATCGACGACGCCTACACGAAGAAGGGCCTCCAGCTGGTCGTCGACGGCACCGACTCGGATCTCGTGCGCACGATCCTGGAGTCGGAGGTCGACGGCATGGCGCAGCGCCACGGGCAGCTCGCCGGCATGTTCACCACCGCAGGCGGATTCGCTCCGACCCTGGGCATCATCGGCACCGTCATGGGCCTCATCCACGTGCTCGAGAACCTCTCGGCTCCGTCGACGCTGGGCCCCGCGATCTCCGGCGCGTTCATCGCGACGCTCTACGGCGTGTCGAGCGCGAACCTGATCTTCCTGCCGATCGGCAACAAGCTCAAGGAGATGTCGGCGGCCGAGACCAACCACCGCTACATGGTGCTCGAGGCGATCCTCTCGATCCAGGCCGGCGACAACCCGCGCGTCCTGGCCGAGAAGCTCGAGGCCTACGTCCCGCCGGCCAACCGCGGTGTCGAGGAGCGCACGACCCCGCACTCGGGCATCGTGCCCGAGGAGCAGGAGCGGCAGGCGGCGTGAGCGGGCACTCCTCACGCAGAGGCCGCCGCGGCGCCGGCGGCCACGGAGGCGGGCACCAGGGCGGCGACGAGCGCTGGCTCCTGACCTACGCCGACATGATCACGCTGCTCATGGCGCTCTTCATGGTGCTGTTCTCGATCTCGTCGGTGAACATCTCCAAGTACCAGGTGCTCCAGCGCGCCCTCCAGAAGGCGTTC
>DATAEI010000192.1:0-9093 GCA_036258075.1 Gaiellales bacterium
CCAGTCGACCTCTCCGACCTTCCCCCTGCCGCAGCGGACGACGACGTCGCGCCGGTGGATGTCACGCCTGGCGGCGCATCCCACGGTCTTCGAGTGGAACTGGTCTCCGTACCGGGTCGTCGTCTTCGCGGCGGCCGCCGATGCGGCCAGGCACGTGAGCGCCACGCCGGCGGCGGCGGCTGCGAGCAGGGTGCGCGCGGGTATCGACGGCACGTCTCACGGATAGCGGGAAGCGCGTAGGCGCGCATCCCCCGGAACGGCGACCCGGATGCGCCCCTGACTCCCCCGGTTAGGGGATGCGATGGCTCAGGGGCGGGGTTAGGTTGCAGGCGATGGGCGTCTCCCGCTTGGGGCAACGGACCGACGACATCGTGTGGGACGAGGGGCACGAGAACGACTTCTTCCGACGCATGCCGTCCGCGCTTTCGCTGGCGCTCGAGGCCACCGACCTCGAGTCGCTGGCCCGTGCGACCGCGAAGGGCGCCGAGGTGCTGTGGGGGTGCTCGGCCGAGGTCGTGCTTCCCTCCGAGGGCGAACTGCGGCGCAAGATCCAGGCGACGACGCTGAACGGCAGTCGCAGGCGCCAGGGCGTCCGCCAAGGCCGCGACGCGTTCCTGCGCGTGCCGCTCGTGGCCCACGACGCCCGCCTCGGCGAGCTCGTGCTGCGGCGCGAGCGGCCCTTCGGGCGCCAGGAGCGCGGCCACGTCCAGTACTACGCGGAGCTGTGCGCGCTCGCCGTCCACTCGTGCTTCATGCGCGAGCAGTTCCACCGGGCCGCCGTCACCGACTCACTCACCGGCATCTCGAACCGGCGCCGCCTGATGGAGGAGCTGGAGTCGCGCTCCGGGGCGCCCTACCGGCTCCTGATGCTCGACGCCGACGGGCTGAAGCAGGTGAACGACTCGCTCGGTTACGAGGACGGCGACCTCCTGATCGTGGCCCTCGCCGACACGCTCGCGTCGGTGCTCGAGCCGGGCGAGCTGGCCGCGCGGCTGGGGGGCGACGAGCTCGTCGCCGTGCTGAACCCCCTGTCGCCCGCCGACGCCTCGGCCCGCGTTCACCGGCTGCGCGTGCTGGTTGACGACCTGCCCCTGCCACGCCGCATCCGCGACATCTGCCACGGCGCCAGCGTGGGCTGCGTCGCGTCGCGGCAGGGAGAGACGCCGCGCGAGACCCTGCGCCGGGCCGGCGCGGAGATGCAGCGGCACAAGCGCCGCCGCAAGTCCGACCGGCGCTAGCCACCGAGTCCCGTCTCGGGTCCGTAGTCCGCCGCATCGCGAATTCCGTGCCGGTACCGATGCGGCCCGGACCGGCCCGGTGCATCGTGAAGGTGGACGAAAGGAGGCACGAAATGCGTGTGCTGGTCACCGCATCGAGCAAGCACGGAGCGACCGGCGGGATCGCCGAGGAGATCGGCAGGGTGATCGGGGAACGGGGGCTGGAGGCTCGCGTCCTTCCGATCGAGGACGTCGCGGAGGTCGCCGGGTTCGACGCGTTCGTCGTCGGGAGCGCCGTCTATGCCGGCCGCTGGATGGGCGAGGCCCGCCGCTTCGCCGACCGCCACGCCGCGGAGCTCGCGGCGCATCCGACCTGGCTCTTCTCGAGCGGGCCGCTCGGCGATCCGCCGAAGCCCGAGGCGGCCTCAGCCGTCAAGCTCGACGACGTCATCGCACAGACCGGTGCCCGCGAGCACCGCCTGTTCGCCGGCCGCCTCGACCGGACACAGCTCGGGCTCGGCGAACGCACCGTCGTGCGCTTGGTGGGAGCGCCGGACGGCGACTACCGCGACTGGAAGGGCGTCGCCGCCTGGGCGGCCGAGATCGCCGATTCGCTCCAATCCTGCAACGAACCGCTCACGGCGGCGGGTGCCAAACCTGGTTTGCGCACCGGGCCGCCCGCCGATGCCTAGCGGCCCTTCCAGGGGTCGACGTAGACGTCGTCGATGTGCCAGTCGCCGCCGTCCGGCGTGAAGCGAAGCCGGAT
This sequence comes from Gaiellales bacterium, assembly GCA_036258075.1. Taxonomy (GTDB): domain Bacteria; phylum Actinomycetota; class Thermoleophilia; order Gaiellales; family JAICJC01; genus JAICJC01. The sequence continues at coordinate 1,984 of DATAEI010000192.1, forward strand.
CGAGGCCGTCCCGTCGGTCGCGATCGGGGGCGCGGTCAGGTTGGCGATCAGCAGGAACGCCGGCGTGGGGTGCCAGGACGATTGGCTGCCGTCGACGCTGCCGATCGGCACGGTCTGCGGCCCGAGCAGCGTGTCGACGATGACGCTCACCCGCAGGCTGGCGTCGGGATCCCCGTCGTTTCGGGCGAAGAACCGCATCGTCGGCGAGTCGAGGCCGATGCACGCCGGCGCGGACGTCGCGCGGCTGCCGTCCGGGAGCGAGAGCGAGTGCCTGTCGCCCGCGCCGCCCACCTGGAAGCTCTCGTTGCCCTCGACGACGTCGGCCCCGCCGTCAAGGCTCCAGGCGCCGCCGCCATGCTCGAATCCGCCGTCGGGCGCGAGGACGTAGAAGGCGTCGTCGCCCCATGGAGCGAAGGGCTGGGATGCGTCGGCGGCCGGACAGCCGTCGAGAAGCGACGCGCCCGCGGTGGGCGCGGCGATCGCCAGAGCCGCGAGAGCGGCGGTGACGGTGACGGGAAGCCGGACGATGAGCTGTCGCATCGGAACTCCTTCACGGTCGACGTCCCCACCTACCTCGCCGCGGAGGAGGGAGTCCTCCCTCCCCGAATTGGGGTATTGCAGGTCACTCCGATGAGGGATCCGGGCCACGAAGCCCAGGGCTAGACTGGCTCGCGGTCCCACCGGCGACGGTGGAGGTGATGGTGGAGATTCTTGGCGGACCACCTGGCAGAGCGGCCGAGCTCGACTCGGCGATGGATACGCTGATCGCGGCGGCCCGCGCCCGCATGCCCGAGCGGCTGTCGCGCCGCGACCGGCTCGTGAGCGGGGCGCTCGCCGGCACGTTCCTCGCCGCCGCGATCGCGCTCGCGGCCGCCGCCCCCGACGGCGGGCGGCATCCCGGCCCGGCGCTCGTCGCGGTCTTCATCGCCGCGTACGCGGCCTGCTCGTGCATCGAGTTCGAGGTGTCGAGCGGCACGGGGATCCCGACGATGCTCGTGCTCGTCCCCATGCTCTTCGCCCTCCCGCCCGGGTGGGCGCCGCTCGTGGTCGCCGCCGGCCTCCTGGGAGGCGGCGCGTGGGAGTGGGGCCTGGGTCGGCTGCACCCCGAGCGCGGCCTGGTGCTGGCGTCCGGGGCGTGGCACGCCATGGGCCCGGCGCTCGTCCTCTCGCTGGCGGGGGCCCCGCGAGCGCGCCTCTCGGACTGGCCGCTCTACGCCGTGGCGCTTGCGGCCCAGTTCGGCTTCGACTTCGGAAGCGCAGCGCTGCGGGAGCGAATCGTGTTCGGCGTTCCGGCCGGCGTGATGGCGCCGGCCCTGGCGCGGGTCTGGGCGATCGACCTCCTGCTCGCGCCGCCGGCGCTCCTGGCGGCGCTCGCCGCGGGCGGCCAGCCGTATGCGTGGCTGCTCATCCTGCCGGCCGCCGCGCTTCTGGCCGAGATGGCCCGCGACCGCCGCGTACGGATCACGGAGGCGTTGCACCTCGTCCACGCCTACCGCACCGTCGACCAGAAGGCCCACCGAGACCCGCTCACCGGCATCGGGAACCGGCTCGCCTGGGACGAGGCCGTGGCGCTCGCTGACGCTCAGAGCGCCGAGCCGGTGAGCGTGATCATCGCCGACCTCGACGGGCTGAAGCGCGCAAACGACGAGTGCGGCCACGACGTCGGCGACGCCCTGATCCGCGCAGCGGCCGAGACGATCCGCGCCGAGGTGCGCGAGTCGGACCTCGTCGCCCGGCTCGGCGGCGACGAGTTCGGGGTGCTGCTCACCGGCGCGTCACGTGACCGGTGCCGCCTCACTGCCCGCCGCATCGCCCGCGCGGTCGCGGAGCACCCACCGGTCGGTGGCGTCCCGCTCGCCGTGTCCATCGGCTGGGCCGGGACGCCCGACGCCCCGACGGTGAGCGAGGCCGAGCGGCTCGCCGACCGGCAGATGTACGCCGAGAAGCAGGCGCACCTCGCCGGCCGCGCAGGCTAGGGCTCGGGCCGTCATGGGCTACTCGAGCGTCGCCGCGCACTCGAGCACGAGCGCGTGCACGAACGCCTGCGGCAGGTTGCCCCGCAGCTGGCGCTGGGCGATGTCGTACTCCTCGGCGTAGATCCCCGGCCCTCCGCAGGCGGCCCTCGCCCGCTCGAACCAGCGTGCCGCCCGTACCGGCTCGCCCTCACCGTGCCAGGCGAGCGCCATCCAGAGGCCGCAGATCAGGAACGCGCCCTCGGACTCGCCGAGCGGCCTCTCGTCGCTGCGGTAGCGGTAGGCGAACCCGTCCTCGGTGAGCTCGCGGTCGACGGCTTGGAGCGTGGCCCGGGTGCGGGGATCGCCGGCCGGGACGGCGCCGCGGATCCCGGCCGTGAGGAGCGCGGCGTCGACGCGCGTGTCGCCGGCGGCGCGCTGCCATCTTCCCGTCGGGTGGACGCCCCAGGCCGTCGCCTCGGCGACCAGGGTGTCGGCGAGCCTGTCCCACTCCGGCCGGCCGGCGAGCGCGGAGCCCATGGCCCGCAGGCCGGCGGCGCAGATGAGGTGGCTGTGCGTCCAGCGGGCGGGCTCGAGCTCCCACACGCCGGAGTCCGGCTCCCGGTGGCGCAGCGCGATGGCGGAGGCTGAAGCGGCGGCCGCCGTGCGACCGTCACCGTCGAGCCGGCCGCGCCGGGCCGCGGCGGCGAGCAGGAGGAGCGCCTCACCGAACGCGTCGAGCTGAAACTGGATGTTCGCCCGGTTTCCGACCACGTCACACCCGCCTGGATAGCCCGGCAGGTCGAGGCGCCGCTCGTCCGGGACCGCGCCGCCGCGCACGGTGTAGGCCGGCCGGAGCTCCGGCCCGTCCGCGATCAGCCTGGCCGACACGGCGCGAACGGCGTCGTCCAGGATGCCGTCGACGCCGGCGGCGGCCGCCGCCTGGCCCGCGTAGCACTGGTCGCGGATCCAGGCGTAGCGATAGTCGTAGTTCCGGCCCTCGCGGGCCCGCTCCGGCAGCGACGTCGTCGCCGCCGCCACCATCGCTCCCGACTCCGCGGTGAGCCCGCTCACGACGGCGACGGCATGCCGTGCCTCGCGCGTGGCGACGGCTCCCTCGAGCTCAGGAACGCGTGCCGCCCAGGCGGCCTCCGTCTCCCGCCAGGCCTCGTCCGGCGCTGGCGGCGGACCGGGATCGTGCCCCGCCTCGAGCACGAGCACCAGGTCGTGAACATCGCCCTCGGCGAGCTCGAGCCGCAGCTCGAGGACGCCGCCGTCGCCGGCCCGGGCCTCGTCCCCGCCCGCCCACACGGCGGTGACACCGCCGGTGCGGAGCGACCACACCCTGCCGGAGCGCTCGACCTCGAGGCGCTCGCTCCCGAACCCCGTCCTCGGCCCGAGCCGTACCGAGACTCCGGCCCGGCCGGCCACGGCCACGATCCGGCGCAGCATGACCGCGCGGCCCGGCCGCGACGGGAGCGCCAGCGCCTCCCGGCACTCGACGATGCCCTCCTCGGTGACCCAGCGGCTGCGCCAGATGAGCGATCCGCGCTCGTAGTAGCCGCCCCAGACGCAGCGGCCGGCGGGCCGCACGGCATACGTGCCCGAGCCGCCGACGAGCTCGGAGAACACCGCGTCGGAGTCCCACGCCGGAAAGCACATCCACGCCACGTCGCCCTCCGGGCCGATGAGCGCCCCACGCTCGCCGTCGGCGATGAAGGCGTAGTCGCGGAGGACGTGCGGCGCGGTCACCGCCGGAGCGCGCGAAGCGCGACCAGCGCCGCGCCCGCGCCGGCAAGCAGCGCGCCGCGGTGGGTGGCCGCCCAGAGCTGTGCGCTCGAGTCGCGCGATTCCGCGCTGAACTCGCCCCTCGTCGCCGCGACGCCGGCCACGGGCTGGAACAGGTTGTCCGGTCTGTCCGGCGTGACCGGCTCCCCCTTCACCTGCTGACCGTCGTAGCCGGTCCGCCCCAGGTAGCGGTCGGCCAGGCCGGGCGCCACGATCGACGCGAGGATCGCCTTCAGCGCGCTTCCGCCGACGATCAGCTCGCGGCGGCGGTGGGTGGCGGCCCAGTAGACGGCCTCCGCCGGCACGTCCGGGTCGAAGATCGGCGCGACCGGCTGCGGATGGTTGGGAAGCCTGGTGCGACACCACGTGAACTGCGGGGTGTTCACCGCCGGCAGCTGCACCATCGTGATGTGAACGTCGCTCTTGTCGTGCAGGAGCTCGGTCCGCACCGAGTCGGTGAAGCCACGCACCGCGAACTTCGCACCGCAGTACGCGGCCTGGAGCGGGATCGCCCGGTAGGCGAGCGCGGAGCCCACCTGGACGATGACGCCGCGGTTGCGCGGCGTCATCCGCCGGAGGGCGGCCATCGTGCCGTGGACCGTCCCGAGGTAGGTCACCTCGGTCGCGCGCCGGAACTCGTCGGGCGTCACCTTCGACACCGGCGCGAACACCGTGGCCATGGCGTCGTTCACCCAGACGTCGATCGGCCCGGCCCGGAGCTCCATCTCCTCGGCGGCCGCGTCGACCGCGTCGTGATCGGCGACGTCGGCCGGCAGGACGACCGCCGTCCCACCCAGCCGCCGCACCTCATCCGCGGTGGCGTCCAGCCCATCGCGCCCGCGGGCGATCAGGCCGACCGCGGCGCCGCGGCGGGCGAAGGCGTGCGCGACGGCCCGCCCCACGCCCGCCGAGGCGCCGGTGACGACGACGACCCGCGGATCGCCGGTCATGCCGACCTCGCCGGCACGCTACCTCGACGACGCTGTCCGCGAGCCATGGGCGGCGAACTGCTCGATCATCTGCGCGCAGAACGCCGGGAGGTCGTCGGGCTTGCGGCTGCTCACGAGCATGCCGTCTGCGTGCACCTCCTCGTCGACCCATGTGCCACCGGCGTTTCGGATGTCCGTCTGAAGCGACGGCCACGAGGTGATCGTCCGGCCCTTCACGACGCCCGCCTCGACGAGCGTCCACGGCCCGTGGCAGATCACGGCCACCGGCCGCTCGTCGGTGAAGAACGCCTTCACGAACTCCACCGCCCGCGGATCGGTGCGCAGCATGTCGGGGTTGGCGACGCCGCCAGGCAGCACCAGCCCGTCGTAGCGCGACGGGTCGGCGTCGTCGAGGGCGGTGTCGGCGTCGTAGGTCTTCGACTTGTCGAGATGGTTGAAGGCCTGCACCTTCCCGCCGCTCGGGGAGACGAGCTCGGGCGTGCCGCCCGCCTGCTCGACCGCCTTCCACGGCTCTGTCATCTCGATCTCCTCGACGCCCTCGTCGGCGACGAGGAACGCGAAGGTCTGTCCGTGCAGTTCCCGTGCCATGTGATCCCTCCTAACGCTTCTTTGCATCCACGGCCCGCTGGAGCTGGGCCTTCGTCATCTTCGAGCGGCCCTCGATGCCCCGCTGGCGGGCCTCGTTGTAGAGCTGTGCCTTCGTCCGGCCCTTGGGGCGGTTCGTGCCCGAGCGCAGGCCGCCCCGGCGCGACGACGACATGTCATCGGTCGAAGACCGCGAGGACGTCTCCGCCTGGCCGCTCCGCGCCCGCTGCTTGTTGACCGTGCGGGCGGCGATCTCCTTGGCGCGGGCCGGGGACTCGCCCTGCCGGCGCTCGGAGTCGCGGATGTGCTCGTACGTGCGCTCCTGTTTCGGTGTCCAGGTGGTCGGCATGCTGCCTCCTGGGTCGGGTGACATGTACGTCGCGCCGATACCCGCCCCGGCCGGGTGCCTAACGGCTCAGTTGCCGAACGGCTCAGCTGCGCGACTGGCGCTCGTGCGCAGGCGGCGGCTCGGCGGGCCGTGGCTCACGTCGCCGGTTCGCGTCCGGCTTCGGCGGCTCGCGCTTCACGCCGTAGCGGTGCTCGTCCTGCGCCGTGTCCGGGTTGTCCTCGCCGGGATAGCCCTCGCCGTGCGAGCGCTCGTCGCGCTCGTCGGGGCGGGTCATCCCTGCGTCCGCTCGCGAGACGCCGTGACCGCCTCGCTCTCGGTGGTCTCGGGCGGCGAGAGCGCCTCGCCGACCGCGGCTCCGGGCTCGCGCTCCTCGACGGACCTGCCGCCGCGGCTGGCCGCCGCTCCGCGCACGGCCATGACGACGAAGGCGATCGCCAGGATCAGCACGAGCGGGATCGCGAGAAGGGCTGCCCCGGGCACGGCGACGATCGAGACGAGCGCCAGGAGCAGGACGATCACGATGACTATGGGGGTGGTGGCGATCATGCCCACCGTCTACCCAGCTCGCCCCGTGGCCAATCGTGCGGTCTTCGCGCCGCATGGGGTATCCGGCGTCGGCGTCTCAGGAATGGCCGGCGGACGTCGTGGCGGGCTGGAGGAAGACGTGCCCGATGACCGGGTCGCGGCGGCGAAGGTCGTCGATGATCCGCTCGGTCAGCGCCTCGACCTCGGGCACCGTCAGGTCGTCCTGGAACTCGACCCGGCCGGCGACGAGGACGTCGTCGGGACCGATGTGCATCGTCCGCAGGTCGGCGACGGACACGACCTCGGGATGGCTCTCGATCTGCTGCTCGAGGAACTGGCGCATCTCCGGCCACGCCGCCTCGCCGAGGAGGAGCGCCTTCGCGTGGGCCCCGACGCCCACCGCGGCGGCCGCAAGGATGAGCCCGACGCCGATCGACGCCAGGGCGTCGAAGACCTCGCTTCCGGTGAGCACCGTCGCGCCCAGGCCGGCGGCGGCGACGAGGATGCCCGCAACGGCGGCGGCGTCCTCGAGCAGCACGATCCGCGGCGCCGGATCGCGCACATCCCGGACGAAGCGCCCGAACGTCGTCTGCGACCGCCTGGCCCCGTCGCGGAGCTGCCGCGCCGCGCGCCGAAGCGAGACGCCCTCGGCGACGAACGCCACGGCCAGGACGCCGAAGGACACGGTGGGATCGCCGATCGCCGTCCCTCCACGCAGCGCCAGCACCCCCTGTCCGATCGAGAAGACGGCGCCTGCGAAGAAGATCCACACGGCGGCGACGAAGGCCCAGAAGAACCGCTCCTTGCCGTGGCCGAACTGGTGCTCGTCGTCGGCCGGCCGGCGGCCGAGCCGGAGCGACGCCAGGAGCACGACCTGGTCGAGCGTGTCTGCGATCGAGTGAGCCGCCTCCGCGAGCATCGCCGCCGAGCCGCTGGCCAGCCCAGCCAGGAGCTTGGCCAC
>DATAEI010000193.1:0-5623 GCA_036258075.1 Gaiellales bacterium
CGTCGGCCGTCTCGCCGGCGCCGCGGCGCCCGCCGAGGTGTGGGCCGTCGTCAAGGCCGACGGCTACGGCCACGGAGCGGCGGCGGTGGGCCGCACCGCGCTCGCCTCCGGGGCGGCGCGCCTGTGCGTCGCCACGTGGGACGAGGCCCGGGCGCTGCGCGATGAGCTCGGCGACGTGCCCGTGCTCGTGATGGGGCCGCTCGTCCCGGGCCAGGAGAGCGACGTCGAGGGCGTCGACGTGACGGTGACCTCGGTCGACGGCTTCGCCCGCCTGCGCGCTGCCGCCCGCGCGCCGCTGGGCGTCCACGTGAAGGCCGACACCGGGATGGGCCGCTGGGGCATGGGGGAGGACGATGCGCTCCGGATCGCCGAGCAGCTCGACGACGGCGACGTCCTCGGGCTGGCCGGGCTCATGAGCCACCTCGCCGTGGCGGACTCCGACGAGGCGTTCACCCGCGGCCAGATCGAGCGGTTCGCCGCCCTCGCCGAGCGGTTTCCGGCCTGCCCGCGCCACATCGCCAACAGCGCCGCGGCGCTGCGGTTCGCGGACGCCCGGTTCGACGCGGTGCGCTGCGGCATCGGGGTCTACGGGCTCTCACCGTTCGGGACCGATCCGGGCGGCGACGGGCTCCGGCCGGCGCTCCGGCTCCAGAGCTTCGTCGCCGAGGTGAAGCTCGTCGCTCCGCGTGGGAGCGCGGGGTACGGCCGCCGGTTCGTCGCGACGGAGCCGACGTGGATCGGGCTCGTGCCCGCGGGCTACGCGGACGGCGTGCCGCGGGCCCTGTCGGGCCTTGCCGACGTGCTGGTGCGCGGCCGCCGGCGCAGGGTGGCTGCGACGGTGAGCATGGACCAGCTCACGTTCGTGATCGGGCCCGAGCGCGACGTCGAGCCGGGCGACCCCGTCACGCTGATCGGCGAGGACGGCGACGAGCGGATCCTGGCAGAGGAGTGGGCCGCCATCGCCGGCACGATCAACTACGAGATCGTCACGTCCCTGGCGCCGCGGCCGCGGAGGGTGGAGCATGTCCTCCGAGGTGCTTGACGAGCTCCGGCCGCTGATCGACGGCGACGGGGCGCACTTCGTCGGCGGCTGCGTCCGCGACGTGCGCCTCGGGCGGCCCGTGATCGACGTCGACGTCGTGGTCCCCGGTGACCCCGCACCCGCCGCGCGCCGCCTGGCGCGGGCCACGGGCGGCTCGCCGTTCGCGCTGTCCGAGGCGCACGGCGCGTGGCGCGTGGTGCTCGACGGCCGCACGATCGACGTGACGGCTCGCCGCGGCGGCGATATCGTGGCCGATCTGGGCGAGCGCGACTTCACCGTGAACGCCATGGCGATCCCGGTCGCCGGCGGCGACGACGACCTGGTCGACCCGTACGGCGGGCTCGCCGACCTGTCCGAGCGGCGGATGCGGCTCGTCTCCGAGCGGGCCTTCGCCGACGACCCGCTGCGGCTCCTGCGGCTGGCCCGGATTGCGCACGAGCTGGGCTTCGCGGTCGAGCCGGAGACCGCGCGGGCCGCCCGCCGCGATGCGCACATGGCCGATCGGGCGGCCGGCGAGCGGACCTACGCCGAGATCCGGCGCCTGCTCACGCCCGACCACCCCGACGCGGCGATCCGGCTCCTCGACGACCTCGGCGTGCTCGACGTCGTCCTGCCCGAGGCGGCGCCGATGCGCGGCTGCGAGCAGAGCCCGTTTCACCACCTCGACGTCTTCGAGCACACCCTCCAGGTGCTCGACGCCGCGGCCGACATCGGCGCCCATCCCGAGCACTACCTGCCGCGGCACGCCGAGCGGCTGCGCGAGGCGCTCGACGCGCCGGTGGGCGACGAGCTCGACGCGCGGACGGCGCTGCGCCTCGCCGTCCTCTTCCACGACATCGAGAAGCCGAGCACGCGCACGGTGTCGGACGACGGCCGGATCGGGTTCATGGGCCACGATGCCAAAGGCGCCGACACGGCCCGCCGCATCCTCAGGCGCTGGCGGGCGGCGACCTCGACGATCCGGTTCTGCATGCTGCTCGTCGCCGAGCACCTGCGCCTCGGGTTCATGGTGCACGACCGGCCGCTCGACCGCCGCGACGGCTACCGCTACCTGCGCGCGACCGAGCCGCACACATATGCGAGCGTGGTCGTCTCGCTGGCCGACCGGTTCGCCACCCGCGGGGTGCGCGCCCGGCAGTCATACGTCCGCGCACACGTCGAGACGGCCGACGAGCTGCTCGCGGTCGTGGCCGAGCTCGAGGCCGAGGAGCGCCCGCCGCTCCTGCGCGGCGACGAGATCGCCGAGCTGACCGGCGCGGAAGGGCCGCGGATCGGGGCGCTGGTGGCCGCGCTGGCCGAGGAGCAGGCGGCGCAGGCCGTCACGACCCGTGATGAGGCGGTGGCCTTTGTCCGCGGGTAGCCGTTTCGACCGCACCGCCGAGCGCTACGCGGCGATGGCGCGGCGGAGGGACTGGAACGGGTTCGTCGAGTGGTGCGACCCGCGACCCGAGGATCGCGCGCTGGACGTCGCCGGGGGGCCCGGGGCGCTTGCGGGTGTCCTCGCCCCGCGGGTCGCGTCGATCACGGTGCTCGACACGTCGGCCCGGCTCCTGGAGTTCGTGCCCGAGGGTGCCGGTCGTGTGCTCGGACGGGCGGAGCAGCTGCCGTTCCCCGACGCCAGCTTCGATCTCGTGACGTGCGTGAACAGCCTGCACCACATCGCGCGGCCGCCACGGGCCCTCGACGAGATGGCACGGGTCCTGGCGCCGGGCGGGCGGATCGTGCTCGAGGACTTCATCGCCGACGACGATCCCGGCCGCGCGCGCAGGTGGGAGGAGATCGAGCGCATCCGCGATCCGGAGCACGGCCGCCTCATCACGGCGGGCGAGCCGCGCGTTCCGCTCCTCGGCGCGGGGCTCGACCTCGACGCCGAGGAGGTGTGGCAGCGGGTGTTCGACGTCGATCCGTGGCTCGAGTTGGCCGGCTGCGCAGGGCCGGCGGCCGAGCACGCCCGCGCGCTGATCGGCGCGCCGTCGTTCGAGCTACGCGTGTGGCGGGCCCGGTTCCGCCGCCCGGCACCGGCGTAGGTCAGGCCGCTCCCAGCGGGAGCGGCGCCAGCGTCGTGTAGCGCGCGCCGCCGCTGCCCAGCTCGGAGCGGACGAGCTCACACGCAGCGACCGCGATCTCCGTCCCCGCGGCGGCGATGGGCGGGAGCTCCGTCCCGCGCCGGGGCGGCCGGTGAAGCCGGGCGAGCGTGACGTGGGGATTCCCCGTGCGCGGCTCGCGTGCGTCGGGCGCGAACGGCGCCGCCGCGGCCGCGGCCGCGCGGGCCAGTGCCGTCAGCTCGGGAGGGGCCTCGAGCCGGGCCCAGATCATCCGGGGCCGCCGCGGCGGGGCGAGGGCCGCGTCCGCGAGCCGCACGACGAACGGCTCGATCGACGAGCAGGCCGGCCCGAGCGCGGCGGCGAGCCGCTCGGCGTCGCCGTCCTTCACCGAGCCGAGGAAGTGGACGGTCGCGTGGAGGTTGGCGGCGGGGACAGGGCGGCCCGAGAGCGGGGCGGCGGCAGCGGCGGCGAACGCGGCCAGATCCGCCCGGAGCGCCGCGGGGAGCGGGATGGCGATGAACGCGCGCACGGCGGCGCCACCGTACCCCAGCTGTGAGCCGGTCAGGCGGCGACGCGGATGGTGCGGCTCGCCTCGATCTCGTGCAGAAGCTCCGCGAGCTTGCACTCGAGCTCGTTCGGCGAGCGAGCCGGATAGCCGTGCTGCCACTGGCCGGTGGTCTCGGCGACCCGGATGCAGTACATCAGCGTCTGGATGTCACGCTTGTCGAGCATCGTGGTTCCGCGTCGGCGTTCGACGCGGGCGGTGCCATCCCCTGCTTGGGGTATTTGCCCCCGCCGCGCCACCCGTTATAGTGCGCGCGGCCATGATCAAGGTCCTCGTTGCCGGGCTCATCGGAACCATTGCAGGTGTGGTCGCGATGATCATCGTGATCGTGCTGTCGGGCACGACGACCAGCGGCGCCTCGAGCGTCGGGCTGGGCACGCTGCCGCTGTCGACGGCGGCGCTCTCGACTGCCACGTCGACGCCGACCTCGACCCCGCCGCCCACGAGCGGCGGCGGCTCCACCGGCGGGGGCACGTCCACCGGCGGTGCGACCGGCAACGCCGACAACGGCAAGACGATCTTCACGGGCAGCGGCGGCTGCGGCGGCTGCCATGCGCTCGCCGCGGCCGGCACGAGCGGCGCGGTCGGGCCCGCGCTGGACAGCCTGGCCGGCGACGCCCAGAAGGCCGGCGAGGATCTGGACGCGTTCATCAAGTCGTCGATCGTCGATCCCGGCGCATACATCGCGCCTGGCTACCAGGACGGGATCATGCCCACCAACTTCGGGCAGACGCTGTCCGCGTCGGACATCAACGATCTCGTCGCGTTCATCTCCGCCTCGCAGAAGTAGCCATCCTCTAGGCTCTCGGGCGTGACCGTCGCCCCGCCCTCCGTCCGCACCGGTGCCCACGCGCTCGTCGAGACGCTCGAGGCGCACGGCGTCGAGGTGGTCTTCGGCCTGCCGGGGATCCACGCACTGCCCATCTGGGACGCGCTGATCGGCTCACCCATCCGGCGGATCGTGGTGCGCCACGAGCAGGCGGCGGGGTTCGGCGCGGTCGGCTACGCCCGCACAGCCGAGAAGCCGGGCGTCTACCTGACGTCGACCGGCCCGGGCGCGTTCAACTCGCTCGTCGCCCTCTCGGAGGCCGATGCGTCGAGCGCCCCCGTCCTGCATCTCACGTCCCAGATCCCGACCGACCTCGTCGGGGCGGGGCGGGGCTACCTGCACGAGAGCCGCGGGCAGTCGCAGGCGTTCGCGGCGGTCTCGCGCTTCCATGCCCGTCCCACCTCGCCCGAGGCGCTCGTGGCGGCGGTCGCCGAGGCGTTCGCCCACATGGCGCTCGACCCCGGCCCGGCGACGATCGAGGTGGCGACCGACGTCATGGCGGCGCCGGCGCCCGAGGGATCGCCGCCCGTCGCGCGGATCTCGCTCCCCGGGCCGGATCCAGCCGCGCTCGCGCGCGTGCGCGAGATGCTCGAGGCGGCCGACGCGCCGCTGGTGTGGGCGGGCGGCGGAGCCCGGCGCGCCGCGAGCGAGGTGCAGGCGCTGGCCGAAGCGCTCGACGCGCCGGTCATCACGACCTACAACGGCAAGGGAACGCTCCCGACGGGGCATCCGCTGCATGCGGGCTCGTCGGTCGAGGAGCCGTCGATGCGCCATCTGGTCGAGCGGGCCGACCTCTGTCTCGCGCTCGGCACGCGATTCTCCCAGGAGACGACGGCGAACTGGACGCTTCCGATCCCGCAGGCGCTCGTGCACGTGGATCTGGACGCGGGCCGGTTCGGACGCACCTACCAGCCGGCCGAGGGAATCGTCGCCGACGTCGGCCTCTTCTGCCGGGCTCTGCTCGACGGCGGCGTGAGCGCCGGGACGCGCGACGGCGAGGCGGCGGTGCGCGCCGCGATCCAGGGCCGGAATGCCGAGGTGGCGGCCCAGGGCGCCCCCGATGAGATCGAGCTGATGCACGCCCTCCACGACGCGCTGCCCGAGGACGCGATCGTGATCGCCGACATGACGGTGTGCGCGTA
>DATAEI010000194.1:0-3447 GCA_036258075.1 Gaiellales bacterium
GTCGGTTCCGTCGCGGGTGTTCTCGGGCGCCGAGATCGCGATCAGCCCGTCGCACTGCTCGAACGCGTGGACGTCGATCGGCGCCGGCTCGGCGATCACCTCGAGCGGCGCGTGGCGCACCCAGTCGCGGTGGTAGACGAGGCCACCGCCGAACGTGAGCCGAAGGAGCGAATAGGCGCCGCGCGTCCCGAGCTGCCGCGTCACCTCCTCGATCAGCGGCCGCGCGAGCGGCATGCCCCACACGATCACCTGCTGTCCCGCCTGGACGCCGAGGCAGGTGTCGACGAGGAGCGTGGCGTAGCGCTCGACGCGCGGGTCGGTCACGCGCGGATCCTAGGCGCCGGGCGGTAGGAGCTGGGCGATGGCCGCATGGCCGGCCCAGCGCTCGTACTCCTGCGGCGACCAGCCGCGCTCGCCCACCAGGAGCTGCCACGTGTTCGGGTGGTTGATCGTCCAGAGGATGTCGGCAGCCCGCTCCACGTCGAGCCCGGGAGCGAGCAGGCCGTCCTCGGCGAGCGGTTCGACGACGGCGCGCTGGTTGGCGCGGTACTCGGTCTGGATCCGCGCCCACAGCTCGCCGATCTCGGCATCCGCCGGCGCCGCCTCGCGGATGACGCCGGCGAGGGCGGCGATGCGGGCCTTGCCTCCGGCGGAGTTGCGCGCGTTCAGGAGCAGGCGCCGGGCCGGCTCACGCTCCTCGAGCATCTCGCGGTACCACTCCTGCTCCTGCACGGGAAGCTCGTCGTCGCCGCCGCGCAGGCCCGTGTTCCAGGCGGCCCGCAGAACGCCCGCCTTCGTGTTGAACGCCAGGTAGACCGTCTTCAGCGCGACGCCTGCCTCGGCGGCGATGGCCGCCATCGTCGTGGCCGCGTATCCCTGCCGCTCGAAGAGCCGCTTCGCCGCGGCGGCGATGTCACGGCGCGTGGCGTCGGCCTGGGCACGGCGCCGGGGAGAGTCGTAGCTGCGGCGCGGCTTGACGTCGTCGGGCACTCCGATACTCTATCGGAGAAATGACTACATCTAGAATGGAGCGAATATGACGGACACGATCGTGATCCGGGTCGAGCATCCGGTGCCCGACTACGACGCCTGGAAGCGCGAGGCGTTCGACCGCGATCCCCTTGGCCGGGCGCGGAGCGGCGTCCGGCGCCATCGCGTGCTCCACCGTGGGGGCTCGCCGGCGCTGGTGTCCGTCGACCTCGAGTTCGACGACCGGGCGGCCGCCGAGGCCTTTGCGGCGGAGCTGCGCGACATGTGGGGCCGTGTGCGCGAGCGTTTCGGCTGGCGGGAGCTCCCCGAGGCCGAAGTGTTCGAGCTTGTCGAGTCGCAGGAATACTAAGCCCACCTTGGCAGGGCCGCACCCACGACGGCGGGGCTTGCGGCGCGCGACGTTCACACGTACCTTCGAAGCTGTAAGGATTTCCCTGCAACAGTTCTCAAGAACTGGTAAAGTTGCCGCAGCCGAAAACGAGGGGGAGCGGGAGTGAACGATCTTCATGACCACGAAATGACGCCAGGTCCCGGCCGCAACGGGGATGGCACCGAGCGGACGCGCCGTTCGAACAAGGGCCGGGTCGGCCTGGCGCTTGTCCTCTCGACGGGAGTCGTCGCTGCACTGACCGCCTTCGGCGGAGTCGGCTACGCGGTCGACGCGGTGCAGAACACCACGTCGACGCCGGCGACGGATCAGTACGGCGGCACCTGCCAGGAGTACGTGAACCCGCACGGCGCGACGATCCCGCCCGCGGGCCAGACCTCTCCGGGCACCAACCCGAAGAGCGGCGAGAATCCCGACGGCTTCTACCAGATCGGTTCGACCGACGGGTCTGAGGTCTACGTGATTGACACCGCCACCGGGACGACGTTCGGGCCGTACCCGAACGGCACGGTGATCAAGTACACCGAGGCCAACGGGGCCGAGCCCAAGGTGCTCACCATCGGCAGCACGACCGGCGACGCCGGCGCGGTGATGGTGCACATCTTCGGTCAGGGCGACCCGGCCGTGCAGTCGGTCAACGGCGGAGCGATGACGATCTGCTACGTCCCGCCGAAGCCCATGTAGCACTCCGGCTCGCCGGATCACTCAGAGGGGCCGCTCACGAGCGGCCCCTCTGCGTTTCCGGGACCGGAGCGTCGAGCGTACGGGAGCGACGGGACTCGAACCCGCGACCTCCGGCGTGACAGGCCGGCGTTCTAACCAGCTGAACTACGCCCCCGCGTCCGGCCGTGCGGCCAGGCGAAAACGCGCCTGTCGAAAGGCGCGCGCGGGAGTATAGCCCCGGCCCCCTGCCCCGGAGGCCGCGGTATCGTCCCCGCCGTGACGGCCGACCACCGCTACCTGCCGATCGCCGAGCACGGGGTGATCGGCGACCTCCACACCGTCGCGCTGGTCGGGACGAACGGCACGATCGACTGGTACTGCCCGGAGCGCTTCGACGCGCCGAGCGTGTTCGCGTCGATTCTCGACGCCGAGAAGGGCGGCTACTACCGCATCTGCCCGGGCAGCTCCGAGCACGTCACGAAGCAGCTCTACTTCCCCGACACGAACGTCCTCATCACCCGCTTCCTGACGCCCCACGGGGTCGGCGAGGTGCAGGACTTCATGCCGATCCACCGCGACCCCGAGCACCGCCGCCAGCTCCTGCGGCGCGTCATCGCCGTCCGTGGCGAGATGACCTTCCAGCTCGAGTGCCGGCCGCGGTTCGACTACGGCCGCGCGAAGCACACGACGCTGATCGGTGAGACCGGCGCCACGTTCACGTCGCCCGACCTCGACCTCGCGCTGATCACGCATACGCCGCTTCGGCCGCTCGACGACGGCGTCTGCGCCGAGTTTCACCTCACGGCCGGCGAGAGCGCCGTCTTCAGCCTCGAGTCCGCCGGCATGGGCGGGCCGCTGCCACCGCTCGTCACCGACGAGCAGGCGGCCGAGGCGTTCAACGACACCGTCAAGTACTGGCGCGGCTGGCTGGCGCACTCGACCTACCGCGGCCGCTGGCGCGAGATGGTGAACCGCTCGGCGCTCACGCTCAAGCTGCTCACCTACCGGCCCACCGGTGCGATCGTGGCGTCGCCCACCACGAGCCTTCCGGAGCAGCTCGGCGGTGAGCGCAACTGGGACTACCGGTACACGTGGATCCGCGATGCCGCCTTCTCGCTCTACGCGCTCCTGCGGCTCGGATTCACCGAGGAGGCGGAGGCGTTCATGTGCTGGCTCACCGATCGCTTCCGCGAGTCGGCCGGCCGCGGCGACGGCCCGCTTCAGATCATGTACGGGGTCGACGGCCGGGCCGACCTCGAGGAGCACATCCTCTCGCACTTCGAGGGCTACGCCGGCTCCGCGCCGGTCAGGATCGGAAACGGCGCCGCGGACCAGCTCCAGCTCGACATCTACGGCGAGCTGATCGACTCGGTCTACCTCTACAACAAGTACGGCGAGCCGATCTC
>DATAEI010000195.1:0-5472 GCA_036258075.1 Gaiellales bacterium
GCGGCGACCCGCAACATCGGCACGCACGGCCTGCTCGACCTGATCGTCGAGGGGCTGCCGTCGCCGCTTCGCGCCAAGAACCTGCCTGCGGTCGGAGACGCCGGCACCGTGGCCTACGTGTTCAAGACCATCGCAGATCCCTACAGCGGCAAGCTCAACCTCCTGCGCGTGTTCTCGGGCGAGGTGCGGTCCGACTCCACGCTCGTCAACAACCACAGCCACTCGAAGGAGCGGATCGGGGCGCTTCTCACGATCCAGGGCAAGGAGCACGCCCAGACCGATGTGCTCGGGACCGGCGCGATCGGCGCCGTTGCCAAGCTCAAGGAGACCGGCACGGGCGACGTCCTGTCCGACTCCGAGGCGCCCGCCGAGATCGAGCCGCTGGGCGTTCCCGCCCCGGTCGTGTCGTTTGCGATCGAGCCGAAGTCGAAGGGCGACGAGGAGAAGGTCGCCACGGCGCTTCGCCGGCTCCAGGAGGAGGATCCGGCGCTCGACGTCCACCGCGACCCGCAGACCGGGGAGCAGATCGTCGCCGGCCTCTCCCAGATGCACGTCGAGGTGATCCTCGAGCGCATGCACCGCCGCTTCGGCGTCGAGGTGACGCTCCACCCACCGCGCGTCCCGTACCTCGAGACGATCCGCAAGAGCGCGCGCGCCCAGGGCCGCTACAAGAAGCAGACCGGCGGCCGCGGCCAGTTCGGCGACTGCCACATCCAGCTCGAGCCGCTGCCCGAGCGGGAGGGCTACGAGTTCGTCGACAAGATCGTCGGCGGCGTCATCCCGCAGGGCTTCCGGCCGGCGGTCGACAAGGGCATCCAGGAGGCGATGACCCGCGGCGAGCTCGCGAACTGCCCGGTCGTCGGGATCAAGGTGACCCTGTACGACGGCTCCTACCACACGGTGGACTCCTCCGAGATGGCGTTCAAGATCGCCGGCTCGATGGCGTTCAAGAAGGCGTTCTCGGAGGCCGACCCCATCCTGCTCGAGCCGATCATGAGCATGCACATCACCGTGCCCGACGAGTCGGTCGGCGATGTGATCGGCGACATGACCAGCCGCCGCGGCCGCGTCCTCGGGATGGATCCCGGCGCCGGCAACACGACGGTGCACGCCGAGGTGCCGATGGCCGAGGTGCTGGGCTACGCCCCCGACCTGACGTCGATGACCGGCGGGCGCGGCGACTACTCGATGAGCCTCCTGCGCTACGAGGAGGTGCCGGCGCACGTGGCCCAGGGCCTGATCGCGGCGGCCAACAAGGAGAAGGAGCTCGCGAGGGCCTAGCCGGGGAGCCAGGCGGCCCGGCGCCTAGGTCGGCTGCGAGACGATCTCGATCCGCACCCGCTGCCAGCCCTGGAGGCCGATGATCCGGGCGGCGTGCTGGGAGAGGTCGAGCACCCCGTGGCCGAACGGGCCACGGTCGTTCACGCGCACCGTCACCGACTTGCCCGTGACCGTGCTTGTGACGCGCAGGATCGTGTTGAACGGCAGCCACGGACTGGCCGCGGTCAGCTTGTGCGGGTCGAAGATCTCGCCGCTCGCAGTGGGGTCGCCCGCGAAGCCCGGCCCGTACCACGTGCAGTCGCCGTAGAACACGGGCCCGGTCGGCGCCCCGGTGGACGTGGTGCCGCCGTCGCTCTGTGCGAGCCTCGACCGGCGGGCCTGCTCCGCCGCGAGGCGGGCCCGCATCCGGGCGGTGATTGTGGCCAGCACGTGGTGCCGCGCCGAGATCGCAGCGTCGATGCGCCTGGTCGCGGCCGCGATGCCGGCGATCTCGTGCCGCTGCGAGGCGATGTGCGACTGAAGCCGGCTCTCGGTCGCGGCGAGGGCTGCGGTCTCGCCGGCGATGCGGCGGATCAGCGCCACCTCGCTGGCGTCGATCCGGTCGAGGACGTCGACCCGGTCGGCGAGGTCGGCGAACGACACCGCGCCGAGGACGTAGACCGCGGCGTTGGGCTGGCCGGCCTTGTAGTCGCCGACGATCTCGGTGGCGAGCGCCGAGCGGGCGGCGGCGATCTGGGCGCGCTCGTCGGCGATCGTGACCCGCGTCACACCGATGACGTTCACGAGCTCGTCCAGGTGGGCGCGCGCGGAGCTGCGCTTCTGTGACAGCTCCGCACGGCGCGCGTCCAGCCTGTCGAGCTGGCGCATCACCAGGGCCGCCGCGGTGCGGTCGGTCTGCACCGAGCCCTGGGCGTGCGCCGGGAGGATCGCGCAGGCGGCGGCCACCCCCGCCGCGAGGAGCCGCCGTATCGCCGCAGTCCGTCGTTCGTGCGCCAAAACCCCCCTCTCGCAGCTCCGGACCCTACCACCGGCCCGCCTCGAGACATCCGCACTTCCGGGGGCGAGGTTCGCGCACGTTGCGGCACAATTGTGGCCGCTCGGTATACTCGGGGGTCTGTCCGGATCCGTGCGTGGGCGCGCGATGAACCGCATTCACCGGAACGACATCGAGACCATGTGCGCAGTCTGCGGGCGCACCATGCTGCTGGGTGAGCGGCTCGTGACCTTCCATCGGCTGGAGGGCGGCGACGCCCGTGTCTGCGAGCTCTGCCTCGACGAGGCGGAGGTGCGCGGATGGGTGCGCGAGGGCACGCCGACCGTACCGCTGCGGAGCCTCGAGCCGCCTCGGTCGAAGGGCCTGAAGGGCCTCCTCGGTCCGCGCAAGCGGATGGTCGGCGGCGTGCCGTACGACCCGGACGAGATCCCCGACGACCCCCGCGGCGCCGTCGAGGCGGGCGTGGAGCTCTTCAACGAGAGCGGCCATCCGCGCACCGTCTCGGGCATCGCCCGCACGCTCGGCGACCCGCGAGTCAGCGTCGTGCAGCGAAACGCGAGCGAGATCGTCGTGACCGTCGCCTGGGATCTGTCCTGGTATCAGTACCGGGTCGACATGCTCGGGCCGCGCCCGGTCACGCTCCACCGCCGCGGCGAGGAGCTCGCCGAGATCGAGTCGCGGTTCCAGGCCTGGAACGCCACCGTCGAGGCCGACGGCACGGTCGCCCTCGCCAGCTAGCCGAGCCTAGCTCTCGTCGAACGCGTCGATGCGAGGGAAGGTGCCGAGCGCCCGCGGCCGGCGCCGGTCCCGGGTCTGCCGGCGCTCGTCGTGAGCGCCTTCGGCGGACCTGCGGCGGTCGTTGTCTCCGCCCTCGCGGCGGTCGATGATGACCTCGACGTTCGGGTTTCCGGCGTAGTGCTCGGTCATCCGCTGGAGCAGCTCGCCCTCGAGCTCACGCGGTATCACGCAGTAGATCACCCGTGAAGTAGACACCGGCCGGTGGGCTTCCGTCAAGGGGTATGCTCGCGGCATGGCTGTGCCGAGCGGATTGGAGTGCCTCCGCTGCCGGAGGCGGTATCCGATCGTGCCGATGCCGGCCGGGTGCCCCTCCTGCTCCACGGAGGGCACCCCGTCGAACGTCGCGCCCGTGTACTCGCGGATGACGCCGCTCCGCCCTGGCAAGAACAGCGGCCCGGGGATGGCGCGCTACCTGACCCAGCTCCCGGTCGGGCGTGACCGGCTGGTGTCGATGGGCGAGGGCGACACGCCGCTTCTCGCCACCCAGGCGCTCGGCCCGCAGCTCGGCCTGCGCCGGCTCCTGGTCAAGGACGAGCGCCAGAATCCCACCGGAAGCTGGCGCGACCGGTTTTCCGCACTGGCCGTGTCGCAGATCGAGGACTCGACCGTCACCGTCGGCTGTGCCGGCGACGAGGCGCAGTGCGTGTCGCTCGCGAGCTACGCGGCCCGGGCGGGGCTGCGCTCCGTGAGCCTGGTCGATACCGCGGTCTCCGAGCGCACCCGCGACGCCATCGAGGCCGTCGGCGGCCGCGTCGTCGGCGTCACCAACCCGGAGGGGCGCTGGCCGCTCCTGGCCGACGCGGAGCGCACGCTCGGATGGCGAGCGGTCTCGAACCGCGCGTCGCCGCCGATCGGCAGCGACCCGCTCGCCGTCGAGGGCTACCGCACGATCGCCTACGAGGTCGCCGAGCAGCTGCGCTTCGGCGCACCCGACCTCGTGGTCGCGCCCGCCGGCCTGGGTGACGGCCTTCAGGGGATCTGGCGCGGGTTTCGCGAGCTGGTCGCCTGGGGGCTGCTCGACCGCATCCCGCGGATGGTCGCCGTCGAGCTGGGCGGGGCAGTCGCGAGCGCGCTCGCGAGCGGCAAGGACTGGGTCGCGCCGACCGGGTTCGTCGAGTCGCCCGCCCGCGCGCTGGCCGGCGTCACCGGCACCGTGCAGACGCTGCACGCGGTCGTCGAGTCGGAGGGCCTCGTCGTGCGGGTGTCTGACGCGGAGCTCGAGCAGGCCCGGATGCAGATGGGCGAGCTCGAGGGCACCTGGGTCGACCTGGCGTCGGCCGCGCCGATCGCGGCGGTCATCAAGCTGGCCCAGCGCGGCGACGTGCCCGCACGCACGGTCGTGGTGGCGGTGGCCACCGAGCACGGAGTCCACGACGAGTCGTCCGTCGCCGCGGGGACGCTCGAGACCGTCGACGGGCGCGTCGACGACCTCCTGCGCGTCCTGGCGGTGCGCGGTGAGTGAGGCCGTGCGGCTCTGGGTCGACGGCGGCTCGCGCGGCAACCCCGGCCCCGCGGCGACCGGCTACCGGATCGAGGACGCCGGGGGGACGGTGCTGGCGGAGGCCGGCGAGACGATCGGGGTCGCCACGAACAACGTGGCGGAGTACCGAGCGCTGATTGCCGGGCTTCGGGCCGCCGCCGAGCTGGGCGCGCGCGACGTGGAGGTGCGCGCCGACTCGCAGCTCCTGATGCGCCAGATGACGGGCGCCTACCGGGTCAAGCACCCGGCGCTGCGGGAGCTCTGGATCGAGGCGCGCCGGGTCGCGACGGCCTTCGAGCGCGTCCGGTTCGTCGAGATCCCGCGCGCCGAGAACGCCGCCGCCGACCTCCAGGTGAACCTCGCGCTCGATGCTGCCGCCGGCTGAGGGCGGGGTATACTGAGCGCTCTCCAGCGGCTGTAGCTCAGTTGGCTAGAGCGTCTGCTTGCCATGCAGAAGGTCGAGGGTTCGAGCCCCTTCAGCCGCTTTTTTCCGCGTAACCAGGCCATTTCTGGCCATTCCCGAAGGGGCTAGAATCTCGGGCGTCTGACGCAGTCGAGACCGAGGCGTAGCCACTGGGGCCATGGATACATGCCCGCACCACCGACTGCCGCCACCTGGCGCGGCAGCGCTCCGAATCGCGCAGGGGATAGCGAGGGGTCATTCAGCCCGTCGTTCCCGGTACTTCGCGAGCCGTGCGGCGACCGCCGTGGCCGCGGCGCCGAGACTTATCGCGGCGACGATCTCGGTGTCGGCCGGGAGCGTCGCCGGCACCCGCCCGCGGTGCCCGGGCAGGCGCATAGCGAGCAGGGCGCGTCGCTGCTCGACCGCGACGGCTAGCTCGTAGCGGCAGGCGGGCGAGTCCTCCCAGCCGCTGCCGAGAACGACGAGCACGACGCGAGCCTCTCGGATGCCAAGCTG
>DATAEI010000196.1:0-2137 GCA_036258075.1 Gaiellales bacterium
TTCGCGATCGACGAGCTGCCCGACGATGCGACGCACCTGCTGTGGCTGTTCTGTGCGCTCACGACCGCCTCGTTCCCGGTCGAGGTGTGGCGCCAGCCCAGGGTGCCCGACAGCGGCTCGTCCAGCTTCGACGCCGTCATCGAGCCGAGCGTCTGACCGCCGGCAATCCGCGGGTCACCGGCCCCGCCAGACCGGCGCCCGCTTCTCCACGAACGCTGTCGCCCCCTCCTTGGCGTCCTCGCTGCCGAACACCAGCGGCTGCAGCTCCCGCAGGCGCTCGGCGGCGCGCGCCGCGTCGGTGACGCCGAGCCGGACGAGCTCCTTGGTCGCGGCCACGCCCAGCGGGCCGTTGGCGGCGATCCGCTCGGCGTAGCCGAGGGCCGTCGGCAGCACCTCGTCGGGCGGCACCACCGCGTTGACCAGGCCGAGCGCATGGGCGCGCTCGGCGTCGATGGTGTCACCGGTGAGGGCGATCTCCAGGGCAACGGCCAGCGGCACCCGGGTGCCGAGGAACGTGCCGCCACCCGCCGCGAACAGGCCGCGCCTCACCTCGGGCAGCCCGAACCGGGCCTCGGACGAGGCGACGATGAGATCGCAGCCGAGGAGCAGCTCGAAGCCGCCGGCGACCGCGCTGGCGTTGGCGGCGCCGATCACCGGGACGGTCAACTCGCCCCCGACCAGACGGAAGAACCCGGCGTTGGCCTCGGGGTCGCCGCCGGTCGTGGCCCCGCCGCCGGCGAAGGCGCGGAGGTCCATGCCGGCGCTAAACGCGCGGTCACCCGTGCCGGTGAGGACGACAGCCCGGATCTCCGCGTCGGCTTCGGCGTCGTTCATCGCCTCGCCGATGCCGCGGATCAGCGCGGCGTCGAGCGCGTTGCGAGCCTCTGGCCGGTTCAGGCGGGCGACGAGGACGTTGCCGCGCCGCTCGCGCACCAACACGTCGCTCACCTGCGATAGTCCGTCGTCTCGGCGAGGTCCGCAGCGCCCTGCATGAGCTCGAGGACGATGGGGCCGAACATCTGGAGCTTCTCGTCGTCGCCGGCCCGCTGGAAGCCCTGCTCGAGCACCACCCCCAGCTTCCAGCGGGCGAGGATCACGTAGTAGTCGAGGTCGTCGACCTGGCGGCCGGACGCCTCGGCGTAGTGCTTCACGATCTCGTCCCGGGACGGCATGCCGTACAGGTCGGCGTAGCCGCGCCCCGCGACGTCGGGTGCGTTCGTGTCGTCGGGCCACCCCTGCACGACCGAGCCCAGATCGAGCTTGGGGTCCCCGACGGTGCCCATCTCCCAGTCGACGATCGCGGCGAGGCGCGCCGGCGCGCCGTGCTCGAACATCACGTTGGCGAACTGGTAGTCGCCATGCATGAGGCCGGGCACGTAGTCGATCGGTCGGTTGGCACGCAGCCACGCCGCCGCCACGTCGAAGCCGGGGAGCTCCCGGCCCCTGATGCGCTCGAGGAACGCCGTCCATCGGTCGACCTGGCGCTCGTGGAAGCCGTCGGGCCGGCCGAGGTCGTGCAGGCCGCGGGCCCTCCAGTCCACGTTGCCGAGCAGCGCGATGCCCTCGACGAGCTGGTAGGCGAGGCCCTGCCGCGCCCCGAGGTCGGTGTCGAAGGGCGCCGGCCAGCCGTCGGTGTTCATCGGCGACCAGCCGTCGACGAACCCCATGACGTAGAAGGCGCGGCCGAGCACCGAGGTGTCGGCGCACATGCCGATGGCCGGCGTGCAGGGCACGTCGGTGCCGTCGAGGGCATCGATGATCCGCCACTCGCGCAGGATGCCGTCGTCGCGGCTCGCAGGGGCCGCCGGGGGCGGGATGCGCAGCGCGCCGTGCAGCTCGCCGCAGCGGATCTCGTAGATCTCGTTCTGCGAGCCCCCGGACACGTAGTTGGCCTCGAGCGGCTCGCCCTTGCCCTGCAGCCCGGCCTCGTCCATCCAGGTGGCGAGGCGATCGACGTCGATCACAGGTTGCCGACCTCGTGCTCGAGGTACTCGGCGAAGCGGGCCCTGGCCGCCTCCAGCTTCTTCGGGATCCACTCGCTGGGCCACACGTCGTCGCTCGGCTTGTAGTCCCGCAGCACCTGGCGGGCCACCGTGAGCTTGTGGACCTCGGTCGGCCCGTCGGCGAGGCCCATGAC
>DATAEI010000197.1:0-10885 GCA_036258075.1 Gaiellales bacterium
GGAATGCAGAGCCCCTGGACTACCGTCGCGGGCCGACAGCCAAACATGCACGGACGGGATGTCTTAAGGGGCGTCCAACGCGGTCGTTGCCACCGCCACCGCCGGGGCGTAGACTTCCGACGCCGGGTTGAGCAGTCAGCCCCCCGCCGGAAGCGATCGACCGCGGGCGTCGATGTTGGCTGCTGGCCCAGACCCGACTCGACGTCCGTCCCGGGCTCCCCCAGGCGGTCCCACGTCGGAGGACACCATGATTGGAACGCTCGAGATCGAACACACACCAGGGGTCGAGGTGCTGGTGCTTCGCGGCGAGCACGACCTGTCGACGCAGAGCCTCGTCCAGCGGCGCATCGACGATGCGATCCGCGCCGGGAAGAGCGTGGTCGTGGATCTCAGCCAGGCCGACTTCATCGACAGCACCGTGCTCGCGGCGATCCTCCACGGGCAGCAACGTGCCGCCTCCGACGGCGCCGGCCGCGGGCCGGGGCTCGCCGTCGTCGCCTCGCCGGCGGCCAAGTTCGTCGCACGCATGCTGTCGCTCGTCCATCTCGAGGAGCACGTCGCCGTCCACCTTTCGCGCGACTCGGCCGTCGTGAGCCTTCAGCGCCGAACCGGCCCCTCGCCTGACGATTCGCATCGTCTGTCTGGCGTTACCCGCGTGACGCAGCGCTGACGTTCGGTCCACAGGCTGCGCGCGACGTGCGCGAGCGCCGGCCGGGCGGTTGATCTCGGGCCGGCCTGGGTATCAAGGAGTCATGGGAATCGGAACCTCGATCATTCTTCTCGCCGTCGGCGCGATCCTGCGCTTCGCGGTCACGCTCTCGACGAAGCACGTGAACTGGGACATCGTCGGCGACGTGCTCATGGTCGTCGGTGCGATCGGCCTCGTCGCGTCGCTCGTCTGGGCGGCCACGATGACGCGCCGCACCGACCGCGGCTCGACCACCGTCGTCGAGCGCTGACCTAACGGCCCTTCTCGAGCCGTCGCTCGAGGAACGCCAGCACGGCGGCCTCTTGCGGCGAGAGCCTGCGCCGGTCGTGCGTAAGCGTGCGGCGGGCCTGGCGGCCGAGCCCGGCGCGAAGCGTGCCGTCGAGGTGCGCGTCGATGACGTCCGGATGGACGTAGCACGCTCTGCATACGGCCGGAGTGTTGCCGAGCTCGGTCGCGACCGACTCGATCGCGGCCACGAGCTGGCGCTTCGGCGGCGCCTCGGAGCCGCCGAGCTCGTCCAGCGTCCAGGCGGCGAGCACGGTGCCCGTCCACGTCCGGAAGTCCTTGGCCGTGAACTCCTCGCCGGCCGCGTCACGAATGTAGTCATTCACGTCGTCGGAGGTCACGTCGACGACCTCGCCGTCGTCGTCGAGGTACTGGAACAGATCCTGGCCGGGGAGGTCCTCGCAGCGGCGAACGACGCGGGCCACGCGCGCGTCCTCCACCTCGACCTCGTGCATCCTGCCGCTCTTCCCGCGGAAGCGAAACCGGATCCGGTCGCCGCGCACGTCGACGTGCCGGTCGCGGATCGTCGTCAGGCCGAATGACCGGTTCTCGCGGGCGTACTCGTCGTTTCCGACCCGGATCGTGGTCTCGTCGAGAAGCCGCACGACGGTCGCGACGACCCGCTCGCGGCTCAGGTTGCGGCGGCGCATGTCGCGGTCGACCCGGCGCCGGATGCGCGGCAGCGCGCGCGCGAAGGCGGCCATCCGGTGGTACTTCGTCTCGTCGCGCACCTCGCGCCACCGGGGGTGGTAGCGGTACTGCTTGCGGCCCCGGACGTCGCGGCCCGTGGCCTGGACGTGGCCGTCCGCCGATGGGCAGATCCAGACGTCCGTCCACGCCGGCGGGATGGCGAGCGCCTCGATCCGGCGACGCTCGGCCCGGTCGGCGATCGTCGTGCCGTCCGGCGCGACGTACTGGAAGCCACGGCCCCGGCGCCGGCGGGTGATCCCCGGCTCGTCGTCGTTCACATAGCGGAGCCCGGCGGCACGTGCCGACCGTTCGGGCTCGATGCCGGCACCGCCGTTCCTCCTCGCCACGGCCCGACGGATACCCAGCGGCATGCAGGGGCGAAACTGTTTCAGCGCCCGGACGTACGGGGTACCTCGGCGGCATATGGGAAACACACTCGAGATCGATCCAGGGCCGCCGCCACCGCCGCCCACGCCGCAGCCTCCGTCTCAGCCCGACCGGCCGGTCACGCCGCCGTCGGTCCCCGAGACACCGGAGCTGCCGCCCGACCCGAACCCCGCACCCGACCCAGGACAGCCGCCCCCGACGACCCCCCAGATCCGAACCACGTCGATCTTCCGCGAGAGGAGAGCCTGAGATGTCCGAGAACGCCCAGGAGATGAAGGGCCGCGCCAAGAAGGCCGCCGGCGACCTGACCGACGACAAGGAGCTCAAGCGCGAGGGCCAGATCGACCAGGCGGGCGCCCGCGCGAAGGACACGGTCGACGACGTCGCCGACAAGGCCAAGGAGGGGCTCGACAAGCTCGCCGGCAAGACCGAGCGTGCCGGCCACGGCGGCTGACCTATGCAGGACGACCCGGGCACGCGCCGTCCACGCCACGGCGAGGTCGAGCAGGGCGAGGCGGCGCTGCCCGGAGATCTCGACGACGACGAGCGCGGGCTGGCCGAGGCGGTGAGGGCGGCCGCAGCCGGCGTTCAGGGTGAGCTGACGCCAGCCGCCTACGAGGAGTTCAGGGAGCGCGACCCCGATCGCTGGCCCGCCCTCGCCGCGATCGAGGAGCGGTTCGGTTCGCTCGGCGTGGCACTCGCGAGCGCGGGCGTCGACGTGCCCGACCGCGGCTGAGCGCTACCGGCCCGCGGTGACGACGGCGCCGCAGGTGCGGCATGTGGTTCGGCCCGCGTGATCGCGGACGACGTGGCGGTGGCCGCAGAGCAGCCTCGTGACGAGAGATCGCATGACGGGGGAGGATCGCGCGCGGGGCGGCCTCCGGCATCGGCGCACTCACCGAACCGCGCTTCGGGAAATTCCGGATGGCGGGCGGGGCGGTTACGGGATGGAGCGGCTGAGACGCAGGAAGGTTGGCCGAAAGCCCCGCCGCGGCCAGAACCGTGACGCGAGCAGGTTCGCGGCCCGCCAGTCGACGCTCATCGAGGAGTAGCTCTGCTCGTGCGCCCAGGCATCGCCTGCCTGCATGAGCGCGAGCCCGGCTCCGGAGCCGCGGACGGCCGGCTCGGTGGCGGCCCAGGCCAGGTAGCACTCACCCGGCGGCCGGGCGAGGCCGACGATCGCCGACGACGTCTCGACCGGCGCCAGGATGAAGCTCCCCACCACCCGGCCGCCGGCCTCGGCCACGAGGCTCGCGGTGCGGTCGGACGCGATCTCCTCCTCGATGTCGGCGCGCAGCTCGGCGGGATCCTCCTGCGCGAGGCGGCGCGCGAACGTGGGCGCCCGCTCCTGCACGGTCTCGACGATCGGCGCGAGCGCCACGAGCGCGTCGACGTCGCGCGCCTCCGCATGGCGCACGCCGGCCGGCCAGGTCGCCGCCGCGTCGACCTCGCGGATCGCGTACACCTGCTGCTGCCCGAACGACAGCCGAAACCAGGCGTCGACGAGCCCGCGGTCGGAGGCGGGGACGAGCGCGAAGTGGCGGGTGCGGCCGGCGTCGACCCAGCCCTGGGCGACGGCTGCGTAGAGGTCGCGGACGTCCTCCGGGTCGGCCGCCGCATGGCCGGCGTGCTCCACCCACCCGTTCGGGCCCCAGACCGCGTCGTTGCGGAGGGTCCCGACCAGGAACCCGACCAGGCGGCCGTCACGCAGGCCGGCCACGGCCACGGCACCGTCCGCGGCGAGGAGCTGCCGGATCTCGTCCCCCGCGGCGTCCGGATCCTCGTACGCGCCCGGGAGCAGCGGCTCAGCGGCCCGGTGGCGGCGATGCCGCTCGGCGAGGAGCCCTGCCGCGGCCGGCAGGTGCTCCTCGGCGAGTGGCACGATCTCGAGCATCACTCCGGGTCGATGCCGTTCCAGGCAGGCACGCGCACCGTCCGGGCGCCGGGCTTCCCGCCCAGGATCACCTTGCGGAGGCGCACGTCGTTGGTCGTCGACGTCTCGTGGATGGCGCCGAGCGGGTTCGCGCGCACCTCGACGTAGTACGTGCCGTTCGGCAGGCCGGTGATGTCGAACGACTGGCCCGGGAGGAACTGGAAGTAGGTGTCGCCCCAGCCGGCCGGGAGCGTCTCCCGCGTCCAGATCGAGCTCGCGTCGCCGCACTGGCCCTCGAGGCCGATCGAGAACGGATCCCACATCGCACCCTTGACCGTCAGGTCGAGGGGGTCGGTCGGCGCGAGGCAGAACCCCTCCTTCTCGCTTCGCACCACCTGGGTCTTCGACGCCGAGAGGAGCGAGTAGCGCGCGAACTGCTGGAAGTGCCAGTGCTCGTGGCCGGGGCGGCTGTCGTAGAGCAGCGTGCCCGCCCTGGCCCGCCCCACCGGCGTACCGTTCCGGAAGAAGTACTGCCAGGCGTCCATGACGTTCGTCCCGGGCCGGCGGAAGCCCTCGACGTCCATCGGGGCCGGGCCCGCGTCCCACACGGTCGCGCCGAAGTCGAGGTAGTCGCGGCCGCCCTGGCGGTCGATGCCCATGCCCCAGGCGGGGAGCGGGATGAGGTCGGGCATGGTGGCCGGATCGGGCGACTTCAGCGTCGCGACCTGCGGCAGCCGTGGGGGTGCGGCATGGGAGCGCGAGCGCGCCGCGGCACCGCCGCAGCTCGGCGGGCACGGCGGCGGCTTCACGACGTGGACGGTCACGGTGGTCGCCGCGTCGGCGGGCGGGACCCCGAAGAGCTTGGCGTAGCGGGGCGAGAGCGCGACCTTCACCGTGTAGGTGCCGAGCGGCAGGCGCACGGTCGGCGCGGAGCCGTCGAGCCCGATGGCCCAGCCGCGGTCGATGCCCCAGACCGAGCCGAGCGTGAACAGGTTCGTGCCGCAGAACTGCGGGAACCGCGGGGACAGCGGCCCGGACCCGTCGAACCGCTGGCGGTTCCAGTCGTTCGGACAGACGTTCATCGTGCGGGTCGCGATGACTCCACGCGACGCGCTCGAGACGGTGTAGGTCACGAGCCCGGAGATTCCGTCCCAGCCGTGCGCGACCGAGGCCGGCAGCGCCCGGCGCTGCGAGCCGATGACCTGAGTGACGGTGATGGGGCTGCGATAGCCGGCCCGCTGCACATCGAGCCGGAAGTCCCCTCCGGAGGCGCCGAGATAGGCGCCGACCGCGATCTGGACGCCGCCGCGCCCGAACTTCTCGATCTTCACGGTCGACGTCGCCGCGAACAGCCGAAGCTGCGGCGGCCTCGCCGCAGCCGAGGCGGCGCCCGCCGGGACGAGGCAGACGGCGGCGAGCACGGAGGCGGCGAGGGCTGTCCGGAGGCGATGCATGCGGGTCTCCCGGGTCGGTGACAGTTCCCTTTCGACGCCGATCATGTCACCCGGGTTCACGGCGTACACACCGGGGCGGGAATCCGGCTCCGGAAGCGCGATCGCCGCTCACGTCGGCGGCCGATCCGGTCGATAACCGGAGTGTGGCGCGGATGACCCCACACCAGCGCCTCGAGCTCGCCCTGGGCATCCTGGCGGAGCTTCCGACGACGCTCGAGGTGCTCTCGGATGACGGCGGGGCGGTCACGATCGAGCTCGCCGGCCACGACACCGAGATGCTGCACGCCCTCGCTCCCCGGAGCCGGGTGCGGCTCGGCCTGGGCCTGCGCCTGCGCACCCGGACCGCCGAGGGGCGTGGCTACG
Organism: Gaiellales bacterium; assembly: GCA_036258075.1. GTDB lineage: Bacteria > Actinomycetota > Thermoleophilia > Gaiellales > JAICJC01 > JAICJC01. Next base: position 5,762 of record DATAEI010000197.1, read on the forward strand.
ACGTCGACATGTCGGTGGCAGAGCTCTTCTTCCACTCTGCGGGGGTCGCCGCCGCTCATCTGACGGTCGAGCGCGTGCGGCGCTTCAACGGCAACCGGGCGACCCCGCGGGCGCGCGTCGACGATCTCGCGTTCGTCGGGGTGCTCTACTCGAGCGTGCCGCTGGACGAGCACGAGTTCGACGTGCGGATGGTCGACGTGAGCGCCGACGGGATGGCGTTCATCACGGACCGCCGGCTCGCGATCGGCGACCTCCTCTCGGTGATGGCGACGATCGACCGCAAGCTGATCCGCATGCGGGCGCGCGTCCTGCACGTCGCCGACGCGCACTACGGCCGCCACCGGGTCGGCTGCGAGGTCAGCTCGATCCAGGGCTCCGAGCGGGCCCAGCTCGCGCTCAAGGCAGCGCTCGAGGAGGTCGCAGGCTCCGCACGCGAGCGGGCCGGCCTCCGGCTGGCGTCCTGACAGGCGGGACGGAGCTCGGCGCCAGGCGCGTAGTACGCTCGTGAGCGAGATGCGTGCGCCGACGGACGGCGAGCTGGTTGTCCGCGCCCGGCAGGGGTCGCGCGACGCCGCGGCGGAGCTCTTCGCCCGCCACTGGCCACGGGCGTGGCGGATGGCGCGGGCCGTCACCGGCCGCCGCGACATGGCCGACGACGTGGCCCAGGATGCGTTCGAGCGGGCGTTCGCCGCGCTCTCGCGGTTCGACGAGCGCCGCCCCTTCGAGCCGTGGCTCAACCGCATCGTCGTCAACCGGTCGCTCGATCTCCTGCGAAGCGAGCGGCGGCTGGTCGGGATCGACTCGGTCGAGCGCCTCGAGGGCGAGTGGCGCGATGCCGCCGCCGAGGACCGGGAGCTGCTCCAGGCCGTGTCGGGCCTCTCGCCGCAGCGGCGGGTCGCGATCGTCCTTCGGTACGGCCTCGGGCTGCCGCCGGCCGAGATCGCGGAGCTGCTGGGGCTGCCGGTGGGCACCGTCCACTCGCGGCTCGCACGGGGGCTCGACGACCTGCGCGGGCTGGAGAAGGAGCGCGATGCCGAGCGAGCTTGAACGCCGGCTGGAGCGGGTGCTCGCCGCTGCGCCCGGGCCCGACCCCGTCGCGTCCGACCGGGCGCGTCGGGCCGCCCTCGAGGCGCTGCCCTCGCCGGCGGACGTGCGCCGGACGCGCAGGCGGCGGGCCGCGCTCCTCGTCGCGGCATGCCTGGCGGCGTTCGTCTCCGGAGGCGTGACGCTCGCGGCGACCGGGGCGCACCTGCCGGTGGTGAACCCGGATCCCGGCCCGCAGCATGACACGCGCACCGGGCCGCCCCCGCCTGCGTCCGCCGGCCTGCCGGCGGGCACCTCGATCTGGGCCGTCGCCGGGGGCCGGGTCACGGTCATCACGAAAGCGACCCCGGCACGGGCGCTCCCCGGCCGGCGGATCACGGCGTTCGCGGCCAGCCCGGGATCGCTCTACGCGGTCGAGGGCCGCGGCGCGACGCTGCGGGCGATCGAGACCCGAACCCAGCGCGTCGTGTGGCGCCGCCGCCTCGACGGGCGGCCGGTGGCCGCCGTCTGGTCGCCCTTCCCGATCCGGATCGCGTACGTGCTCCGAACGCGGGCCGGGTTCACCGTCGGAGATCTGTGGGGAACGGGGACGCACCGGTTCACGGTCGACGTGCACGCCGCGCCGGTCGTGCCGGCGTGGCGGTGGGACTCGAAGGCGCTGGCCTACGTGACCGCGGGGGGCGCCGTGGTGGTGCACGACGTGATCGGGGGCGCGAACCGCGTGCTGCCGCGGGCCTGCGGCATCCACCGGCCGGTGGCGATCGCGTTCGCACCGGCGGGCGAGGTGCTGGCGGTGGCAGACCGCGCCGGGCGGGTCGCGCTCGTGGACACGGCCGCCTCGCACGCGCCGCGGTGCCTCACAGGCCCCGCCGGATCGCCGCACCTGGCGTGGCTCGGCCGCGACGACCTGCTGGCCGCCGCCGGGAGCTCGCTCACCCGCTACGCCATCGCGGGCCCGGAGGCGAAGGCGCGCACCGTCGCCGCCTCCCTCCCCATCGCCGGCCTCGACGTGTCGCCCGACCGCGGCCGGATCGCCGTCCTGCTTCGCGGCCCGAGCGGCGCGACCCTCGTGGTCACGACCCCACCCCGCCTGCACGGCGGCCCGCCGGCGCTCACGCCGGGCCCCACGCTCCTGCGCCTGCGCGGCCCGGCGCAGGTGCAGTGGCGGTAGCTCGTCTCAAGGGAGACATACCGCACGTCGATGATGTCTCTATACCCATGCGTGGTCCGTCGACCCCTGCCTCCGACGCGGGAGCACCCGCCGCGAGCCCTCCAGCACGGCTCGGTCGGCTACGCCGCGCCCTGCGGGCGCTCGGAGGCCGGCGAGACCGAGCGCAGGATCGCCGCGAGGTGCAGCTGGCGCGGATCCTCGACCTCTTCGAGGAGCACGTGTACGCCGGCGAGATCACCCCGGACGGCCGCTACGTCCACCATGCGTCGCCGATCTCGATCGCGAGCCTGGTCGGCGGCCCGCTCCCGGACGGCATGCCGCAGGGGGCGTTCTGGGAATCGCGCATCGTGCCGTCCGACTGGCCGGTCTACGAGGCGTTCAACGCCCGGCTCCTGAAGGGCGAGGACGCGGAGGCGACCTATCGGCTCGTCGGCGTCGACGGCGTCACCCGCACGCTGCGGGATCGCGCGCGGCCACGCCGGACGCCTGGCGGCGGGATCCTGGTGGAGGGGATCGTCTCCGACGTCACGGCCCACGAGCAGGCCACGGCCCGGCTCGCCGAGGCGAGCGACCGGTTCACGAGCCTGCTCGACGTCGTGGGCGCCCACGTCTACCTGACGCTTGCGCTGCCGGACGGGACGCTCGAGGAGCTCTTCCAGGGGCCCGGCGGCGACCGGCTCCTCGGCGGCGCGGAGCCCGACCCCGAGATGGTGAACTGGGACGCCGCGGTGCATCCCGACGACCGGGCGGCCTACAACGAGTTCAACCAGGGGCTCTGCCGCGGCGAGGACGGCGATGTGACCTACCGCCTGATCGGCGCGGACGGGATCACGCGCTGGGTGCAGGACCGCGCCGCCTGCCGGCGGCGTCCGGACGGCGCCTTCGAGGTGAGCGGCATCGTCTCCGACGTGACGGAGCGGCGCCGGCTCGAGGACGAGCTCAAGCGGAGCATGGACGAGATGCAGCGCGCCCACCGCGAGCTCGAGCGGTCACGCGAAGCCGCGGAGCTCCGCGCGAGCACCGACGAGCTGACCGCGACGTTCAACCGGCGCCGGTTCGTCGAGATCGCGACGGAGTCGCTCGCGTCGGCCGACGGCGGGTGCGCGCTGCTCCTGCTCGACGCCGACCACTTCAAGCAGATCAACGATGCCTACGGGCATGCCGCCGGCGACGCGGTGCTGGTCGGCCTCGCACAGCGGCTGAACCGCGGCCTCGAGCGCGGGGACTGCCTGGCGCGCTGGGGCGGCGAGGAGTTCGCGGTGCTGCTTCGGGACGTGCGGTCGGAGGCTGCCCTCGCCGAGCGCGCCGAGCGGCTGCGCCAGGCGGTCGAGGACGACCCGATCGCGCACGGCGACATCCGCGTCGAGCTCACCATCTCGGTCGGGTGCGCGCTCGCCCCAGACGGCTCCCACACGCTCGACGCGCTGCTCGAGACCGCGGACCGCTGTCTCTATGCGGCCAAGCACGAGGGCCGAAACCGCGTGTCGACCGTGCCCGTCACGGGCGCCGCCGGCGCGTCGTCGGCCGAGTCCGAGGCGCTTGGGCTGGCCCGGGCCCTGGCCTTCGCAAGCAGCCTGCGCGAGGGCGTCCCCGAGGAGCATTCGGAGCTGGTGGCCGACCTGGCTGCACGGACGGCCGAGCACCTCGGGCTACCGCAGCGCACGGTCGAGCGCTGCCGGCTCGGCGGCTGGCTGCACGACGTCGGCAAGCTCGCGATCGCCGAGCAGATCCTGACGAAGCCCGGCCCACTCGACGCCGCGGAGTGGGCGCGCATGCGCACGCATCCTGCCATCGGTGCCGCGGTGGTCGGCCGGGTGGCGGCCCTCCGCCACGCTGCGCCCGGTGTCCGCCACCACCACGAGCGCTACACGGGCGGCGGCTATCCCGACGACCTCGCCGGCGACACGATCCCGATCGAGGCGCGGATCATCGCCGCCGCCGACGCGTACGCCGCGATGACGGCGGCCCGGCCCTACTCCGGCGCCAGGACGCCCGATGACGCCGCGGCCGAGCTCCGCCGGAGCGCCGGCTCACACTTCGACCCGGCTGTGGTCGACTCGCTGCTCGCCGTCCTCGGCCTCGCCGACGAGACGCTGCGAGACGCGGCCTGAGCCGGTCCGCTACGCGTGAAACGTGACGCCCTTGGTGAGGGCGACCAGGATCGAGGCCTTGAGCTTCGAGGCGTGCGTGCCGGCGTCCGTCCACCAGCCGGGCAGGATGTCGAACGCCATCTCGCCGCGGGCGACGTAGTCGTTGTTCACGTCGGTGATCTCGAGCTCGCCGCGGGCGGAGGGCTCGAGCCCGTCCACGATCTCGAAGACGCGCGCGTCGTACATGTAGCAGCCCGTCACCGCGAGGTCGCTCTTCGGCTCGGCGGGCTTCTCCTCGATCCCGGTGATGCGGTCGCCGTCCACCGTGGCGACGCCGAAGCGGCGCGCGTCCTCGACCTGCTTCAGCAGGATCCGCGCGCCGGCGGGCTGCGAGCGAAACGCCTCGACGTACGGCCGCAGGTCGTCCTGGTACAGGTTGTCGCCGAGGATGGCGACGATGCGGTCGTCGCCGATGTGGGGCCGCGCCTGTGCGAGCGCGTCGGCGATCCCCGACTCGCCCTCCTGGTGGGCGTACTCGATCGAGACACCCAGCCCGGAGCCGTCGCCGAGCACCGTCTGCACCTGGTCGCCGTACCGGCCGACGACCACCACGAGCTCCGTGACGCCGGCCCGGGCGAGCGTCCGCACCGGGAAGTGGATCATCGGCTCGTCATAGAGATCGAGCACGTGCTTGTTGGCGACGTGCGTCATCGGCCCCAGGCGGGTGCCCAGGCCGCCGGCCAGCACCACGCCCTTCACCGCTCGCCGTCCAGGTATCGCATCACGGAATCGCGCCAGTCTGCCAGAGGGACGCCCAGG
>DATAEI010000198.1:0-6083 GCA_036258075.1 Gaiellales bacterium
GGATCAGGTCGGCGTCGCGGATCGTGCTCAGGCGGTGGGCGATCACGATTGTCGTCCGCCCCTCGCTGAGCTGGTCGAGGGCGTCCTGCACCGCCCGCTCGGTCTCGACGTCGAGCGCGCTCGTCGCCTCGTCCAGCACCAGGACCGGCGGGTCGCGCAGCACCGCCCGCGCGATCGCGAGCCGCTGCTTCTCGCCGCCGGAGAAGCGGTAGCCACGCTCGCCGACGACGGTGTCGTAGCCCTCGGGGAGCGACGCGAGGTGGTCGTGGATGCGGGCAGCCCGCGCGGCGCGCTCGATCTCCTCGTCGGTCGCGCCCGGCCGGGCGAAGCGCAGGTTGTCGCGCACCGAGCCGTGGAAGAGGTAGGTCTCCTGCGAGACGACGCCCACCGTCTCGCGGAGCGAGGCGAACGACAGGTCGCGCACGTCGACGCCGTCGACCGTGACGGCGCCCGCGGTCGTGTCGTAGAGGCGGGCGACGAGGTAGCCGAGCGTCGTCTTCCCGGCCCCGGTCTCGCCCACGACGGCGACCTTGGTGCCGGGGGCGGCGGTGAACGAGATGCCGTCCAGCGTCGGCGCCGCGTCGGGGTCGTAGCCGAAGCTGACGTCCCGGAACTCGACCTCGCCGCGGACCTGCGAGCGGTCGAGCGTCACCGGGTCGTCGCGCTCCTCGATGTCGACCGGCAGGTCGAGGTACTCGAAGACGCGGTCGAAGAGCGCGAGCGACGTCTGCACGTCGACCTGGACGCCGAGCAGCGAGTTGACCGGGAAGAAGAGCCGGGTCTGGAGCGTGGTGAACGCGACCAGCGTCCCGATCGAGATCGACGCGTTGCCCGACGCGAGCAGGTGGCCGGCCACGCCGTAGACGAGCGCCGGCATCACGGCGAACGTGGTCTGGATCGACGCCATCATCCACCGTCCGGCCATGCGCGAGCGCATCTCGAGGTCGGCGAGGCGGGTGCTCTCGTTCGTGAACCGGCGGGTCAGGTCGCCGGTCTGCCCCATCGTCTTTGCGAGGAGCACGCCCGACACCGAGAGCGACTCCTCGACCAGCGCCGAGATGTCGGCGAGCGTGCCCTGCTTCGTGGTGGTGATCTCCTTGCGCAGGCGGCCGATGCGGCGCGTCATGACGACGAAGATCGGGAGGAGCGCGAACGCCGCCGCCGCGAGCCGCCAGTCGAGCAGGATCATCGCCGCGGCCGTGGCGACGACGGTGGTCACGTTCGAGACGATCGACGTGGCCGTGGTCGTGACGACGCTCTGCACGCCGCCGATGTCGTTTGCGATCCGCGACTGCACCTCGCCGGTGCGCGTCCGGGTGAAGAAGGCGAGCGAGAGCCGCTGGAGGTGCTCGTAGACGGAGGCGCGCAGGTCGTGCATGACGCGCTGGCCGACGAGGTTCGACTGCCACGTCTGGGCGACGCCGATCACGCCGGTCAGGATCGGGATCGCCACCATCCCGGCGACCAGGAGATCGAGCCGGGTCGTGTCGATCGCGCCCGGGTTCGCGAGGACGTTGTTCAGGAGGTCGCGCAGGAGGAACGCCGGGATGACGCCGAGGCCGGCCGAGATCACGATCAGGCCCAGGAGGCCGGAGAGCCGGGCCCGGTAGGGCTTGAAGAGCCGCGCGATCCTGCGGCCGGAGCCGTCGTTCACCGCGCCGCCTCCAGGTTGGTCGCGCACCGCTCCAGGAGCTCGGCCAGGAGCGACCGCTCGTCCTCGCTGAAGCCGGCGGTCATCCTGCGGCCGACCTCCCGGCCGAGATGGGGCGTCGCCGCGAGCGCCGTGTCGCCGGCCGGCGTCAGCTCGACTCGCCGCCGGCGGCGGTCGTCGGGATGCGGCGAGCGCAGGATGAAGCCGCGGTCCTCGGCGGCGTCGAGGAGCGCGGTGAGCGTGGGCGGCGCGACGCCGAAGCTGCAGCAGAGCTGGCGGAGGTCGACGGCGCCGCCGGCGCGGCGCAGGCGCGCCAGGAGCTCCCACTGCTGCATCGTGAGGCCGTGCTCGCGGGCGATGCGGTCGGCGGCCGCCTGTGCCAGCCGGTCGACATGACGGACCGCCCTGAGAGCGGGCGGCCGGGGAGGTGCCTGGGCGCGAGAACTCATTCGAGCTCGAAAGATTAGCAAACGAACGATCACGCCGAAGTTCGCAAAGAGCGAGAAATTTCGAGTTGCACGCCGTCGCGGGGTGTCGTACCTTCACCACTGCGCCGTCCAGGGCAGCCGAGTAGGTCGAAGCCGGACGGAGGAGCTGTAGGGGCGACTCGAAAGCTCTTTCGTGCGGGGGACGAAAGGTCAGCCGGGACGGCGAATCCTGTTAACGCAGGGGTTTGGCGCCGGCCCGCGAAGGGCAGGGCGACATGACGGACAACCTGCTTCTCATCTTCGGTGCGGCCGTCCTTGTCGTGGGCGCGATCCTGATCGGCGCGGCCCGCTTCGGCGCGAGCCGCCGCGCCGTCGTGGCCGAGGTCGAGCGCCTCGAGGAGGGCCACGCGGACGAGCTCGCCGCGTAGCGCGAGCGATCGGGGTCAGCCCCCGCTCGTTATCGAGCGGCGAGCGCCTGATCCAGGTCGGCGATCAGGTCGCCGGCCGACTCGATCCCGCAGGAGAGGCGCACGAGCGTCGCGGGGACGGCGAACGGCGAGTCCGCCGTCGAGGCGTGGGTCATCTGGCCGGGGTGCTCGATCAGGCTCTCGACGCCGCCCAGGCTCTCCGCCAGCGTCCAGATCTTCGTGCGGGCGACCAGCGCCAGCGCCTCCTGCTCGGAGCCGGCCAGGAACGAGACCATGCCGCCGAATCCGTCCATCTGGCGGGCGGCGATCGCGTGCCCCGGGTGGTCGGCGAGGCCCGGGTAGAGGACGCGCTCGACCGCCCGGTGGGCCTGGAGGAACTCGACGATCTGCCCGGCGTTCGCACAGTGGGCGCGCATCCGCACCGCGAGCGTCTTCAGGCCGCGCAACGCGAGCCACGCATCGAACGGCCCCGGGATCGCTCCCAGCGAATTCTGAAGGAAGCGCAGCCGCTCGGCCAGCTCCGCGTTCGAGGTCGCCGCGACGCCGCCGACGAGGTCGGAGTGGCCGCCCAGGTACTTGGTCGTCGAGTGGACGACGATGTCGGCGCCGTGCTCGAGCGGCCGCTGGAGGTACGGCGAGGCGAACGTGTTGTCGACCACGACGATCGCCCCGGCGGCGTGTGCCGCCTCCGAGGCCGCGCGCAGATCGACCACGTTCAGGAGCGGGTTCGTCGGCGTCTCGAGCCACAGCATCGCCGCGCCGTCGAGCGTCGCGCCCAGGCCGGCATTGCACTCGTCGGCCGTGACGTAGGTGAAGCGGTACCCCTTGGGCTCATACACCTTCGAGAAGAGCCGGTACGTGCCGCCGTAGACGTCGTTCACCGCGACGACGTGCGCCCCGGCGTCGAGCAGGTGCATCACTGTCGTGGTCGCGGCCATGCCCGAGCCGAACGCGATCCCATGATCCGCGCCCTCGAGCGACGCCAGGCACGCCTCGAAGGCCTCGCGGGTCGGGTTCGCGGTGCGCGAGTAGTCGTACGTGAACTCGCCGACGGCCTTCTGCGCGTAGGTGGACGTCGCGTAGATCGGGGTCGTCACCGCGCCGGTGTGCGGGTCCGGCTCCTGGCCGGCATGGATGGCGCGGGTCTCGAAGTCCACCGGCGCCGAGTCTAGCCCGCGGAGGCGCCCGGCTCGATCGGGCACGGGCACGGCTTGGCCCGAAGGAGCGCCAATTGGCGGTCGGGCGGGTCGACGAACTCGGTCTGGACGTCCGCCCCGCTCGCGAGCGCCACGTCGAGCGGCGACCGGTGCGAGAATCCCCGCCGCTCCATCTCCGCCACGAGCAGCTCGTGGCGGCGGGCAAGGGCGCGGAGCCGGCCCTCCCAGCGCAGCGTCTCGCGATGGCGGCGGAAGCCGCTGCGGCCCCCGGTCAGGATCGACCACAGTGCGTGCAGCTCGCTGTGCTCGCCGAGCAGGTGCTGGCGACAGAGCACGCGCGGGTCGACGTCCCAGATCCGCATCCCGTCAGCCAGCGTAGCCCCGAGCGTCAGCCGGCGGCGGGCTCGAGCGCCAGCTGGCGGGCCAGGCGCGCGAACGCCCGCTCGAGCGCCTCGTCGCGGGCCGCCGAGCGCCGCCGCGACTCCGGATGCCAGGCCTGGAGCCGCAGGACGCCGGCCTTGCGGTCGGCCTTCACGTCGGCCCGGCCGGCGACGCGGTCGCCGATGACAAGCGGGAGCACGTAGTAGCCGTAGCGGCGCTCGGGGGCGGGCTTGTAGACCTCGATCAGGTGGCTGAACCCGAGCACGCGCTCGGCGAACGGCCGGTCCCAGAGCAGGTTGTCGAACGGCGAGAGCAGCACGGTACCGGCCGGCCGGGCCGACTCGACGTCGGCATCGGCCGGAAGCAGGACGGGCGCGCCGCCGTCGCCGACGTCCTCACGCCGAAGCTTGCCCGCGGCGACGAGCGCGTCCGCGAAGGGCCGGATCGCCGCGACTCCGCCCTTCAGCCGCCAGTGCTCGACGACCCCCGACTCCGTGAGGGCGCCGCGCGCCTGCACCGCCCGCAGCACCAGCCCGCGCATCACCTCGTCCCGGCCCGGCACCGGCGCGCCCAGCACCTCGTCCGGGATCACACGCTCCGGGAGGTCGTACATGCGCTGGAAGCCGTCCCGGGCGCCGATCACGAGCCGGCCCGACGACCACAGCGCCTCCAGCATCCGCTTGGCCGGCTTCAGGTTCCACATGCCGCCGACGTTCGGGCCGCCCTCGAAGTGGCGCGAGCCGAGGGGCCCGCGCTCGCGGATCTCGCCCATGATCCGGTCGGCCAGCGCACGGTCGCGGTCGATCACGTCCCCCCACCACGGATGGTCGGGCCGCGAGAGCATCCTGCTTCGCGCCAGCGGCCAGTCCTCGATGGGGAGCAGGCACGCCTCGTGCGCCCAGTACTCGAACACCCGCCCCGAGCGAAGCAGCGCCGACACGGTGCGCGGCGGGTAGCGCCCGACCCGCGAGAGGAGGGTCAGCCTGTGGGCCCGCTCCACGGTCGAGATCGAGTCGAGCTGGACGGCCGAGAGGCGCCGGATCGCGGCCGCCACGTCGTCGGGCCCGGCGGTCCGGTAGCGCGTGGTGTACCCCTGCGCCGCCACGACGTGGCGGCGGAGCGCCGCGACCGACAGGCTCAAGAACCGTTCCGGGCGCGCGCGAGATACTCGAGCAGGTCGGACCGGGTGAGCATCCCCGCCGGCCGCCCTCCCCGGGCGACGACCACCGCCGGGCTCCCGCCGGAGAGGTCGGAGAACACTCGATCGAGGTTGTCGGCGGCGTCGACGGCCGCGAGCGGCGGCTGCATCGCCTGCGAGACCTCGTCGTTCAGCGCGTCGGGGTTCTTGAACACCCGGTCGAGCAGGCCGCGCTCGCGCAGCGACCCGACCACGTCCGACAGCGACTCGGCGGGGTGCGCGCGCACCACCGGAAGCTGCGAGATCGAGTAGCGCTGCATGAGCGAGATGGCCTCGCCGACCTTGTGATGCGACTCGATCGTGACGAGCTCCGGCACCTCGCCGCCGTGCTTGGCCCGCAGCACCTCGTCGACCGTCGGCGCCGGCGCGTCCCGCTCGAGGAAGCCGTACTCGATCATGTAGTTGTCGTTCAGGAACTTCGAGAGGTACGCGCGCCCGCCGTCGGGGACGAGCGTGAGGACGGTCTGCCCGGGCTCCATCCGCCGCGCGACCTCGAGGGCGGCGTAGACCGCCGTGCCGCCGGAGCCGCCCACGAGCAGGCCTTCCTCGCGCGCGAGCGCGCGTGCGGTGAGGAAGGAGTCGCGGTCGGACACGGTCACGTACTCGTCGACGAGGTCGGGGTCGTAGGTCGCGGGCCAGAAGTCCTCGCCGATCCCCTCGACCAGGTACGGGTGGACGGCCGGCGAGGAGTAGATCGAGCCTTCCGGGTCGGCGCCGACCACGAGCAGGTCCGGCTTCTGCTCCCGCAGGTAGCGCGCCGTCCCCGAGATCGTGCCGCCCGTGCCGACCGAGATCACGAACGCGTCGATGCCGCCGCCGGTCTGTTCCCAGATCTCGGGC
>DATAEI010000199.1:0-9663 GCA_036258075.1 Gaiellales bacterium
GGAAGGTCATGTCGGGGCTCGCGTCGGCGGCGGGCGTCGCGCCGCCTCGGCCGGCGTCGCCGCGGCGGTCGATCCAGACGGTCGTCATGCCCAGCTGCTTGGCCGGCACGTGGTCGTGAAAGAGGCTCTGGGCGACGTGCAGGATCCGCTCGCGCGGGACGTCGATCCGCTCGAACGCGAGCTCGAAGTTCCGGACGCTGGGCTTGTAGCTCCCGGCCTGCTGGGCCGTGATGACCCAGTCGAACTCGACGCCGAGCCTGGCCTGTGACCGCGCGAACAGGTCGTCGTCGCAGTTCGTGATGACGCCGAGCCGGAACCGCTGCTTCAGGGCGGCCAGGGCCTTCGCCGAGTCCGGGAACGGCGGCCAGTCGCCGACCGAGTCACCGAACGCGGCCGCCTCGGCATCCGACACCTCGATGCCCTGCTCGACACAGATGCCGCGGAGGGCATCGGCCACCACCTCGCGGTACCGCAGGTAGCCGCCGCTCTCGAGCACCGCCTCGTGGCGCCCGTAGGCCTCGAGCAGCTCGCCGTCCGAGCCCTCGAGGCCACGATCGCCGACGGCCGCGCGGATGCCCGCCGCGATGCCGCTCTCCCAGTCGACGAGCGTGCCGTAGCAGTCGAATGTCAGGGCGTCGAAGTCGGCGAAGCGGATCGGCGGCACGACGCCGTATGGTGCCAGACGTGCCCGAGCAGCGGGACATCTGGCCGGCGGTTCGGGCAGCCGTCGTGCGCGACGCCGCCGGCATCGGCGTCGCCACCGGCGCGTACGCGCTCTCGTTCGGGGCCATCGCGCAGACGGCCGGCTTCTCGGTCGCCCAGACGTGCGTCCTCTCGCTTGCGATGTTCACGGGCGCCTCGCAGTTCGCGCTCGTCGGGGTGGTGGGGACGGGCGGCGCCGCGTCGGCCGGCGTGGCAACGGCGGTGCTGCTGGGGACGCGAAACGCGCTCTACGGCGTGCGTCTCTCGCCGCTCCTGCGGGCTCGCGGGCTTCGCAGGCTCAGCGCGGCCCATCTCGTGATCGACGAGAGCACCGCCATGGCGACCGCCCGGGAGGATCCGCGCGCCGGACGGCTGGGGTTCTGGGCGACCGGGCTCGCGGTCTTCATCTGCTGGAACATCGGCACGGTGGTCGGCGCGGCCGGGGCCAGCGCGCTCGCCGACCCGCGCTCGCTGGGCCTCGACGCGGCCGCGCCGGCAGCGTTCCTCGCCCTGGTCGCGCCGCGGCTCATGCATCGCGAGACGGCGCTCGTGGCCGCGGTCGCCGCTGCCGCCGCGCTCGCCTCGGTGCCCTTCGTCGCTGCCGGCGTCCCCGTGCTGATCGCGGCGCTCGTCGCGGTCGCGGCGGGCCTCCGGCCGCCGGTGCGGTCGCGCTGATGTGGGGCGCCGTCCTGCTTGCCTCCGCCGGCTGCTACGCCCTGAAGCTCGCCGGTATGTCGGTGCCGCAACGCGTGCTCGCCGACGCGCGCGTCCGCCGGATCGGCGCGCTCCTGCCGGTGGCGCTGCTCTCCGCGCTCGTCGCCACCCAGACGTTCGCGAGCGGGCACGACCTCACGGTGGATGCCCGCGCGGCCGGGCTCGGGGTCGCGGCGGCCGCGGTGGCCGTGCGGGCGCCGTTCCTGGCCGTCGTCGCCGCCGCGGCGACGACGACGGCGCTCGTCCGGGCGGTCTCGTAGGGTGGCGGCCGCGATGGCATGCCGGGCGGTCACCTTCGACTTCAACGGCACGCTCTCCGACGACGAGGAGATCCTGTTCGGCGTCTACGCCGCGCTCTTCGCCGACCACGGCCGGCCGCTGGGACGCGAGGAGTACTACGCGCGCCTCGCGGGTCTCTCCGAGCACGAGATCGTCCGCGCCTGGCTCGGCGACCGCGACGATCTCGATGCGATCGTGCGCGAGCGGATCGACCGCTATCGCGGTGCCGTGACCGACGGCACGACCGTGTCGGAGGCCATGCGGGCGGCGGTTCGCTTCGCCGCCTCGCGTGTTCCCGTCGCGGTCGTCTCGGGCGCGACCCGCGCCGAGATCGAGCCGGTCGTCGCCGCCGCCGGCCTCTCGGACTGCTTTCGCGCGATCGTCGACGACGGCGACGTCGCCCGCGGCAAGCCGCACCCCGAGAGCTACGAGCTCGCCGTCTCGATCCTGGCGCGCGACGTGCCCGGCCTCGTCGCCGCCGATGTCGTCGCCTTCGAGGACACCGAGGCCGGCGTCACCTCCGCCAAGTCCGCCGGTGTCCACTGCGTCGCGCTCGCCCGGACGCTCCCGCCCGAGCGGCTCAGGCTGGCGGACGAGATCGTCGAGACGATCGACGAGGAGCTGCTGCGCCGGCTCCTCGCCTGAAGTGCTGCATCGAAAGCGTCACGCCGTCGTGACGCCGCCGAGCCATTCTGGAACAAGCGGACCACGCCCCGGTGTTTCACGCCTCGCGCAGCCGGGCCTCGTGTGCGGCCAGGACGGCACCGGCGCCCGCGTCGCATGAGCGCAGCGCCTGGATGACGGCGACCAGGCAGTCGTCGCGCTCGCGCTCGAGGTCGGCGAGCGAGCGACCGCCGGCCTGGGCGTCGGACTGCGCGGTCACCCGGTCGACCAGCTCGGGCGACAGGTCTGGCACGTCGGTGAGCTTCGTCCACGGCCACTGGAGCGCCGGCCCGAAGTGCTCCAGGAAGCCGCGCATCCCGGCGTCGCCGCCGGCCATGCGGTAGGCGAGGAACGTGCCCATGAACGACCACCGCAGGCCGGCTCCGAGCCTGATCGCGTCGTCGATCTCGCCGACGGTGGCGACGCCGTCCGCCACGAGCCACAACGCCTCGCGCCACAGCGCCTCGAGCAGCCGGTCGGCGACGAACCCGTCGATCTCCTTGCGCACCCGCAGCGGCGCCATGCCGATTGCGCGGTAGACGTCCTCAGCCCGCTCGAGGGCCGCCGGCGAGGTCTCGGCGCCGCCGCACACCTCGACGAGCGGCAGCAGGTAGACCGGGTGGAACGGATGGCCGACGACCACGCGCTCCGGATGCGGCACGCCGTCCTGGAGCCGCGACGGCAGGAGGCCGGACGTCGACGACGCGATGACCACGTCAGGCGGCGTGACCGCTCCCGCGGCGGCCAGGAGGTCGCGCTTCAGCTCCTCGCGCTCGGGGACGCTCTCCTGGACGAAGCCGGCGCCGCGGGCGGCGTCCTCGGGGCCGGCCGCGACCGTGAGCGTGCCCTCCGCGGGAAGCGGCGCAGCGATGAGCGTCGTGTACGCGCGGCGGGCGTTCTCGACGGCCGACCGCACGTGCTCGTGGGCCCGTGGGTCGGGGTCGAACACCCGCACGTCGACGCCGTGCAGCAGGAACCGGGCGGCCCAGCCCGCGCCGATGACGCCCGCGCCGAGCAGCCCGACCGCGCGGGGCGCGGCGGCGTCAGCCACGCCGCCTGAGCCCGAGCTTGTCGCGCACCTCCTCGGGGCCGAGGATGCGGACGTTCATCGCCTCGAGGATCGCGACGGCCCGCTCCACCAGCGCCCCGTTCGAGGCCTGCTCCCCGCGGCGCAGGTAGAGGTTGTCCTCGAGGCCGACACGCACGTTCCCGCCCGCCAGCACGGCCATCGCGACGAACGGCAGCTGCATCCGGCCAATCGAGAAGACCGAGTAGATCGCGCCCGGCGGCAGCTGGTGCACCATCGCAAGCAGCGTGCCGAGGTCGTCCGTCGCGCCGTACGGGATGCCGGTGCAGAGCTGGATCAGCGCCGGCTCGTCGACCAGGCCGTCGCGGATCAGCTCCTTGACCGTGACGAGGTGGCCGGTGTCGAACACCTCGAGCTCGGGTCGCACGCCCAGCTCGCGCACGTGGCCCGCCATCGCCCGCAGCATCTCGGGCGTGTTGACCATCACGTAGTCGCCGCCGGCCGCGAAGTTCATGCTGCCGCAGTCGAGCGTGCAGATCTCGGGGAGGAGCTCCTCGACGTGCACCAGCCGCTCGTGGGCGCCCACCAGATCGGTGCCGTCCGGGTCGAGCGGGAGCGGCGCCTCGGAGCCGCCGAGCACGAGGTCGCCGCCCATCCCGGCCGTCAGGTTGAGGACCACGTCGACGTCGGCGCCCCGCACCCGCTCGACGACCCGCCGGTAGAGCGCCGGATCGCGCGAGCCGCGGCCTGTCTCGGGATCGCGCACGTGGATGTGGGCGACCGCGGCCCCGGCCCGGGCCGCCTCGATCGCGGCGTCGGCGATCGCCTCGGGGGTCACGGGGACGAGCGGGCTGCGGCCGGTGGTGTCGCCCGCGCCGGTGACGGCGCACGTGATGAAGGCCTCCCAGTTCATACGAGCATCAACCCCACGTCGTGTGCGGCCTGGAGCGCCATCCGCCCGAGCACCGGCAGCCGCTTCTGCGTGACCCGCGGGCTCGGGCCCCAGATGTTCACGATGACCATCGGCCGCATCAGGCGGTCGAGCACCGCCGCCGAGACGCCGTTCTGAAACTCCTCGAGCTCGCCGACGCACGTGCCGTACCCGAGCCGGCGGATCTCGGCCAGCGACCGGTCGAGCCGGGCGCGGTCGGTGATCGTCCGCGCCGTGTACGCCTCGAGGTGCGGCGCGAGCACCGCGTCGCGCTCCTCCTCGGGCAGCCATGCGAGGAACACCTTGCCCGACGACGTCGCGTGGAGCGGGAGCGAGCGGCCGTTCCAGTCGGGGCTCGGCGGGCCCGGGGGATCGACCTGGTCGATGTACACCAGGCTGAAGCGGCGCGCCGCGGCCAGGGTGACGCTCTCCCCGGACGTCTCGGCCACCCGCTGGAGCAGCGGCCGCACCCGCCGGGCGAGCCCGTCGTAGTCGGCGGCCCCGGCGATCTGGATCGCCTCGTACCCGACGGTGTAACGCTGGGTGACCGGGTCGCGCTCGACGAGGCCCTGCGCCTCGAGGGTCGCCAGCAGCCGCCACGCGGTGCTGCGGTTCACCCCGCAGGCCCGGGCCAGCTCCCACACGCTCGCGGGGTGGGGCGCAGCCGCCGTCGCCTTCAAGAGCGCCACGGCGCGCTCGACGGATTGGACCCGGTGCCCCGCCCCGGAGCTCCGAGATCCGCCGCCTGCTGCACGATCCACACTCATCGTTCGCATCCCGAACCTGGTTGTGAGACGACCGCACGCCGGTCGGCGGCCACTATACCGGCCTCGACGCCTGCGTGGGCAACGAATCTGCGGGACGGATCGGAGGTGCAGCATGGCGCACCTTCCGCACAGACCGTTCACATCGCGAACACCAGTCGCTTGACATGGAGGCTGCGACGGAGGATTATCGGCGCCGTTCCGCGGACGGCGGGAGCACGCCCGTGGACTTCGCGCCAGACCACGAAGGGAGCTCGCTCGATGGTGGACAACCGCACCCCAGACGCCGGCATCGATCTCGACCGGCTCTCCCTCTCGCGGCGCGAGCTGCTCATGGGCGCCGGCGGCGTCCTCCTCGCAGGCGGGCTCGCGGCCTGCGGCGGCGGCGGAGCGTCGAGCGGCGGCGGCAGCGGCGGCAGCTCTGCGCCGGCCGGCACGCCCAAGAAGGGCGGCAACTTCCGCCTCGGCGTGACCGGCGGCGGTGCCAGCGACATCATCGACGGCCAGAGCATCGTCACCAAGCCCGACCAGGCTCGCCTGATCGGAAGCTGGGAGACGCTCATGACCTATGACGAGGACTACAAGCTCGGCACGGACGGCCTCGCCGAAGAGGTCGACTCGTCGGTGGCGGGCCAGGTCGACGTCCGGATCCGCTCCGGCATCGAGTTCCACAACGGCAAGACGCTCACAGCCGACGACGTCATCTACTCGATCCAGCGGATCCTGAACCCGAAGGAAGGCCTGTTCGGCGCGGCGGGCCTGGGCTCGGTCGACCCCAAGGGCCTCAAGAAGATGGACGCCAACACCGTCCGGATCACCCTGAAGCAGCCCGACTCCACGATCCCCGATCAGCTCGGCCAGTACTTCAACGGCATCGTCCCTGTGGGCTACGAGCGCAAGGGCCCCCTGAAGTGGGTCGGGACGGGCCCCTACAAGGTGCAGAGCTTCACGGCGGGCCAGCAGAGCGTGGCCGTCCGCAACCCGAACTACTGGCGGCCCCCATCCGACGGCCCATGGTTCGACCAGGTCACCGTCACCGACTTCGCCGACTCGGCGGCGCAGGTGAACGCGCTCCTGGCCGGCCAGATCGACGCCATCACGGACATCCCGTTCGCGCAGATCGACACCGCCAAGGCGCAGGGGATCTCGATCCTCGAGGGCGACGGCGGCGGCTGGCTGCCGCTCTGCATGGCGATCGACATGGATCCCTTCACGGACGTGCGTGTCCGCCAGGCGTTCCGGCTCATGGCCGACCGCCAGGCGCTGCTCGAGCAGGTGCTGTCGGGCCACGGCCGGGTCGCGAACGACCTCTTCGCCCCGTTCGACGCCTGCTATTCGTCCGACCTCGCCCAGCGCGAGCAGGACATCGAGCAGGCAAAGTCGCTCCTCAAGTCGGCCGGCAAGGACGGCATGACCGTCGACCTGCACACGACCAACGGCGCCGCGGGCATGGTCGACTCGGCGAACGTGTTTGCAGCCCAGTGCAAGGCCGCCGGCGTCACGGTCAACGTGAAGAACGACCCGAACTACTACGGCGACCAGTACCTGAAGCTCGCCTTCTCGGTCGACTTCTGGGGGACGCGCGGCTACCTGCCGCAGGTCGGCCTCGGCATGCTGCCGCCGCCGTGCCCGTACAACGAGACCCACTGGCCGCCCAAGTCCGGCGAGGGCTCGGACTACATCAGCCTGTACCAGCAGGCGCTGAAGGAAACTGACGCCACGAAGCGCTGCGACATCATCCACGAGATGCAGAAGGCCGAGTACGAGGTGGGCGGGTACATCATCCCGTTCTTCAACAACCTCGTGGACGCGCACTCGTCCAAGGTGCAGGGCTTCAAGGTGAGCAAGGCGACGCTGAACCTCGACACGTTCGGCCATGGCTTCCGCACGATCTGGTTCGCGTAAGGCCGGCCTGTGAAGCTGGGCGGCATCGCCGGGTTCGTCGTCCGGCGGCTCCTGCTTGGCGTGCTGGTGCTGTTCCTCGTGTCGGTGGTCGTGTTCGCCGCCACGCAGGCGCTGCCGGGAGACCCGGCCCGGTCCATCCTGGGCCGGACGGCGACGCCGGCCAGCCTGAAGGCGCTGCGCGAGCAGCTCGGCCTGAGCGGGTCGGTCCTGTCGCAGTACGTGGACTGGATCACCGGGCTTCTGCACGGTGATGCGGGGAACTCACTCGCCGCCCAGGAGCCGGTCTCCGACCTGCTCGGCGACAAGGTCGTGAACTCGGCCTTCCTCGTGTTCCTGTCCGGGATCATCTCGATCCCGATCTCGATCGCGATCGGCTCCTACGCGGCACTCCGGCGCGATCGCACGTTCGACGTCACGAGCTCGCTGACGACCCTCGTCTTCGCCGCGCTCCCCGAGTTCGTCGTCGGGATCAGCCTGGTCGTCATCTTCTCGACGACGGTCTTCACCGGCTTCCTGCCGGCGATCACGATCATCCCGCCGGGCGGGCGGCCGTGGGACGACATGCAGGCGATGATCCTGCCGACGGCCACGCTCGTGCTGGCGGTGACGCCCTACGTGGTGCGGATCATGCGGGCGTCGATGATCGAGGTGCTCGAGTCCGACTATGTCGAGATGGCGAGGCTCAAGGGCCTGCCCGAGCGGACCGTCATCGTCCGCCATGCGCTCCCCAACGCGCTCGGCCCGACGTTCCAGGTGATTGCGATCAACCTCGCCTATCTGGCCGGCTGTGTGATCGTCGTCGAGTACGTCTTCAACTACGCGGGGATCGGGGGCGCGCTGCGCGACGCCGTCTCGACGCAGGACCTGCCGGTGGTGCAGGCGCTCTCGATGCTGATCGCCGCCGTCTACGTCGTGCTCAACCTGATGGCCGACATCGCCACGATCATCGTCACCCCCCGGCTGAGGACGCGGCTCTGATGGCCTCCACCGCCACCGACATCGCCGTCACCCCCGAGCCCGAGGTCATCACCGCCCGGCGGCCGGCGGGGGCGCTCCTCCGCTCGGCGTCGCACCTCTGGCGCACGCGGATCGGGCTGGCGCTCGTCGTCATCCTCGTGGCGGTCGCCCTCTTCGGGCCGTTCTTCGCTCCTCACAGCCCGACCGACTTCGTCGGCGCCCCGAACACCGGCCCGACGGACGCGGCCAGGTTCGGCACCGACCACATCGGCCAGGACGTCTGGAGCCGCTTCCTGTGGGGCGGGCGCGAGGTGCTCGGGATGGCGGTCGCGGCGACCGCGATCGGGCTCATCCTGGGCGGGCTCGTCGGCCTGATCGCCGCCTACTCGCGGAGCATCCTCGACGACATCCTCATGCGGGCGATGGACGTCATCCTGGCCTTCCCGCAGATCATGCTGGCGCTGGTCGCCATCGCCACGGTCGGCCCCCAGACATGGCTCATCATCCTCACCGTCGGCCTCACGACCATGCCGCGCGTCGCGCGGGTGGCCCGCGGCGCCGCGCAGCCGATCGTCGAGCGCGACTTCGTCGCCGCCGCCGAGGCGCTGGGCGTGCCGCGCTTCCGGATCCTGGTCGGCGAGGTCATGCCCAACACGCTGAGCCCGCTGCTCGTCGAGATGAATCTGCGCCTCACCTACTCGATCGGCCTCATCGCCGGCCTGGCGTTCCTCGGGTTCGCACCCAACCAGAACGGGGCCGACTGGGGCTTCATGATCCAGGAGAACCGGCTGGCGCTCGTCAGCCAGCCGTGGGGCGTCGTCCTGCCGGTTGTGGCGATCGCGCTCCTCACGATCGGCACGGGCCTCGTCGGCGACGGCATCGCCCGGGCCGCCGTCGGCATCGACCGCTCGAGGGGCGGCGAGTGAGCGCGCCGGCCCCCGCGCTCGTCGTCTCGGGTCTACGCGTCTCGCTGCGCGGCACCGACACGGACATCGTCGACGACGTCTCGTTCTCGATCCAGCCCGGCGAGGTGCTCGGCCTCGTCGGCGAGTCGGGCTCCGGCAAGACCACGGCCGGGCTCGCGATCCTCGGTCACACCCGCCGCGGCGCCGAGATCTCGGCGGGGTCGGTCACCGTGGGCGACCGGGACGTGCTCCAGATGGGGCCGGCCGAGCGCCGCCGCCTGCGCGGAAGCGTCGTCTCCTACGTTCCGCAGGACCCGGCCGCCTCGCTCAACCCGGCGCTTCGCATCGGCACCCAGCTCATGGAGGTGCTCGAGACACATTCGTTCGGCGCGGGTCAGAGCGAGCGCCGTGACCGCGTTGCCGAGATGATGCGTGAGGTGGCCCTGCCGGACGCGCCGGCCTATCTGCGCCGCTACCCGCACGAGCTCTCCGGCGGCCAGCAGCAGCGCATCGGCCTGGCGATGGCCTTCGCGTGCCGGCCGCGCGTCATCGTCCTCGACGAGCCCACCACCGGACTCGATGTCACGACCCAGGCGCACGTCCTCGGGACGGTGCGGGAGCTGGCGGCGCTGCACGGCGCGGCCGCGCTCTACGTCAGCCACGACCTGGCGGTCGTCGGCACGCTGGCGGTGCGCGTCGCCGTGATGTACGCCGGCCGGATCGTCGAGATGGGCTCCGCGGATGAGCTCTTTCACACCGCCGCCCATCCGTACACCCGCCGGCTCGTGGCGGCCATCCCGCACCTGTCCGGACGGC